>JBPBQB010000288.1:0-67324 GCA_050954545.1 Janthinobacterium lividum | reverse complement strand
TGGCGCAGACGCCAACCGGTCTGTGACCGGAAATGCCGTTCGCTGATGGTTTCTTATCTTCCGCACACCGTGCGGTTGGCGTCTGCGCCTCCAGACCTGCCCTTCAGGGCGGGGGGCAGCCCAGTATTTTATACAGTTTCTTAGCAATCCGTTGACCGCTTGCGTACAAATCGGGTGGCAACCGCAAAGTGAAAGACTTGGTAGTCATCGAAGAGCTCCTTGCGTTAAAATATGTCTTTAGAGGGGATTAGTATCTTTACGCTGTTCCACCCAATGACTACAGCTTCCGGCTAGCAGAAAGGAACCTTGTCAACGCAGCAAGCACCGGCCAGCAGCACCCAAAGCAAATCCCCATTGGCATAGGAGTGAAGCCACCTTGCGGATTACGGTAATCCATCGCACCAGGAACCAGGACATAGCCAAGCACGACGAAAACAATCATCATCACAACACATAAAAGAGACACCCACAGACCCCAGGCACGGCATCGCCAAATAAGCACACCTGTAGCGATGGTGCAAACCAAGACCGTCGGGACAAATATAGCTAAATCTTTGAGGAGCGAGACAAGAAATCCCATAGATGAAACTCCATAGACTAACAAGTAAGAAGAAGCCCTAGCATAACCAGCCAAAAGAGGTCCCCGTCCGGTCGTCTTCACAAGTTCAGGTTCCCCTTAACCTAAACCGATCCAAGTGTGACGGCTTTTGCAGTCAGCAATGCAGTTATCTCTCTATGGCAGGCGGCGGAGGGCGAGCATGGCGACGTCGTCGCGGCGGACGTTGGCGGCGAAATGGGTGACGGCGTCGTAGATGGTGGAAACGGCACTTTCTGCGGAGACGTCGGCAGTGGGGAGCAGAGAGGCCAGGCCGTCGAGGCCGAGAAAGCTTTGGTCGGCGGCGCGGGCTTCGGTGAGGCCGTCGGTATAGAGCAACAGGAGGTCACCGGGAGCGAAGGTCATGAGGCATTCGCCGAATGGGACACCCGGCAGGCAGCCGAGGGCGAGGCCGTCACTGGCGGGAAGGCCGTCGACAAGACCAGTTTGGGCGACCCGGAGCAGGGGCGGCTCGTGCCCGGCGCTGGCGTAGGCCATCTCGCCGGTGTCGGTGTTCAGGACACCGTAAAAGAGGGTGACAAAACCGTCATGGCTGCTCATCGGGCTGCACAGTACGTCGTTGACACGGGCAAGCACCTGACCGGGACTGTTGGGAGTCTCTAATGCAAAGCCGCGCAGGGTGTATTTGAGCATGGCGGTCTGCACGGCGGCTTTCAGGCCTTTGCCGGAAACATCAGCCATGACAATGCCTAGCAGCGAACCACCGAGCGAGAACAGGTCGTAGAAGTCGCCGCCGATGAGCGCTTCTTCCAAAGCGGCCTGATACTTGTGTGCAAACTCGATCACCCCGGCGCGTTCTGGAACGACAGGCAGGAGGCTCTTTTGCAGCGTCTCGGCAATATCGCGCTGATGGTCGTGAGCCGCTTGTAGGGCAGCAAAGAGGCGGGCGTTTTCCAGCGTGACGGAGGCCTGAGCAGCCAGGGCCAGGGCGAAGCCTGCGGAGTCGTTCTGGCGCAAACGCGAACCGGTATCCAGCAGGCAGAGCAGGCCGATGGCCCGCTGGTCGCGGGAGCGCAGGGCAAATAAATAACCGGGACTATTGAGGAACGCGGCAGTTTTGGCATTCAGGCCAAGAGCAGCGGCGGCGTTCTGGACGTAGTAGGCAGGGGTATCATCACTGGTCGTGCCGCGTGTCACTCGCCCCGGCAGGTCTTCGACCGTGCGGGCCAGAGGGTAGTCATAAAAGCTGTGCCGGAGCGCCCGGCCCTTTTCGGTCTCATCGCGGACGGCTTCGGTATCGTGCGCGGCCAGTGGAATGAACTGCTGGGAAGTCTCTTCGTAGCCATAAACGGCGACGCGGCGGCAGCTCAGGATACGGGCGGCTTCATCGGCGAGAATCTGCATGAGCAGGGGCGCGTCGGAAGACGCTTCTACCGCTTCGCCGGTGCGGGCGACAAGAGCACGGAGGATTTCGTCGCGCCGCAGGGTTTCCCGGTACAGGCGGGCGTTCTGCACGGCGACCCCGACTGTCGCGCTGACCGCTTCCAGCAGGGTTTGGTCGCTTCCGCTGAAGCCTTCCAGGGGAGAAAAAGAATTGCCCCGGTTTCCGACCAGCACGAGGCCGAGCACCTGGTCATTGTGGAGAATGGGAACGACAATGACGTTCCGTATCTTGAGGAACGCTGCGGTGCGGTCTGTGCCCCAGGAGTCTTCCATGCCATGACGCCGCTGGGTCACTCCGGTCCGGCGGGCGAGGTCAGCCGCGCCTGCATTCAGGCGATCCGTCAGCGGCCCCTGCATTCCGGGGGAAAGGTTATAAAATGCCTGGGCGACCGGCTCCGGCTTGGTCTCGCTGTCGGAGAGCAGCCAGAGAGCGCCGAATTCACCGTCGACGGCCAGGGTCACTTCTTTGATCGCGACTTGCAGGATGGTCGGCAATTCCATTGTCCCCGCGATGGCCCGGTCAATGACATGAAGACTGCGAAGCTCGCTGTTCTGGCGGGTCAGGGTCTGCTGCATCCCATCAAAGATGCGGATGAGGAACGGCGCGATGACAATGGACAGCAGCACGGCGATTCCGGTGATTGCCAATGCGGCGTCATTTGTGTGGGCGTATCTGCCCGGCAGCAAAAAAGTCAGCAGGAGGCTGAGCAGGGCAAACAGAAGGATGCCCGAGAGGGCGGACAGCCAGGAAATCCCGCCCGCCCGGCTGCCGAATAGCTGTGTGAAGGAAAAGTTCATCAGAATTGTTGAGGGAAAGCGAGGAAGTAAACTTCTCTATGCCTGCGGCATTACTGCGTATCTGCTGAAAAAAGCCGTCGTTCGGACGAAAGATAGACTGCGCTGGCTTTTCTTTTGTCCAAAGGATGAACCTAACTATCGTGTCGCTGCACTTTCAGAGAGATGCCGCGCCCCTGCTGCATAGTCCATCCTTCAGGTTCCTGTTTCCATGTATCCTGAGTGGTCGCATCGAACACACAATGAAGGCACTTGCCGGTTCTGGGGTCTGGAGTACCGAGGACAATAACATGATGTACGATAGTTGCGGTCGCTTCGTTTCCATTCAAGACAAGCCGCTGGATAACGGCATGGCCTGTGATAAACTGTGCTGACTGCGAGTAGTCAGCGGCCAACTGCCGAAATTGTGCGAGATCCATCATGGGCGTTTTATTAGCCGGAGTGTTAATTCTATCTTCGCCTCTGAAATCTGCGGAAAAGTAGCGAACAGCTCGACTCAAGTCTTTGTGCCGAGCAGCGGAATAGATGCAGTCGTAGTTGGCCTGGATTGCCGCTCGGGGTGCCAGAGTACCAGGGTCTGCAAGGGAAGTGGGAACCATGCCGAGCATACCCGCAAATATAATCAGTACGGCGAAACGAGTTTGCATCTGACTTTTCCGATCTCCGCAGCATTCTACTTTGCTACACTTTAAACCGAATGTTGAGAATATCGCCGTCTTTGACGGGGTATTCTTTGCCTTCGAGGCGAAACTTGCCTCCAGCTTTGGCGGCAGCTTCGGTTCCGGCTGCGATGAGGTCGTCGAAAGCCAGCACTTCGGCACGGATGAAGCCTCGGGCGAGGTCGGAATGGATGCGGCCTGCGGCGGTCAGGGCATTCGCGCCGAGGGGAACAGTCCAGGCCCGAACTTCATCTTCGCCGACGGTGAAGAAGGACATGACGCCGAGGGCTTGATACGAAGCCCGAATGAGGCGGTTGCCGGCAGGCTCTTCGATCCCGAGGGCATCCAGAAACTCTTTCTGGTCGGCTTCTTCAAGCTGGGCGACTTCCTCTTCGGCAGAAGCGCAGAGGGTAATCAGCTCGATTCCTTCTAACGCACATTGAGCTTTTAGCGTCGCCAGCAGCGGCAGGTCAATCCCCGAGGCCAAATCTCCTTCGCCGACATTGGCGACGGCGATTAAGGGCTTGCCGGTCAAAAAGTCGAAGTTTCGGGTGATGCGTTTTTCGTCTTCGTCGAGATCAATGCTGGAGACGGGTTTGAATTTGTCCAGCGTTGCTTTGATCTTCAGCAAAATCTCGCGCTCGGTGACTTCCGGGCTGGGCACTCCCTGCTTGCGTGTCTTGAGCTGCTTATCGATGCGCTCCAGACGGGTTTCGATCACGGTCAGATCACCCAGCAGGAGCTCTTCGGTGATGGCTTGATAGTCTTTGAGCGGATTTAGCCCACCGGCGGGCGCAGGCAGGGACGGAGTCTCGAAGGCGCGGACAACCAGCACGAGGGCATCCACGGAACGGATGCCGACAAAGAAGTCGGAGCCGAACTTCTGGGCGGTCTTGCCACCTTCACCCGAAAGCTGGGCGGCACCGTCCGTGAACTCAATCGTGGCCTGAGTGCGCTTCTTGGGATGGAACAGATTGATCGCGAAATCATAGCGCGGGTCGGGGACGGGCACGACACTGACCATCGCGGCGCTGCCTCCCCCTGCCGGGCTTGAGTCGCCGCGTGTGAGAGCGTTAAAGAGTGTGGTCTTGCCCGATTGGGGCAAGCCGATGAGACCGACTTTCATAAAGTGCCTTTCGGGAGCAATCGCTGCAAAGTCACGGAGACTTGAGAATTATTGTACCTTGTTTTGCGCGAGGAGACAGGGAGATTAATGCGGGATAATCTTATCAATCGTATCGGTGACGATCAGCGCCGTAGTCAGGCCCCACAGCAAAACATTGATGAGCATGGGACGGTCTTCCACGAGAACAGCGTCCGGCGATTCGCCGAGTGAGTGCCGGTGCATCAGATACAGGTAGCGGAAGATGCCGTAGATGACGAAAGGGATGGTGAGCATCAGATAATGGTGAGTTTGCGCCGTCGGAGAGTTCACGGTATACAAAGAATACGACATCAGCGATGCAGACGTGACAATCACGATCATCTGGTCCAGCAGGGCAGGCGAATACTCTTCCAGAATGCGCCGGGTGCCAGGTGTCCCGGAAAGCTGCACGGAGATCAGCTCGGCACGCCGCTTGGACAACCCGAGAAACAAAGCCAGCATGAGCGTACATAAGATCAGCCAGGGAGAGATGCCGACCTGGATCACTACGGCTCCGGCTATGGCACGGAAGACAAATCCTGCGGCCAGCACCAGAACGTCCAGAATGACCACATGCTTGAAGCGGAACGTGTAGCCAAGTGTCAGCACGAAGTAGAGCAGAGCAATCGCACCAAAACGAGCGCCGAGCATAAACGACCCGGTAAGACCAACAACTCCCAGTACGGCAGCGGCAGTCAGCGCAAGCGCCGGAGAAAGCTCACCCGAGGCAATCGGACGACGCCGTTTCTTGGGATGCCGCTTATCGCTCTCCCGGTCTGCCAGATCGTTAATCAGATAGACGACGCTGGAAAGGGCCGAAAATAGGACAAAGCTCAGACCGACACGTTCGAACTGCCCGAAAGAGTGATGCTGGTCCAGAGTAAAAAGCAGTCCGGCAAACAGCAGTAGATTTTTAATCCATTGTTTAGGCCTCAGCGAAACAAGCAGGGCTTTCAGTGGCCCCCGGCGACGCGGCAGAGGCAGGTCTTCCTGGGGCGGCGTTGCGGAGAGCGCCATAATAATAATCCTCAGCATAATTCCTGAACCATGTCATAAATGGCACGGCTACACGGCGAAGACGCCATAAAACACCGCTTCGCGGAGTTAAGAGCAGATCAATCGGTTCCGAGTCCCGCGAAGCGGCACTTCTTGGCGTCCGCGCCGTCTAGCCGTGCCATTTATGGCATGGTCTTGCTGGGGCATGGTTTTGATTCATGCACCAAAGCCATCCTCCCGCTTGCCGCCGGCTTAATTCTCACGCTGGGGCGGGAAAGTTCCTCCGCCCATCGGCTGAGTATTATCTTCCTCGTTGGGATCAGCAGTGTCTGTCGTTGCAGGAACGGCCTTGGCTGGTAGCGCTGTGGCTGTCGCGATCTGCATTCTTCCGATAAAGAAAACACCAAACTGGTCTCCTGCCACTGTCACGCTTTTGAGCATCGCATTTGAACCGGTTCCGAATTTCAGAGCCGAAAGCGGGACATTGACACTATACCATCCGTCTCCGGCAATCGCATCTGCGGTATCGGGGATTGTTTGGACGTAGTCTGCCTGACGTCCATCAGCAAGGGTGAACTCCAAACGCAGCTTGGTAATGAGGGGTATCAGCGGCGCAGCGACCCCGCCTCGACCCCGCCCGCGATTGCCAAACTGGCCGCCACCAGGACCTCCAAATTGACCGCCGCCAAACTGGCCCCCAGCACCGGCACCACCAAACTGACCGCCGCCGCGACCGCCGCGACCTCCACGCCCGCCGCGACCTCCACCACCCTGGCCGCCTCCCTGCTGATTCTGGGGATTTGTTTGAGCCGCGCTGGGGACGGTCGCCGGGTCATAATGCAGCGTGACGCCGCCCCGCTGCAAGGTGACTTGAAAGACGCGGCTGTCATTCGGCAGCGCGACAGGAGTCAGGAAGTTGATTTTTGCCCCCTGATAAAGATCAAGTGTCATTATCTTCAGTGAATGACCGCCAAATAAAAACAGGTCCGTGCTGTCTTCGACTGTGCCACCGCCCCAGGGAGCCGCAGCTAGATTGTCCTGGGCAAGCGCCTTGCCATCATAAAGCGAAACATCAGGCACGGCGTTTGCGGCACCGTGGGCGGCAGGAAATCCTAAAGTGGATAATCCTAAAAACAGCAGTGATGCCAGAAGAGTTTTTTTCATTTAAGTGTCTCACAATCTCGATCACAAAAATCAATGAATGTCCCGCATTTGAATGCGCTCGATCCGGGACGCGCGGCCTGTTTTGTCATCTATGTCCGCCACAATGCCGCATAAAACAACCGGCCCGTCGGCAACCTCGAAGCGGTGTGGCATCTGCGTGACAAATCGCTGCACGCTTTCGTGCGCGTTCATGCCGAGAATGGAATTCTGCGGGCCGACCATGCCGACATCCGTGATATACGCCGTGCCGCGCGGCAGAATGCGCTCGTCAGCCGTCTGAATATGCGTGTGTGTCCCAACGACGACACTGGCCCGGCCGTCCAGATAAGAACCGAACGCATTTTTTTCCGAAGTCGCTTCGGCATGGAAATCAAAAAACGAAACCGCTGCCTGCCCCCGAAAGTACTCCAGGATCGTGTCGGCAAGCCGGAAGGGATCGTCCAAAGGGTCCATAAACGTGCGCCCCATAAGATTCGCGACTCCGATCCGACTGCCGCCGCTGCGGCAGGGAAAGATCCCATAGCCCGCGCCGGGTGTCCCTGCCGGGTAATTAGCGGGACGCAGCAGGCGCGGCTCATGGTCCAGATACTCAATGATGTCGCGCTTGCTCCACGTATGGTTTCCCAGGGTGATGACGTCGATGCCGCATCCGAAGAACCGCCGGGCGATCTCCGGCGTGATACCGAGCCCTGCCGCCGAGTTTTCGCCGTTGACAATGACAAAGTGCGGCAGGTACATTTCGTTCAGTGTCGGTAGGATTGTCTGGACGGCATCACGACCGATTTTCCCGACAATATCGCCGAGCATCAATATTCGCACGATAATCCATCGCTCTTTCCTAAATGCTCTTGCTGAGTTGTATAGCCATTACGTTATTTTGCGTAGTTGATTGCGCGGGTCTCGCGAATGACCGTCACTTTGATCTGGCCCGGATAGTCCATCTCTTCTTCGATCTTCTTAGCCGCATCGTAGGCGAGCTTGTGGGCAGAGGCATCGTCGATGATCTCAGGGCGAACCATCAGGCGGATCTCGCGGCCCGCCTGCACGGCGTAGGTCTTCTCGACGCCGGGAAATGAGTCTGCCAATGCTTCCAGCTTTTGAAGACGCTTGACATAGCTTTCCAGCATCTCGCGGCGGGCACCGGGCCGGGCGGCGGAAATGGCATCGGCAAGCTGCACGATGACATCTTCGACTGTATCCATCGCGATCTCTTCATGGTGCGCTCCGGCAGCATGGGCGGCGGCAGGGCTTTCCCCGTAGCGCAGCATCAGCTCCTGAGACAGCAGGGCATGCGGTATTTCCGAGTCCGGTACGACTTTACCCAAATCATGCAGCAATGACGCCCGTTTCGCGATAGTCACGTTAGCACCCAGCTCGGCGGCAATGCTTGAGCCGATGTGGCAGACTTCTATCGAATGGTCCAGCAGGTTCTGCCCATAGGAAGTCCGGTAGCGCATTCGTCCGAGCAGCTTAACGATCTCGGGATGCAGCCCGGTCACGCCCGACTCCATGACTGCACGCTCCCCGGCCAGACGCAGGCTCTGTTCGACTTCTTCCTGAGCCTTGGCGACGGTTTCTTCGATCCGCCCAGGATGGATCCGTCCATCCATAATCAGCGCTGTCAGGGCAAGCCTAGCCACTTCGCGCCGTACCGGGTCAAACGACGACAGCACAACAGCTTCCGGCGTGTCGTCAATAATGACATCGACACCGGTCAACGTCTCGAAGGCGCGGATATTTCGGCCTTCGCGCCCGATAATCCGTCCTTTGACGTCTTCCGACGGCAGTTGTACGACAGAGACAGTCGTTTCCGAGACATGGTCCGCAGCAATCCGCTGGATAGCGGTCGCGACAATGCTGCGTGCCCGTTTTTCCCCTTCGGCTCGGGCTTCGTTCTCGATCTGCATGACCAGCTTTGCCAGATCATGGCGAGCCTGATTCTCGACATCCTTCATCAGAATAAGCCGAGCTTCGTCGGCATTCAGCCCGGCGATTCGAGCTAGTTCCGCTCGCTGCTGCTCCTTAAGATCCCAAGATTCCTGCATATGCTGCTGTGCAGCCCGTTCCTGCAGGGCCAGTGTTTCGCGCTGTCCGTCTATGCTGGAAAGTTTATCTTCCAGGATTTCTTCTTTTTGTGCCAGTTTTCGCTCAACCCGCTGCAGTTCAGCGCGTTTATCTTTGTTATCGGCTTCCACTTCGGCTCGGAGCCGAAGCGCTTCTTCACGGGCCTCAATCAGCAGTTCTTTTTGCCGGGCTTCGGCCTGCGCGTTGAGTTTACCCCGTTCGGCGTCAAGTTCAGTGATTTGTCTATTCAGGCTTTCGCGCTGTGGTTTCGAATAAAATAGCAGGGTCCCAACCAATGCGAGCAGTGCCGCAGCAGCCAGAATCCCGAAAAGTATGGTCATCGTTCCCTCACCCCCAAATGTTATCTTGTTTGAGGTTGAGCGGACGGGTTTCCGTGGCTGAAGACAAAAAGCATAAAAAGTCCAGCTACGTTTCCCGTCAAGTTACTGGCGAACTAGGGTTAATTAATTCGGCATTCCTTTTCGATTATCCTGCATGGCTTTTGTAATCTTGACGACTTTGTTATTCATCAAGTTCAAAATCATCATCGTCAGCCTCGCTTGGGGTCGGGAGACTCTCACGGGTGACTTGTTTGACTGTTTCCCAGCCGAAGCCACGTCGCTGCAAAAAACCCATCAGCTTGCGGCGCTCTGCCTGCAATAAATCCCGGTCGGTCGGTACGACCCGGACTTTTTTTGACGCAGCGGCACGGGCCAGTATCAGCTCAGCGTCGTTTGTGACAACGTCTACGGCCTCCGCGATCTGGTCTTTGGCGACGCCTTTTGCGTACAATTCGGAAGATAAACGCCGCCTGCCCACTGGCCGACTGCCGCCGACACGGGTCTTCGCTTCCACCCACTGGGCAGCAAACTGAGCATCGTCCAGCAGTCCCAGCTTAATCAGCTTTGCCGTGACCAGAGCGATGACATCTTCTTCATACCCTTTTTGGGTCAGCCGCGTTTCAATCTCGCGTTTTGCCCGCGCCCGGACTTCCAGAAGCACCAGCGCAGAGTCCATCGCTTTCTGCACTTCTTCTGCCCCTGCAATCTCAGTCAGCTTCTCCGCCGTGATCTCACGTCCGACTCTTAGATTAAGATCGGCGGCAACAGCCTCCCCCACCCCAATCACAAACTGACCGTCCACAAAAATATTTAGCCGCCCTGGGCGGCGCTGCGGTTCTAACGCTGTGATTTCGGGCATCAGCGAATCACCTCCAGGGCAGATCCATCGGCAAGACGGTAGACGTAAAAGTCAGAATCCACAGTGAAGACCCGGCTTAGAGATAAACTTTCAGCAGTGACGATCAAAGAGGCATCCGCTAAGTCCATCGGCGTGTCTCGATACTTTTCCATCAAGACGATCATGCGATCTGCTTCTTGCGGGGCAAGATCACGCAGAATTAGGCGACCCAGAGTGCGTAATGCCCAGAGGGCTGCTTGTGCCGGGTGTCCACCTGCTTTGTAGCAAAGGTACATTGCCTCGGTATAGCAAGGCCATGTCGAAAGCATCGGGTCCTTCGGCAAGCGCGTCGAAATATCAATGCAGCGACTATGGTTTGGGTCGTTTCTGTTGATCAGGGCAACCATCGGCCCAGCGTCCGTAAGGGTCATCATTTCTGAAGCTCGTGCTTCTCGGCAAGCCCCTGTGCAAACCTCTCACCGCCGTTCTCTGAAAAGGCTTCCGTGCTTCCCGCAATAGTTCCGACATATCCATTCAGGAAGTCAAATAGAGTCTCGCTGCTTTCTTCCTCGGGTCTTTTTTCATTCACCGGCGGTGTCATGTAAAGCTGTCGCAAGCCATCAAGCGCCAGCCGCTCAGGCGTTATTCCTTGGGTCGCGGCCCTCTGATTAAGAACTGCTTCCAGTTCAGGTGTCAATGTGATTGTCGTCATTATTTTTTCCCTTTAGCACCGCACAGTTCTGCGCCAGTGCTTCTTCGACCGCGATTGCTGCGTCCTGCATCTGCCGCTCCCAGTCACTCAGCGTGTCTGTTTCGTTTATCTGTTCCAGCAGCGGCAGGAATTTCTCGCGAAGTATTTCCAAGACGACCTGCTCGGGTGTCGTCGCTTGCTTACGTGCCTGTGCTGAGATGGCTTCTTCTAGGTCGGGTGTGAGTGTGATTGTCGTCATAGTTTTCTGTCTTAACCCTGGGGTTCGTTTTTCCACAGTTCCAGTGCAGGCATGTCCGGGTCAGGCGTGAACTCGATGCGCTCGTAAATATCAGCCAGTGATAGCTCACAGCCAAGAGAAGGCAGAAGCAAAACGGCCTCCAGGCCACTCAGCTCTGTTAAAACCCACTGGTTATCGCTTTGCCGCGCGTAATGTTCTGCAAACGGCTGGTATTGAGAAAGCATCACGTAATCGGTAAGCGTTGCCAGACGCCGGTAATGTGCAAATTTCCAGCTTCGGTCGTCATTTTGAGTTGTCGATGATAACACTTCTATTATGACGCTAGGATTGGTTAGAGTGTCCAGTTGACCGTCTATGAACTGTGGATGATTGCAGGCAATAACCACATCAGGATAAGCATAACGAACTAGGCTGATGGTGACGCGCATATCATTAGAGTATGTCTCGCACGGCTGACCGCGCAAACGAAGGCTCAGCTCTCGTACAAGATTTGTGACAATCAGGTTATGTTCCCGGCTTGCCCCGGCCATCGCCCGAATCTCGCCATTGACATATTCACTGCGGTGTTCAGCCTTGCGGTCGATTTCCAGATATTGCTCCGGTGTATAGCGAGTTTTGGGCAATGATGCCATGTGAGTTGCTCTTCCCTGGAGATTGAAACGCCGCCTTGAAGTTACCGATAGCCCCGGCATAGACCGTCTACAATGCATTCCCCGATGTACTCGGATACGCTGACGCTGGCTGAGCTGGCCCCCGCCGTTACCTGTTCCAGCAAGCCCTGATTGATGTGCATCGAAAATGTCAGGCCTGGACCGGTCTCGTCAGCATCACTTTGAGACTGAGCCATGATGAAATGCGGGTTCTCAATGACGCCGAGAATGCTGCCTTGCGGGTCGATGACGGCCCCTAACTTGATACCACCGCCGACATCCTGAACGGGCTGGTAGTCTTTTGCCCCAAGCGCCAAAAGCTGTGCGTAGGCGGCTTCCGCATCAGAAACACCCCAGTAAGTTGCAGCATCTTTCGCCTGCGCCTCGTCGGGGTTGTCACTTGGCTGCAAGCCTAACTCAAAACCGCCGACATCGAAACCGACATAAAACGGCTCGTCGAAATAGGGTGGCTTGCCAAGAAGCTTGGTGTACCAAGCTTTTGCCGCCGCTAAATCAGCGACTTGATAAATCTGTGATCGAAGACCTTGCAGCATGAATGTGTTCTCCTAAAATGATGCTTTCTCATACAAATTGCTTCCAAGAGGCATCAAAATCAAGCAAATAATAGAGATCAAGAACGCAAACAGACCTACTTCAAGCGCATGGCTTAAACCGAATATCTTGAGAAGGCCTGAATACACTAGGCCGCAGGTATGGCATAAAGCAATGCGATTTGATAATGTCCCGCCGCGAAATGATATAAAGAAGCAATCAGGCAAGAGGCCACGACAACACATAAACCAGCACCTGCAAAAAGCCATTCACTCCGGTCCTTGTGCTGAGGCATTTTCCCCTTTACTTCGCCGCGCCGACAGCATCGCTTTCTTCGGCTTTTTCCCGTACCCATTCATTCAGCAGAGTCTCTGCGGAGATGCCGCGCTGACTTGCAATACCATCCAGCTTAGAGGCAAGTTCAGTGTCTAACGGGTATCTTTTGCGGCGTGCCTGCGGACTAATCTCAAAATGCACAAGTGGCGAGGCGGCTAGTTCATCCCCGATGTCATGTGTTTCGAAATACTGAATCGCTTCTGCAAAATATTCAAGATCAGCAGACTGTTCTTTAAGATCAGTTTTGGTGTCGCTCATATTCTTTTCGCTCCTTCCTCTCCATATCGCGGGCGCTGACGATAAATGCTTCACTGAACGGATACTCTGTACTTGGAGGCTTGTAAATAAAGAAGACGATCAGGTATCGTCCAGCACCAGTCTGCCCAAGCGCGGAATATAAATGTTCGCCGTCACGACGTCCTTTTTCTCGAAACCGAATAAACGGATCGCTATCTAATACTTCTTCGACTTCCCATGTCTCAATGCCATGTTTGAAAGCAAGTTTGTCTACGACATCCCAGTTCCACAGAAATTCATCAATTCGCATAAGTCCTCCGTGACTGCCGCAGCCCATTGAAACAAGCTCCTGCCTGCTTCAATAGGCTGCTGGGTTGATTTTATTCTTCGGCAGCGCCGACGGTCAGGATTGCGGAGGCTTTGTCGTTGCCTCGGATGATCTTCTCGATCTCGTCCATCATTTCGATGTGGTCTTCCAGGAATGTCTTGGCATTCTCGCGGCCCTGACCGATACGGGTCTCGCCGTAGGAGAAGAACGCGCCGCGCTTGGCAATCAGCTCCATCTCGACACCGATGTCGATGATCGAGCCGGAGCGGGAGATCCCTTTGCCGAACATGATATCGAACTCGGCCTGACGGAAGGGCGGGGCGACTTTGTTCTTGACCACTTTGACTTTGACCCGGTTGCCGACCATGTCCGTGCCCTGTTTCAAGGTCTCGATGCGCCGGACATCGAGCATGATGCTAGCGTAGAACTTGAGGGCACGACCGCCGGGAGTCGTTTCGGGGTTGCCGAACATGACGCCGATCTTTTCGCGGATCTGGTTGATAAAGATGGCTGCCGTGTTGGTCTTGGAAATAGAGCCGTTCAGTTTTCGCATGGCCTGGGACATCAGACGGGCCTGGAGGCCCATATGGCTGTCGCCCATCTCGCCTTCGATCTCGGCTTTCGGAACAAGCGCGGCGACGGAGTCCAGCACGACAACGTCGACTGCCCCGGAGCGCACTAAGGCGTCCATGATTTCCAGCGCTTCTTCGCCGGTGGACGGCTGGGAGATCAAGAGCTTATTAATGTCGACACCCAAGTTCCGGGCATACTCGGGGTCTACCGAGTGCTCGGCATCGACAAAGGCCGCGACTCCGCCGGCTTTCTGCGCTTCGGCGACAATATGGTAGGCAAGGGTTGTCTTACCCGATGACTCCGCGCCATGAATCTCCGTGATTCGGCCTCGCGGGACGCCCCCCACCCCGAGCGCGATGTCTAGGGCGAGTGAGCCGGTGGAGATCGTATCGACGGTCATACGCGGGGATTCGCCGAGGCGCATGACACTGCCTTTGCCGAATTGCTTTTCAAGCTGCGCCAGCGCCATTTCCAATGCTTTGTCTTTATCCAATGCTGTCTCCTTGTCGCCAGGGGCGAATTATTCCGTCTTATGATACGTCTGATGAGTGCGCGTTCCCAAAAGGGAACGTGTGTACGATATTGTACCTTGCTTTTGGCCCGTTTGCACGTTCGCCAGTCAGCGATGTTTGCATGAGTACAAACTGATCGACAATGAACGGCGCAAACAAGCGTTCGCTGGGAAGCGGCCGCTTCTGTGATGCCTTGTTTCCCAGCCGACATCGTGCAACCGTAATATGAGGCTGATATTTTCTATGATCTGCACGAAATCCGAGACCAGCCATTGCTTGATCTAGATGCGAGGCCAGCCTGTCGAGTTCAGGGCTGATGAGAATACCTGCCCACAAGACACTTGGTGCCCGCATATCGGGGAACCCACCGTAGGACGCTGCGCTGATAGTCACAGGCAGGGTCTCCGCTGCGACTTGATTGGCGGCTTCGATTAATCCTGGTTGTTTCGCTCCATCAATGTTTCCCAGAAATTTGAGGGTGATGTGATAGTCTTCGGGTTCATACCACTTTGCTTCTGTCACAAGGCCATGCCATTCCTCAGCGCTCTGGCAAACCGTTTGTTCTGCTTCTTTGGAGAGCTTGAGGGCAAAGAAATGGTTCATACCTGCTCTGCTTCCTGGAACTGCGGATCGTCCGAGTTCATTAGGAACCGCCGAACCAGAGCCAGCGCAATCTGCGAAGCCCGGTAGGAAATATCCGCACGGCTGCCGAGAATGTGGTGATGCTCCGAGATAACTCCCCCATTCCAGGCCAGGCCGATATGCACTGTGCCGACAGGTTTTGCGTCCGATCCACCACCCGGTCCCGCGATGCCGGTAACGCTGACACCGAGATCGGCATTACCCACTTTTCGAGCCCCAACAGCCATTGCTTTGGCAGTTTCGGGACTGACAGCCCCTGTTCGAGCAATCGTTCCTTGAGGAACGCCCAGAAACTCAATCTTCGCTTCATTGGAATACGTGACCAAGCCCAGCCCGAAGATCTGGGACGCGTCCGGAACATCCGTAACGCGTTTGGCAATTAACCCTCCCGTGCAGGACTCGGCGAGTGCAATGCTTTGGCCCATCAGTTTCAGGAGACCAACGACAGCACCTTCTAAGCTCTCATTATCAATCCCGTAGACAACGTCGCCTAAACGTTCCCGGATTGCGGCTTCGCGCGGCGCGATCAGAGCGTGCGCTTCTTCGGACGATGCCGCCCTCGCTGTGATTCGCAGATGGACTTCCCCAGTCTTCGCGTAGGGCGCGACGGTCGGATTGCTGGACTGCATCAAGTCCTGTGCTTTTTCTTCGACCAGGGACTCGCCAATGCCGACGATCCGCAGTGTCCGGGACTGGATCACGGTCCGGCTGCCGCTAGTCTTTTCGCTTAAATAGGGCTCGACTGACTGCTGGGTCATCGGGATCAGTTCATTCGGTGGACCAGGCAGACAGATTGCGATCTTGCCGCCGATCTCAAAGAGTGCGCCAAGCGCCGTACCTTGTGGATTGGGGATACCCCGACCGTGCAGAGGCACGAGTGCCTGTTTCCAGAAGCTCGGCGGTAAGTCCTGCCAGCCTCGCACCGAGACTCGGTCGCGCAGCCACTGTGAGTGAGCTGCGTCTTCGATAAACGTATCACCGAGTACTTCGGCGACCATCTCTTTGGTCAAATCGTCTTGCGTGGGGCCTAGTCCTCCGATGGTAATGACTAAATCAGCCCGCGAGAACGCCAGTCGCAGCGTTTCTTTGATCCGTTCCGGGTTATCCCCGACGGTGGTTCGGTGATAAATGCTGATGCCTAGCCCGGAAAGCATCTTCGCAAGAAAGACAGCATCCGTATCGATAATCTGCCCTAAAAGCAGTTCCGTTCCAACAGAGACAATTTCTGCGTTCATAACAATCCCACTCGTTTCATATACGACTCAAGAGTCGTATTATGCGCCGGCGCAACTTCTGACTCTTGAATCGTATACTGTGTATATGTTTATTGAGGTGTCGTCAGGCGACATTTCAGTGCTAATGCTTCCAGCTTTTCTGCCGCCGCCTGCTGTATACGTACCTGACGCCGTTTCATTCTAGCCAATTTGCATGTCATACATTCTCTTTGCTTCTTGTTTTTACGCCAGCAGGTATTCGCTTCTGTGTATTCATGCCCGTAAGGACAATGCGTCTTTTCTTTGTTGCCGTAAATTGCACTGTCGACATAGGGCGCTTGGGTGGTAATTTCAAGATGCAGTGGATTCACACAAGCCTTATTCTTACATATATGATGTAAGAATTGGTCAGGAGACAATACTACACCATAAGCAAGTTCGTAAGACACCCGATGAGCGCGACGTGTTCTGCCCGCAATACGAATTGATCCGTAGCCATCTTTGACAAGGCTGCGAAACCAGATCCAGCAGTCATCTATAAACACATAGCTTAAAGAAAATCGTTCTCTATCAATTTCATCCATGATTTGCCCCATTTAGATAATAAATACACGACTCAAGAGTCGGAAGTTGCGCCGGCGCATAATACGACTCTTGAGTCGTGTTTCTTTATCCCACGATTCTATCAATAATTGTTTCTAGTTCGTCCATGTTTGAGAAATCTACAGTAACGACACCGCGCCCGGTTCGGCCATTGCGTATGCTTACTTTCAGGCCTAGAGCGCTCCGTAACCGGTCTTCAATGGCTTTCAAGTGTATATCGTCATCTGGTTCTGTATCTTCCGCCACTGCGCGGACGGTGCGTGTGGGTGATGACGTCTCTTGTGAAGCACGTTTGCGTGATTCCGCGACACTCAGCCCTTGTGTGACCATTGACGACCAGAGTTCGCCACGGCTTTCTGAAGATGCAATCGACAGAAGCACTTTTCCGTGCTCCATAGTGATCTGTCCGATGGAAATACTATCCTGCATCTCAGGCGAAAGACGCAGCAGGCTGAGTGCATAGGCAATCGTTGACTGAGACTTACCGATTTGACGGGCTAGTTCTGTCTGCGTAAGTCCAAACTGGTCTAAGAGCTGCTTGTAGCCGCGTGCCGCTTCCATCGCATTCAAGTCTTCACGCTGAATGTTTTCGATCAGTGCGACTGTCAGCGACTCTTCATCCGTCATATGACGGATGACGACCGGGATCTGAGTTAATCCCGCCTGACGCGCGGCACGGAAGCGGCGCTCCCCGGCAATCAACTCGTACCGACCACCGCCGCGCGGGCGAACCATGACCGGCTGCAGCACGCCATGTACTTGGATAGACGCTGTCAGCTCTTCGAGAGCAGCTTGGTCAAACTCAGAGCGCGGCTGGTAAGTATTCGCAATGATCTTGTCTATGGCGATCTGCTGAACGCCTTCGCTGAGATCAGGGGCAGAAGGTTCCGGCTGGGGCTGCGGGGCTTCAACCGAGGTTTCTGCAACTGAAGGAAGGGTCTCAACACGAGAAGAGCTTGCAGCAACGGCCACTTTAGCGCTTGGAGGGATCAGCGATGATAAACCTCGGCCAAGACGGCTCTTTTCTAAAGTCTTATTCTTTTCCAAGTGCGATTATCTCCTGAGCCAGATCCGCATAAGCGACTGCTCCTTTTGATTTGGGGTCGTAAAGCGCGATTGGCTGACCGAAGGACGGCGCTTCACTAAGACGGACGTTACGCGGGACAATAGTGTTTGCAACTGAGTCCCCGAAGAACTCCCGCACTTCGGCAACCACCTGACGCGATAAATTGATCCGCTCATCGTGCATGGTCAGCACGACCAACCCGATAGCAAGCTTCGGATTAAGATGATGCTGGACACGCTCAACGATGTTCATGAGCTGGGAGATGCCTTCCAGAGCATAGTACTCACACTGGATAGGGATAAGTACGGCATCCGCTGCTGTTAGGATATTTAGGGTAAGCAGGCCCAGAGACGGGGGGCCGTCGATGAAGATATACTGGTAGTTTTTTTCGATGGGCTTGATGATCTTTTTCAGGATCGTCTCGCGGGACAGCTCCTGAAACATCTCCATCTCTGCTCCGGCCAAATCTAATGTCGCGGGTGCCAGGTCCAGCCCAGGCACCGTGATGTCTCTCAAAATAACGTCCGCGAGTGAAGCACCGCCGGTTAGGGCATCATAGATGCTGTGCTCGACTACTTCTTTCTGACCGAGGCCGCTGGTCGCGTTGCCCTGCGGGTCGCAGTCGATCAGCAGCACCCGTTTGCCTGCCTGCGCCAAACTGGTCGCTAGGTTGACTGCCGTGGTAGTCTTGCCGACGCCGCCTTTCTGGTTGACGACTGCCAATGTCCAAGCCATGCGTGATTTTTCCTTTGTGTAGCCTTTATACTAGCTCTTGTTTCTGTCTACCAAGTTCCACATCTGTGGCGAGAATCCTGCGTCAGAGTCAAGCCAGACACAAAAAGACGCAGAGGCAATTGCCTCTGCGTCTTCTGTATTTTCTCTAGATAAATCGAACCTATGTACGATTTTACTGAATTCTGTCTGCCTGTGCCCGGCGCACGATCTGATCGGCGATGTCCGCGCTGCTGACATGGTAGGTGCCGTTGTCAACCTGCGCTTTAAGCTTGCTGACAAGGGTATCACGAGTATCCGGCGCGGCATTGACTGCCGAGACGTAGCTCGCGGCCTCGGTTTTTGCGGCTGTCAAAGCCTTTGCTTGTGCTGACAGCTCGATTTGAGCGGCTGGTCCGGTTCCCGGCGCGGTGGATTTGGCGATTGTCGACGCCGGTGTTTGGGATCCCAATTTTGCTGCGGCAACAGGATCGATACTGCTGCTGGCACGAACGGCTTCGTCATTAGAAATTTTCATGAGTCTTTTGCCCCCTAAAATGCCTTAGTGTTGAGTTGTTCCCTCAAAGAGAAGCTCGATGCGGGTCTTCACCCGTTTACGCAGGCGGTGCGGCGGCTTGGCGATCATAGCAGCGTGAGCGGCCTTAGACCCTTTAGCTTTGCGTCCCCGTCTTTCGATCACCCGGCAATGCCGGCGGGTTTGCCTTTAGTGTCGTCGTCATTTATTTGTCCCGCGCCACTCTGGCCGGTAACAAAACTATTATAGGTCAAAGTGAACGATTTCTTTAGGGCGATTTCGCCCAAACCAAAAACTATTTTTGGTAATTTTACGCGGTTTTGGGAAACACGCTTCGTCCGATCCCCAGTACGAGCGCGTCTTCGGCTGCTGCAGTCACGTAATCAGGGATCTTACCACTCTTGCCAAGGTTGTGACGAAGCTGAAAGAACAGAAAAGTCGACGCCACGGCAGAGACTGCTCCGACAAGTGCCCCGAGCTCAGACTTTTCACCCTCAGCCCGAAACACAGCCGCGCCGCACAGGCCACCCGTGACGGCCCGGCCGACCAGCGGCAGCGGGGCAGTACGGTTAGGAGTATTCGGCAGCTTATCGCCTACGAGTTCGCCGAGTGCCATCACCTTCAGAATCTTTGCGGTCAAAGGCAGGCCGATCCACTTCAACGGCGATGCGTCCAGAAATAGCGACGGCTGACGCACGAAATAGTCAGATGTGAAGGCCGGCGCCGACATACTCCTCATGCCTGCAACGACACCGATGGCGGTAGCTTTCAAATAAAGGTTCATATTTTCTGTCCGAATGTCTCAAAATCGATCTCGGGAAGCTCAGAAACGCCCCGGCGCAGTGCCTGTTCCCAGAGGGTATGAATTTCGCGCAGGTCCGGGTCGGTGGCAGTCATCCGGCGGCGGCGATGCAGCTCTAACTCGTCTTTACCGTAGATCGCAAGATCAATGGGCGGGCCGACCGTGACATTGGAGCGCATGGTCGAATCCATAGAGATCAGCGAATACTTGGCCGCTTCTTCCAGCGGAGTTTCGTTGTATCTGATCCCTCGCACTAGGATAGGACGACCATATTTATGCTCGCCGATCTGCAAAAACGGAGAGTCTTCGGTCGCCCGGAGGGGGTTACCCTGCGGATACACTAAATAAAGGTCATGCGGCTGGTCTTTGATCTGACCACCGAGTATAAAGTGGACATTGAAGCGGTATTCGTCACGCTCCAAAGCTGCCCGGTCGAGGTCGGAGACCTGACGAACCTGTTCCCCAACTACTCGCGCAGCATCATAAAGCGAGGGAGCAGACGCCAGCCCGACGCCCCGGTCGAAGTCTCGTCCCAGCAGGGTGATAATGCTCTGAGTCAGGGACAGGCTGCCGCTGGCAAGCAGAATGAAAACGCGCTCACCGGGCAGGACAAACGTATACATCTTGCGGCAGACATTGACCTGATCATAGCCGGAATTCGTGCGAGAGTCGGACATCATGACCAGGCCCTCTTTGGTCATAACGCCTAAACAATAAGTCATCGGTCTTTTTCCCCTGCTTTATCTTTCTTCACTGTTCGGTGAACACTGCTTGAAATCCTGCGTCAGTACCGCTATCACACCTATGTTGGAGGAACTTGAACTATGCTGCGCCGCTTATTACCTTTAGCCCTCACGGCTGCTTTGTTTTGCCCGATCACGACCTTTGCTCAGACAGTGCCCGCTCCCACAGTGCCGGCAGCACCGATTGTCACACCCGATCCTGCTGCCGCAGCACCGGCACCGAAGAACGCCGACCGTGTCGGCGGCAAAATCTCTGCCATCGATGCGGCTGCTAAGACTATCACACTATCGCACGGTAAAAAGACGGTCACACTGTCTGTTCCCGATGGCACCAAGATCTACAAGGTCGGTGATGCAAAAGGCCAGCCGACCGGCACGTTCGCCGATTTAGTCTTGGACACGCGCATCAGTGCGATGACCAACGGCGACGCTACAACTCCCGTCGCCAAGACTGTTCATATCCGGGCACCTAAAACGGCTGTCCCCGCCGCTCCTGCCACCCCGTAAGCATATGACCTCACCCCGGCCTTCCTGCTGGGGTGGGGGCTTATTCGATCACCCGCTCCAGTATCTCAGCCCGAGTCGCCGTCGCGACACCTAATTTGCGGACTACAACCGCTCCTGCGGCATTCGCCAGTGTCACGGCTTCCTTCGGGGTCGCCCCGGATGCTAATGCCAGTGTCAGGGTCGTGATCGTCGTATCCCCGGCACCCGTTCCATCAAACACTTCGACAGGATGAGCAGGCAGATCAAAAGTCGTGCCATCGCTACTGAAAAGCGACAGTCCGTGAGCGCCGCGCGTGATCAGCACATTCTCCGCGCCGGACTTCCGCAACAGCATCCGCCCCGCCTCATGCAGCGTCCCCGAATCACTCCCGCCATCGCCTAACAGCAGCCCGGAGGCTTCACTGGCCTCGAAAACATTGAGAGTAATCATTGAAAGGCGGCAATGGCTCGCGATACCCTTTGGCTTCAAGTTGCCGGTCACTATCTTACCCTGCTCACGTCCTCGCTGAACCACAGAGGCAACCAGCTCACGGGTCAGCAAGCCTTTCTGATAGTCAGACAGCAACAGGGCATCGCAGTTCAGGATAGATTCGTGCAGAAGAGCCAGCATCCGCGCCTGCACGTCGGGACTGATCGCATCCCGGCGCTCATGGTCGACCCGCACAACCTGCTGTGCGCCCTGCTGCGTGTGCGCGATCACACGTGTTTTCAGAGTAGTCGGGCGCTCGGAGACCGCAACAAGCCCCGCAACATCTGCGCCCTCTTCGACAAGCTTCTCTTTCAACGTCACTGCCGCGCTGTCTGTCCCGATGATGCCGGAGATGAACGCTTTGCCGCCGAGCGCACAGACATTGTTAACGACATTTGCCGCACCGCCCGGCACAAACGTATGACTGTCGGCATCGACAATCATCACAGGCGCTTCCGGTGAGACGCGGTTGACACGGCCCCAGACATATTCGTCGAGCATGACATCGCCGACGACAAGAACACGCTTGCCCATAAAATTGTCTAAGATTTCCAGTGCGCGTTTTTCGTTCATCAATTAATTCCGCCCATAGATGTAAATAATTGGATCAGTATAAGTCATATCATGTGGCAAGCCGCGTGAGCTAAATTGCGGTGTATTTTCATTCATCCAAAGCCGGTCATAATTATGCGTCAGCAACTTGAGATAAACCTCCGCCGCCGGGTCTTTGAGCCGTAGTGCATCATCGTAGTCATATTCGCTCAGCACCACATACGGTGGCTTTTTAGCTTTCAAGTCTTTGGCATCCCAATCTTGGCCGTCATACACAATGTTTTTGAGCGTCTTCGGCGATGTGACAGCCTGCCATGCACCGGGGCGCGGCAGAGTGAAATAGGGACTAACTGGAACTGTACCAAACCAGGGCTGTACAGGAAAGCCGATAGGCCCCTCGGAGAAAAAAGGGGCTCCTGCGAAATTGGCTCCAGTAGCACGTGGTCTAAGATATAGTATTGCCTGATCGCGCGGATCAATTTGTGCCATCGGCTGGATAAGCAACAACGTCAGCGCAAAAGTCGCCAAAAGCACACATGCACTGACTATCTTAACAAACCCTGGTGCGATTTTCGCGCTTTCTCGTGTCCCAACCGCAACCATTCTGCCAGCCCACAGTGATAAAATAGGCAGAAGCGGGATCGCATAACGGGCATAGCGCACGGCTGCTAAACCAATCAAGATGTAATAGGGCAGGGCGAATGCCGCCAGCAATCCATCCCCACGTTCTCGCCGGTAAAGCGCATAACCAATCGAGACCAGCACGAGCAGCAGAAGCGGCAGACCCAGCCCTGCATCCAGATTGTGCGTGATATGGTAGATGAATCCGTTGCCTGTGTCTCGGAATGTCGGATCATTGACATTCTGGACATGAACGGCTTCCGCGTGGAAGTCGCTCAGGAAAATATTCGTTTCGAGAAGCGCACCGGGACAGGCGGCGAAGAATGCCAAAACGAAGGCTAAAAAACCCACCCCGGCGCAAGCGCCCCCCCTCCCGAAGCGGGTAGGTGAGGAGTTTATGAAACTAGCCACAATCAGCGGCAGGATTACCAGGGCCATGTTGTACTTGGTCGCTGCGGCCAACCCGGCAAAGACTCCTGCCCAGAGAGCGGCTTTGAGTGGTTTTGAGTCACCAGTGGCAAGGCGTACTGTCCAAAGCAGTGACAGCATGACCCAAAACGTCGCTGGAACATCGACCGTCAGAAAATGCGAATGCTGAGCGTGCAGCGGAGTGATCGCGAGTATCAGTGCTGCTAGCAGACCTGCCCGCTTCCCCCACAAACGCAGTCCCAGTGCATAAGTCGCCCAGACGGTGCCGACACCCATGCCGACTGTCAGGCAGCGTCCGATCAAATACATTTTGGCCCACTCAGGGTACCAGACAGCATAATCTTTCGGCACGATCTCCACGCCCCCGAACAGAGCGGCCAGAGTATTGGCAAAACAGACCAGATAAAGCTGCAAAGAGCCGTACCGGTAAAAATGCGGAAGCAGATGCCCCGCAAAGACATTCATCGTCTGCGAGGCATATCCCAGCACGACACTTTCATCCGGATGATACGAAAAATAGTGGGTCGCCGAGGGCAGTCCCCAGGTCAGCCCCCAGACCCGCAATGCCAGGGCAAGCAGCAAAACGCAGAGCAAGGGGAGGGGACTAGCAGAGAACTTCGTCATTGTCCGCCATTGTACCCTAACTTGCGTGAATCACGTTTTCCACGCACTGAAGTGCATGGCTGAAGGGCGCTTCGCGCCGGCTGTCCTGCGGACAGAAGACTACGAGATAATCCATTTTCTTATGTTCTTTTGTCCGCAGGACAACCAGCCATAGGCTCCTCAGCCCAGGATTTCAATCCTGGGTGCTTGTCAGCAGTCCGCGCCGCATTTCCAGTTTTGTCTGACGCTGAACCAAATCAGCGGCGTCAGCCCGTGCTTTTTCGACGACTTCCGGCAACGCTCGCTCGACAAAGCTTGGATTGTTCAATCGCCCCTGCACTCCGGCAAGCTCTTTGTCTAGTTTAACGATCTCTGCTTCCAGCCGTGCGGACTCTTTTGCTGGGTCGAGACCTTCCAGCAGCTCACCGGCAGGGACGTAGAACGCCGCGCCGGAAACACCGGCGGGAACATATTTGCCGTTTGTCGGCACAGCGTCCGCAACAGACACTTCACCGAGACGCGCAAGCGCAACAAGGGCGGGCAACTGTCCGCGCAATGTTGCGGTCGCTGCTGCGCTTTCAGCAACGGCAATGACTGTCAACTTTCGGTTGAGCATTGCGGCCCGTGCGGCTTCGTTTTCCTGTCCGCCCGGCGTGAATTCCGCCCGCAAGCCGCGCAAAGCCGTGATGCTCTCGATCAGCAGTCCGATCCCGGCCTCAGCCTCAGTATCGATCAAAGCCTCATCTAAAATAGGGTAAGGGGCCAGGCTAATGCTTTCGGTCTTACCCGGCAGATTTTGCCAGATTTCTTCCGTCACAAATGGCATGATCGGGTGCAGCAGGCGTAGTGTCGTTTCGAGCACTGTATAAAGCGCTGCCCGAGCCGAGTCTTTAGCCGAGTCGTCTTCACCTTGCAGCGAAGGCTTACACAGCTCGACAAACCAGTCACAATACTCGCCCCAGACAAACTCATAGAGCGCCCCGCAGGCATCGTCCATGTCGTAAGTTCCCAGCGCACTGTTCACAGTTTGTACCGTCCGCTGCAAACGTGAGAGTATCCAGCGTTCCGGGAGGGAACCCACCTCCTTGCTTCGCAGGGGTCCTCCCGAAACGGGAGGACTAAGAGTTTTAGCGATGCTGGCATTAGTATGTTCAGCGAAAAACTCGGTAAAGTCTGGAAGAGGAACGTCAGTGTCCATGCCCGTGATCTTTTCTCCATCTCCTACCCTTCCCGTTTCGGGAGGGGAAAGCGAGGAACGAGCAGGGGTGGGTTCCATATTCATCAGCACAAAGCGGGCGGCGTTCCAGAGCTTGTTGGCAAAGTTACGCGATTCAGGTACCCGCTCTTCGCTGAACTTGATGTCCTGGCCTTTGGAAGCCAGACGCAGCAGGGAGAAGCGCAGGGCGTCGGCCCCGTACTTATCGATCATCTCGACAGGGTCAACGCCGTTGCCGAGGCTTTTAGACATCCGGCGGCCTTTTTTGTCAAGCACCGTCGCATGGATGTAGACGTCGGAGAAAGGCTTCTTACCGGTGAACTCTAAGCCGGTCATCACCATACGCGCGACCCAGAGGCGCAGGATTTCGCCGGCGGTAGTCAGGAAATCGGTCGGATAGAAATAGTCCAAATCAGGAGTCTGGTGCGGCCAGCCCAGAGTCGCGAACGGCCACAGAGCAGACGAAAACCACGTATCGAGTACGTCTTCGTCCTGCGTCAACTGGTCAGTGCCTGCACGGTCCACCGCTTCGGCGAGATTTCTCGCGGCGACATAAGTCCCATCGGGCTTGTAGTAGATGGGAATGCGGTGGCCCCACCAGAGCTGACGAGACAAGGCCCAGTCGCGAATGCCGTCCATCCAATCGACATAGGTCTTGGCGTAGCGGTTCGGGGCGAACTGGATCGCACCGTCATTCACGATGTCGGTGGCCTTCTGGATCAGTTCCGTGCCGGCCATCTTCATGAACCACTGCTCGGACAGCAGCGGCTCAATCACGGTCTTGCTCCGGTCACAATGCGGGATGGAATGACGGTATGGCTCGATCTTTTCGAGTACACCGGCGGCTTCCAAATCACCGACAATCAGGTCCCGCGCCTCAAAGCGGTCCTGCCCTGCGTAACGAACCCCGGCGTCTTCGGTCATTTTGCCGTCGAAGCCGATCACGGCGATCTGAGGCAGATTGTGACGCAGGCCTACTTCATAGTCGTTCGGGTCATGGGCCGGGGTGATCTTGACTGCGCCCGTCCCGAACTCCATACTCGCGTAATCGTCGGCGATCAGCGGGATCTCGCGATTGGTCAGCGGAAGGAGCAGCATCTTGCCGATCAGCCCGGCATAGCGGGGATCGGCCGGGTTGACTGCCACAGCCGTATCGCCGAGCAGTGTTTCCGGGCGCGTCGTCGCCACCGTAACAGTGCCGGAACCATCAGCGAACGGGTAATTAATGTGCCAGAGTGAGCCGTCGGTCTCGATATTTTCCACTTCAATATCCGAGATAACCGTTTGCAGGCCCACCGACCAGTTCACCATTCGTTTGCCCCGGTAGATCAGCCCGGCATCAAAGAAGCGGACAAACGCTTCCGCCACGGCCTCGGCATATTCCGGGTCCATCGTGAAGCGGAGGCGTGACCAGTCGTACCCGCAGCCCAGCCGCTTGAGCTGAACGAGAATGCGTGAACCGTATTCTTCCTTCCAGGCCCATACACGCTCGACAAACTTCTCGCGGCCCAGATCAAAGCGCGTCAGCCCTTCCTTCTCGATCTGCCGGGAAACAACCGTCTGTGTCGCGATCCCCGCATGATCCATGCCGGGCAGGATCAGCACCGTATCGCCCTGCATCTTGTGCCAGCGCCCAAGCGTATCCTGCACCGCATGGTTGAGGGCATGGCCCATATGCAGGCTGCCCGTGACATTAGGCGGGGGAATGCTGATACTGAACTTCGGCTTCCCCGGTGTCGGCTCCGCATGAAACAGCCCTGCCGCTTCCCACTCCGGGTACAGCCGCGCTTCCACGTCTTTGGGTTCGTAAGCTTTTTCCATATTAGTTTCCTTTGCAAACAAGATATAAAAGGGATATAAGAAACCTGCTCCTAAATGGAATAAAACCCTAGATATAGTATCAATTCAATACCTTTATCTAGATATTGTTTCCGAGAGCTATCTGTAATACCATAAATCTGATATAAGAGGGATATAAGAAATTACACAATCCGCCTACGCCCAGAAAGGAATATACCGTGCATGACGCCGCGAACGGTTCTCAGAATCGTAAGGTTTAATCATGCCCTCTTTCGTTGTGTCATTGATAATTTTAGAGACAATCTTGTAATCCTCATCTTGAAAAGAAAATCGTTTACGAAGGCTTGAATTCGTCGCGGATTGATTGAAGACATACATCAAACAAACATGCTGATAACAAGCACGAGTTCGATCCTTAGTGCTCATTTCCCGGAAAGTTCGCGGCGCATGAAGGTAAATCCGTGTGTGCCGCTCTGTCTCCGTGAATTCCGGTGCTGGTAACTGCCAGATTTCGACGGCATGGATGACTTTGTCAATACCACTGCCACGTTCTTCACAGATGTTAACACGCCGCATAAATGCTGCAAGTGTTTCGTTGCGCGACTGTGGCGGCTCATCAATAAAACGCAGTGGACTGATTAGCGGCCTTCCAGGATTGGTGATTTCAAGGCGATCTTCAAACATCTCGACAAAGGGACTGTCGCCTTGAGCGTCCAAGTCCTGATGGATAATTGCATTGGCCACGAGTTCACGAAGCGCGATCTCAGGATAAATTTCGGTTTCGACTCGGAGGGCTTGAGCAATGTGCTCATTGTTCGGCAAGCGGGTCTTTATGTAAGCAATTAAAGACTCGAAACCAGCAGCGTATCCAGAAAGCGAAATATGCTCTCGACCTCCACTAATTCGTGCATTTCCCGAGTAATCAATAACTCGTGTTGCCCTACGACTCAGCGTACTGAAATCGGATAACCTGCGGGCAAAAAGCAACCCTCCAAGATTGAGAACGTCAAAACGTTCTTCTTTGCGAACAATCATCTTTTCGCTGGCTAAACGCTCTAAAATACCGATTCTAGTGGCTGGAAGACTTTGCTTTGTCAGTCGAAAGTAGGCATCATAATCCAAAAGGGACAAAATATCATCTTCCGAGCAGCCAGAAAGCGCGACCCGACTCTCGAAGGGATGCCGAGATAGTGTGAGCCAGAGGGACCGTTCCTTTTCAGGGTAATCTTGAAGCTTTTTCGTATAACTTCCGATGCGGACATACGCAGTTTCCTTCCAGCGAACAGGAGTGTGCTGTGCTGGAGTAATTTCAAACAAAACGACTGAAGTTTCCTGGACCGGTAAGACATGGATCCGAAAGTCAGGACAGGGACTCAGATGATGTGACAGCCAGGATTCGAGTTCTTCATTGCCTACTTTTGCCCGACGCGGAGAAAACGTCGTGCCAACAATGCGATGGGAGCCATCTTCGATACCCCAGACGAAGTAAGCCCGCTCTTTCCCAAGCAGAGCCGCAGCATTGGCAAGCGCAGACAGTCGTTGCCCGATCATGTCTGGGGCTTCGTTGTTCTCCTTGAACTCTATCCACTCCGATTCATGAGGTTCGGCGCGTAAAGTCGTAAGCAGGCTCGATAATTCCGCATTATCCATTTAAAGAGCCATCTTTCCACTCTGGGCACAGCCGCGCTTCCACATCTTTAGGTTCGCAAGCTTTTTCCATATTAGTTTCCTTTATGCGGCTTGGGTGGCTTTGCCGCAAACCAGGCGCGAATATCACCGAAAGATGAGTCGTGCTCATCTTTAATTTCTCCGGCGTTGGGCAAAACCTTTGTGCCAGGCCAATGCACAATTACTCTGCCCGGACCGATGTCGTTTAGTACTTTAGCGCTAAACGCGCCATCTTGATAGTGGATAATGAAAATTGCCCATGCTATACCTTGCGAAACATTATCTGCCTTAATCGTACAGCCATCTTCTTCAGGTACATCATACAATGTGGCTTTTAGGTACGGGTATTGCCCGCGCAGGAACGGAAAGAAATATTTGCGGCGTTCGTCGTCCGTCACATCGCGCTCAATCTGAACGACCTGCCCGTAATGCGAAGTCACAATCTCACGCTTGTTGCTGACTTCAAAGCAGTCACAGACGTAAGACCGTCCGGCAAGGTGCAGGAAATAGACTGTTGGCCTGCCCAAATGCTTCCAAACTTCGGGCCCTGGCATTCCAAGCGTGATTGTTCCTATGCTGCGGCCCGGCACGACCACCTGCTGTGCCTGCACTGACACTCCTGTCAGCAGAATTAGGGCAACAATTACGCTGTAGGCTGTTCTCATAATCGCTCCAAACCACAAAAGCCCCCGCGTCCATCGCGACAGGGTTTAACCTATCGCAAGGACGCGGGGGCTTTACGCTGAACGTAGCCGACGCGCGGTACCACCTTGCTTTCTGCGCCAGTAAACCCAGCGCAAACACTCATTTTCGACTTCGGCTCCGGGGCGACCTTCGGCGGCTTGGCTGCGGGAACGCTTGCAGCCGGTGGCGTTCCCTCTCTAATGCAGTCGGTGCCGCTTACTCTTCCCCATCAAGGCCGGGATTGGACTTAGTATAGACGCTGGGAGGCAGGAGAGTCAAGTAACTATGCACAATAGTAGGTTTGAGGTGAATTCAATGCTTGAAATACTCGAAACTAAAGATAGCGCGAACGCGAACCACAAGCGCTTGGTGATGCTGATAAAACTCGGCTTCGCTGGGATTTTCCTTTTCGTGTACTTGGGCGTAAGCGTTTATATACTTGCCTTCAAGCCGAACATAAATGATGAGCAAAGGCTATATGCCTCAACTGTGCTGACAGCGGCCATCATCGGCAGTACGGGGTATGCCTTCGGCAAAAAACAGGACAAGCCGGAAAAAGAGTGAGATGTTTGAGAACAGTCCTCAAAACGAAGCGACGCTCTCGACTGAGAAGCCGAGAGCGTCGCAGCAGATCAGCGGGTCATTTCACCGACAACGGGGTCTGAGGGAGAAGCTGTCGTGTCGACTTCCAGCCAGCGGTAGGTAAAGCCTGCAAGAAGGCCGCCGACCATCGGAGCGAGCCAGAACAGCCAGAGTTGTGCAATTGCCCAGCCGCCTGCGAACAGGGCAGGGCCGGTGCTGCGAGCGGGGTTGACAGACAGGTTCGTGACTGGAATGCCGATGAGATGGACCAGGGTCAGGCCTAGTCCGATCGCGATTGGCGCAAAGCCTTTTGGAGCGCGTCCGTCAGTCGAGCCTAAGATAATCATCAGGAAGAAGAACGTCAGCACGACCTCGGCGACGAGGCAGGAAACGAGCGAATAGTGTCCAGGCGAATGGTTGCCGTAACCGTTGGAGGCGAATCCACTTGTGTGCGCGTCAAAGCCGGTCTGACCGCTGGCAATAGCGTACAGGACACCTGCGCCGACAACTCCGCCGACCACCTGAGCAATAATGTAGGGAAGCAGGTCCGAAGCCGGGAAGCGCTTGCCGGCCCATAGGCCGACCGAAACGGCCGGGTTCAGGTGGCAGCCGGAGATATGGCCGATAGCGTAGGCCATAGTTAAGACTGTCAGCCCAAATGCCAGGGCGACCCCGACAAAGCCGATACCCATGTTGATATTAGAGTTGTCGGAGGCCAGGAAATGCGCGGCGAGGACAGCGCTTCCGCAGCCGCCGAAGACAAGCCAGGCAGTGCCAAGCAGTTCCGCAAAAACACGTTTGGCGAGAGGGACGGTAGACATGATCGCGACTCCTTTTGGTGAGCACAGCAGCAATGAGTGCTAGGGAGCCTTATAATGAGCAAACCCGGCTTATTCTATCACAGGCTGCTTGGCGGCGTCAACTCTTTTCAATTCCTCCAATATCTTTTTAACTCCCATTATATCTACTGTAAGCACAAGGTAAGTATTCTGCCGACAATAAGCGTGGGAGAACACCACGTTTAATGGCACCACTCACAGAAGCTGATCGCCGCCCTTGTGCAGACATGGCCCGGCGGCTGCGGACTCAAGCTCCGCCGCCGGAAATATCGCACGATGCGCTGGATTTTTTGATTGAAGGCTATGCACGTCTTGTAGAAGGTTTACTGGATCCCCGTGCAAGCGCATCCGGCATTGAGTTCGCCTACAGCCGCCTGCTAGGGACGCGCGGCGGCATCTGTCGTCTCTGCCCGACGGAAGACATGGGGCGGCTTCCTATGAAGGCGATACGGCGCTGGGATTGGGCGGAAACGCATCTGCGCGACTATTTAGGCCGTGCCCCACAGCTTGAAGAAGTAGTCACCATCGCCCGGCGGGTTGAGGACGGCTGGTCGAACAGCATCGAGCGCTATGTCCTGACCCTGACTGCACACCTGAATGAGACAGGCACCCCGGACAAGATCGGTATCCTGAAAGGCATCGACACGGTCAGCCTGCATCTGGCTCAACGGGAAGTATTTGCACTTTCCCAGTCACTCGCGATCCCGCTGGAAAACACCAGTGCCGTTAAGCTGCGTATTCGTCTGCTGGCATTGTTTCTGACACTGCATCGATGCGGCTTCTGTGCGGCTTTCCCGGCGATCCAGAGCTACCGTGAAACATTCCGTATCCATGACCCGCTGGCTTACCCCTGGTGGTTTGTGGACTGCCGATTGACCGAGAAGCAGCTCAACTGGACCCATCGGCGCATTCCGATTGACGATTTGAACTGGCGGTTTTAATCACAAAATTAGATACAAATGCTTGTGCCTTTGGCGTATCCGTGTCATAATTGAGCGGCTTACCGCCGGAGGAGACTTTTCATGGGCCGTTTCGCAGTCAGCCTTTCGGCTTTGTTGGTGTTCAGCGCTCTGCCTGCACTGGCGACGACCAAAGGCCTAAACCAGATTGTCACACCGGATGTTCAACCGGTCGGCACACTTTCGTTCAGTCTTCAGCAGCAGGACCCGAACATCGCCAACCGGTATGAGGCACAGATCGAACTGGGACTGACGCCACGTTTTGAAGTCGCGATCTTTCAGGGTGCTTCGCCGCCGGAGCAAGTCGCCAACGCTGAGTACAGCATTCTAGCCGATGGCCCGTACCTGCTCTCGACAGGCTTCTTTAACTGGACGACCAAAGGCTCTGCGCCTCAGCCGTACTTGGAGGGTGGATTTTATCAGGGGAATACCGAGATCATGCTGGGGACGGCCCGTGTCGTGGCTCAGGCACCCGATGTCGCGGGCTTTATGCAGAACAAGCATCAGTACCAAGCAATTTTTGGCTATGGCTACCGGATCAACCCGCGTGTACTGTTGCAGATCGACTACCAGAGCGGTTCAGCAAACTCAGCAACGGCAGGCTTCACTTACAATGTCACTCCGCAATTGCAGTTTAACCCCTCTTTGTATGTCTCGAATGCTGCCGGATATAAGCTCTGGGGCTATGCAGTGCTGAGCTGGAGCATCGACGTGTTCGCGCCAAAATCACCAACTCTAAGCAAACCTTAACTAGAGGGGCCGGTACCAGCCGGAAGGACGTGCTTGACGAGGCTTGTTCTCGTCGGAGCCGTCATCGTCCTGCCCGCCGAGTGATGAGGCCAGGATAATCTCTTTCGCTGCGACTTTCAGTGTATAGATGTCGGAATGACTTTTGCGGGCAAGATCGTCAATGGTCATTTCGGTAGCAGCAACACGAGCAGCTTCCGGCGAGTCCGCTTCGATCTCTAAGACAGCCGTTCCCTGAAATGAGACGCTGACTTTATACTTCGCAACTGTTTTCAATAAATACTCCAAAGCTCTATTCGAAGAGTCAGCCTCCGAACAGTCGATGCCAGAAAGAACCGCGGTTTTGCTGACTGCTCTCCACTGATCTAAGCCGCGAAATCTCCGAGTCTTTCGCCGCAATAAGTTCAGCCTTGTGCGCCTGCTCCTGACTGAGTGTCTGGCGTAGCTGAGTCAAACTTTCCGCATACAGCATATCCATGTGCGACAATGTTGCGCGGGTCGTTTCTTCACGTTCTCTCAGCAGTTCCCGCAACGATTGCGTTTCTTCATGTGCGCGTTGCGCCGCTTGCTGGGAATCCTCAAACCGCGCAGACCAGAGCGCAACTTGTTCACGATGCTGCGCTTGGATCTCTGCAATTGCAGTTGTGACAACAGGAGAAAGGCTTGTCGAGTAAGACGGCCCCGCAACACTGTGCAGGTTTGTTACGGCCCTTGATTGCGCTTCCCGCTGGGTGACGCGCTCGTAGAGGGCACGGACTCGGCTTCGATCATAACGCGGCAGGCCATCATCGCCGGTTACGGTATTGCCAAAATCCCCTCGTGAGGCACGGGCACGGATGTTGGCAGCCGATTTGCCGAAAAGTGACGCCACTTCGCGCGTCGTGAGCTGCTCCGGCTGCTGATCCCACACGATTTCAACGTCAGGGCGCACAGACGCAATTGTTTCGCTTTGCGGTGTTGCGGGTTCAAAGTCCATATATGCATTCTAGCGAAAGTGAATGCGTTTGTCAAGGAAGAATTAAAATAAATCAAATATATCTGCGTCTTTATTTTTCAGGGCAGCCAGCGATGCAGTGTCCAAATCAAGCCCGCCGTGAGAGTAAAAGCCAAGCCGCCACTCAGCGCAAACTTTGTTGCGCTGATTTGTGTGCGCCCTACGGCGTGCGGACGAGTAAATACACCCAGCGTACTTGCAATCAAATAGATAAAACCGCCGCCGACATTTGCGAACAGCAGACCCAGATTCAGCAGCGACGCGTGCTGCAAGCCAAAAATACCGAGCAGTGCGCCCATTTCGGTCAGCGACTCAATAGCGACTGTCCACCAGAATGCTTTCGGGCGTGTGTAGCCTGCTCCAAGCAAAAGCAGTGCCAGTGCTAAACCCTCGGGCAGCTTGTGGAATGAGACCGCGAACAGCAAGGCGAAATTGGGACGGCCCGCGATCCGGTCCCCTACAACGACCGCGATTCCGTCCATGGCGCTGTGCAGGCCGAGGGCAATCATCAGCAGCAGGACAGTCTGACCCAGACGCTCAGTCGTAGCCTGGTCAAACGCACCAATCGAGCAGGCTGGGCAAAGATGGTACACATATTTGCCTATCACCCAGAAAAGCGCAAACCCGCTGAGGCCTGCCAGCAGAAACTCCGGCCAGTTGAGCAGCTCTTTTGCGTCCGGCAGGACATCAAACAAGGTCACCGCCAGAAGTGTCCCCATCGCGGCGTAGACCAGCACCCTGAGCCGCTGCGCCGGGACATTGCCCAGCATGACTCCAATTCCACCGCCTAGAAATGCGATCAGCATGGCAATGGTAGAACGTAACAACAAATAATTCATAAAAGGGACATCAGAAGCACATAATGCGGACAGCGGCTGCAATTTGTCCTGCTAGTGAGAAAACTCTCAGGCACTGTTCTAGGTTCCCGACGTCAAGATGCAGTTCAAGCATCTTGCAGAATCCCTGCTACTCTGGTATGATGAGATAGAATTGATCTGACGCACCGATGCGTCATCCAAAAGGGGTCACTGAACGCTTTTATGAATACTATCTGGCTTATTGCAGGCGGCACCTTCGGTGAGGCGATCCGACGACGGACACTGCTGATTTTTCTGGCGGTTGCCGCCGTCGTCCTCATTCTCGGGGCAGCAAACTCTTCCTTCCAGCCGGGACATGATACATTGGTGGTCGAGACACTTGGGCTGGGCGTCATCGGCCTGGTCGGCGTCTTTATCAGCGTCATTCTCGGTATCAACCTGCTGCCGACTGAGATCGAGCGGCGGACAATCTACACGATCCTCTCCAAGCCCGTGCATCGGTATCAGTTTCTGGTCGGCAAGTTCTTAGGTGGCCTGGTCACAGTGCTTGCAAGTGTGCTGGTCATGTCGGCTGTTTTCCTGGTGCTGTTTTTGATCAAAGAGCGAGGATTCGACCATGAAGCGGTTAATGCCTGCAAAGGTGTCCTGCTGCTGCTGTTCCAGATCCTTCTGGTCTGCGCCATTGCGATGTTCTTTTCCGTGTTTGTCTCGCCGTTTGTCAACTTCTTCCTGACACTCGCGATCTTCCTGCTCGGGCTGTCTTCGTCCGTCACCGAAGCCTTGGCCGACCCGAGTGCGGACCCGGCGCATCCTAAGAACGCGATTGTCGTGCTGATCTTCAAGGTCATCCACGCCGTGATCCCGGACTTCACTAAGTACAATGTCCAGAATCAGATTCTCTCGCCTAACTTGACAATCACGAACGAGACCTTCTTCATCACGTCGAATATTCTCTATGCGATTGTCTACTCCGCGATTCTGCTGACCATTGCCGCGCTGATCTTCGACCGCCGCGAAGTGTAATAATCGCCCCCCAGCCCCCAATAATGGGGGAGCAGGAAGGGACGATTCCGCGTGATCTTTTCCAGTTCCCCCATTATTGGGGGCTAGGGGGCCTCTATGCTCGTTACAAAACACCCACTTTCACTTGCTCTGCTGCTGTTCGCTGCCCCCGCCTTTTCCCAGACATCGCCTCCCAGCCCACTGCCGATCCGTCAGGTCACTGTCTTTACTTCCGGCGTTTCGTATATCGAGCGGGACGGCTCAGTCAATGGCGATGCGACCGTGCCGCTGACTTTCCGCACGGCGCAGATCAACGATCTGCTCAAATCGCTGACACTGACCGACTCGCAGGGCCAGGTGCAGCCGGTCATCTACGGGGCACGTGACCCGATTGGCCGGACTTTGCAGTCGTTCGCGATTGATGTTACCACGCCGCAGAGCCGAGCCGAGCTTTTGAACCAGTTGCGCGGCTCGTCTGTTTCGGTTACCACAGTCACCAAAACGACAGAGACCGGTCAGATCATCAGTGTCGAGTCAAAATCGGTTACGGGACCAAACAACACGACTACTACCGTCGATACACTGAACTTGCTTGGGGCCGATGGCCTGCGCTCGGTTCGGCTGGATGATGTCCTCGGGATCAAGCTGCTGGATGCGCGTCTGGACCAGGAGTTCCGGGCGGCGCTGACCACGCTGGCCTCCGGCGCAGACAATCAGCGGCGGTCGGTAACCCTGCACTTTACAGGCTCTGGCAAGCGGGAGGTGAGTGTTGGGTACATCACGGAGTCGCCGCTCTGGAAGATCTCGTACAGGCTGCTGCTGGACATGCCAAAAACGTCGTATATTCAGGGCTGGGCGTTGGTAGAAAATACCAGCGATGATGACTGGTCGAATATCCATCTGTCGCTCGTCTCAGGCCGTCCCATTTCGTTCATCGAAGACTTGTACCAGCCTCTTTATCTGCCGCGCCCTGTTGTCCAGCCGGACATTGTTGCGTCACCGACGCCCCAAACCCATGATGACAATATGCAGGCCGATGCCCCCGTCTCAGCAATGGCACCTGCACCGCCTGCAGCAGCCCCCGCGCTGCCTATAGATCAAGGCGTTTCGGGCGCAATAGTGAATGAGCAGCATCGCTTCAAAGCCAGAGGGGAGGCGAATATTATCGGAGAAGCTGATGCATCTCGCGCAACGAATTCCGGGAGCACGTACTTCGATGCGGTGAACTCCGTAACAGCACAGGCGAATGGAACGGATGCCGGGGAGCAGTTTGCGTACAATATCACGACGCCCGTGACACTGCCCCGACAGCAGGCGGCGATGATTCCGGTGATCGCTCAAAACATAAGTGCCGACAAAGTCTCGCTCTACAATGCCGACAGCGACCCACGCTACCCTCTGAACGCCGTGCGGCTGAAGAACAACACGGCGCTGCACCTCAAAGGCGGGCCGGTGACGCTCTTCGACGGCGGCACCTACGCCGGTGATGCCACGATGGAAGATGTGCCGCCCGGCGACACGCGCCTGATCTCCTACGCCGTCGACCTCTCGATTGTCGGTGAGCGGCAGCAGCTCGGTACGAACCAGATACGAACGACGCTTGCGATCCACAGCGGTGTCCTGACAATCACCGTCCACACTCGGACCGAAACCAAGTACAATTTCAAGAGCAAGTCGCCGACCGACAAGACTGTGCTTGTCGAGCATCCTTTCGACGCAGATGCCAAGTTAGTCACGCCACCGGCAGCCGCCGAGCGAACCTCAGACTTGTACCGTTTCGCCGTTCCAGTCAGCGCCGGCAAAACGGCTTCACTGGATGTCGTCACTGAGAAGCCGATTTCATCTACGATTGCCCTGCTCGACGGCGACATCAACTCGTTCGCTTACTATGCCGAGGCCAAAGACATTCCTGCCGCGACCCGCACTGCGCTGGAAGACGTCGCCCGTCAGCGGCGTCACATCCAGAACCTTTTGGAGCAGGCCGGCAGCGACGAGATCCAGGTCACCCAGTTTGCCGCCGAGCAGGACCGCATCCGCAAGAACATGGCTGCGTTAGACCACGCTTCGCCTCTCTACAAGCGTTATGTCGGTGAACTGGAACATCAGGAAACGCAGATTACTAATCTCCGCGCCGACGCTCTCCAGCAGCGCAATGCCGCCGATGCCGCCCGCACGGCCCTCCGCAACACTTTAGATACGCTGGACATTAGTGGTTAGCGGAGCCCCGCTCGTCGGGACGGCGCACAAGGTACCAGGCAGGCCCAAGCAACGGAACTGCCAAGGCAATTCGCCCAAGAGTGCTTTCTTCAGAAACGCCCCGCCGCTCCATATCATCACGCAGGAGGGTAGGGAAGAGCAAAGTCAGCACCAGTAAGTCGATCGTCATTACGTGGACAAAATTGCTGCGCCGGAACCAGACCACGTACTCGGCCAGATTCCCCCAGACCATGATCGTGAATAGCAGTGCGACTAACGCCAGCCCGACTAAGACCGCAAACGGACGACCCGCAAACCAGCGCACAGCCAGATTCCGTGCGCCCGATACCGGAACCGGGTAAGGCCGTCGCAGGATCAGATAGGGCAGCAGCGAGAACGACCCGAGTGCCATCATTCCCAGCGCAAATGGCCCGGCCCAGACTTTCTGTCCGCGTCCATCCGGGAACAGCAGCGCCCAATACATGAGTGGAATAACGCCGAGAAGCTGAAAGACGCCCCAGATCGCCGGGTTCCGCGCAGGGCCTTGCCCTAGTGCCAATTGAACAAACAGATTTCCTGGCGGATCGCCTTTAGGCGCAGCAAACGCAGCATACAAAACGTCAGCTAGCAGCAGCGCCAAAAGCGCCAAGCGTCGTAGAATCAGAGGCGTGAGAAATGAAGACAGCATGGCTTGAGTGTACCCGTCCGGCTGGCAGATAGAGGATAGAAACGAGCAAGGAAGCTGAAGAGGCAAAAATGCACGATGACAATCTTGAAAAGTTTGAGGCCAACGGTGCCGCGCCTTTGCCCGCAGCAGCGGTAGAAGGCCGTCTGGGGCACGATGGCGCACAGATCTGGTATGCTTCTTACGGGGCGGGCCCGCCTGTTGTCCTGCTCCACGGCGGCCTCGGTCACAGCGGCAATTGGGGCTATCAGGTCCCAGCGCTTGTCAAAGCAGGCTACCGAGTCGTGCTTATCGACAGCCGGGGCCACGGACGCAGCACGCGCGACGAGCGTCCGTTTTCCTATGAGCTGATGGCATCGGACGTCCTCGCGGTCATGGATTTCCTGCACTTAAAAAAGGCCACTCTTGCTGGCTGGAGTGACGGTGCTTGTATCGCCTTGATCCTCGGAGCGAACGCTCCGGGACGTATCGCAGGCGTGTTTTTCTTTGCCTGCAATATGGACCCCAGCGGTACAAAAGAGTTCGAGTTCACTCCTACTATTCGCCGGTGTTTCAGCCGTCACACCAGAGATTATGCCCTTTTATCAGCGACGCCAGACCAGTTCGAAGCGTTTTCCGATGCCGTCGGCCTGATGATGCAGACACAGCCCAACTACTCGGCTGCCGATTTAGCGCAAGTCAGCATCCCTGTCGAGATCGTGCAAAGCAAGCTCGATGAATTTATCAATCTCGAACACGCCGAGTACCTTGCCCAAAGCATTCCTGGCGCAGAGCTGACGATCCTCCCCAACGTCAGCCATTTCGCGCCGCTTCAGAGACCAGAACAATTCAACACTGTCCTGCTGACATTTCTTCGCAAGGTTCTCCCGCATAGGGATTAACTGGTATAGCTCAGAAACGCCTGTGCGCCAGCTTCAGCCACTGCTTGGTCTTGATCGGGCAGACCACCGCTTGCACCAACCCCGCCGACAACTTTGCCATCTGATTTCAGCGGAATGCCACCTGGGAAAATCGCGATCCTGTGGTCCGAACTTTCCGCGATGCCGTAGGCCGGAGCGCCCGGCTGCGTCAGCTTCGCCCAGTCGCCCGTCGGCAGATCGAATGCCCGCGCGGTGTACGCTTTGTTCCGCGAGATTTCGATGCTTCCCAACCAGGCCCCGTCCATCCGGGCAAACGCTGTCAGGTTCGCGCCGGCATCCACGACCGCAACATTCATCGGAACCCCAATCTCCTTCGCCTTTTGCTGCGCGGCGGCAATCACAGCCATCGCCGCGTCCAAAGTCACTTCCCGTCCCATAACATCTGCTCCTTATCTTCTTTGAGTGTCATTCGCAGAAAACTTTACCCAGATTTCAGTCTCTTCAAGAAAAAAGCCCCAATCTCTTTTGAGACTGGGGCTTTTTCAGATGAATGTCAAGCGGCGCTTGGGACGTTGGCGACGATGTCGGCGGACGGCGGAGCGGTCTCCATCGTCTTTAGACGGACTTTGCTTTTGGCCTTCTCGGGCTTCGGCATGTCCAGCGGCTCCAGGGCAGCGTCGATGACTTCGTGGACATTCTTAGCGAAGATAAACGACATTCCCTTACGAAGCTCGGCTGGGATCTCTTCCATCAAGTCCTTGCGGTTGCGCTCGGGCAGGATGATCGTCTTGATCCCCGCTCGCTTTGCCGCCAGCACCTTCTCTTTGATGCCGCCGACGGGAAGCACTTTCCCGCTCAGCGTTACCTCACCAGTCATTGCCAGGGCCTGCTTGATCGGGCGGCCTGTCAGCAGGGACGCGATGGCGGAAGTCATCGTGACACCCGCGCTCGGGCCATCCTTCGGCACACCGCCGGCAGGGACGTGAATATGAAGGTCAGACTTCTCGTAGAAGTCCGGCTTGATATTCAGCGCCTGAGCGTGAGCGCGGACGTAAGAGAGCGCGGTCTGTGCCGACTCCTTCATGACATCGCCCAACTGACCCGTGAGCTGCAGACCCTTGCCGCCATCCATGCGGCTGGCTTCGATAAAGACGACGTCGCCGCCGACAGGTGTCCAGACAAGGCCTGTGACCACACCCGGCTGCTCGGTCCGCTCAGCCACTTCCTCGTACTCGAAGCGGGGCGAACCCAGGTACTTCTCGATCTGCTTGGCGTTGATGGTCATCGATGCCTTGCGGCCTTCGGCGAACTCGCGGGTGGCTTTACGGCAGACCGCAGCGATCTGACGCTCCAGTGAACGAACACCTGCTTCTCGGGTGTAGCCGCGAACGAGGGCTTTGACACCGTCTTCAGTGAACTTCACCGCAGTCAGGCCATGTTCGCCAAGCTGCTTCGGCACCAGATGACGCACGGCGATCTGGACTTTCTCTTCTTCCGTGTAGCCCGACAGCTCGATAATTTCCATCCGGTCCCGCAGTGCGGGCTGAATGGTGTCAAGCTGATTGGCCGTCGTCACGAACAGCACTTTAGAGAGGTCAAAGTTGACATCCAAGTAGTTGTCACGGAACGTCGCGTTCTGCTCCGGGTCCAGCGCTTCTAAAAGTGCCGAAGACGGGTCGCCCCGATAGTCTGCGCCGACCTTGTCGATCTCGTCCAGCACAAACAGCGGGTTGTTGCTTTCAGCCCGTTTGATGCCCTGAATGATCTGGCCCGGCAGTGCGCCGATATAGGTACGCCGGTGGCCGCGAATCTCGGACTCGTCGTGAGTGCCGCCGAGGCTGATTCTCACGAACTTCTTGCCCATCGCACTGGCGATAGACTTTGCCAAACTGGTCTTGCCGACACCGGGAGGGCCGGTCAGGCACAGGATGGGCTGACGCAGATCGCCTTCGGGCTTGAACTTGCGGACCGAGAGATATTCGAGAATCCGGTCCTTGATCTTCTCCAAGCCGAAGTGGTCTTCGTCTAGGGTCTTCTTGACACTCGGAATGTCCAGGTTATCAGGCGTGGACTTGTCCCACGGCATGGCAACGAGCCAGTCCAGATAGGTTCGGGTCGTGGTGTAGTCGGGCGCTCCCGGCGACATGCGCTGAAGGCGCTCCAGCTCCCGGTTCGCCTCTTTCAAGGCATCTTCGGGCATATGGGCTTCGTCGATCTTCGCCCGCAGCTCTTCCATCTCGTCGCCACGGTCGTCGCCATCGCCCAGTTCTTTCTGAATGGCTTTGAGCTGCTCACGCAGGTAGTAATCGCGCTGAGTCTTGTTGATCTCCGACGACACCTGAGACTGCAATTTCGAGCCAAGCTCCAGCACCTGCACTTCGGCGGTCATCAGAGTCAGAAGCGCGTTCATCCGGTCTTTCAGGTTGACCGTTTCTAAGATCTTCTGCTTGTCTTCCGGGCTGATCGGCGAATGCGCGGCGATAAGGTCAGTCATCACAGCAGGGTCGTCAATCGACGTCGACAGGCCGCCAAGCTCATCAGGCATATTTTGAGACAGAGCGACGGTCTTGCGGAACAGTTCGCCGATAGAGCGCTTCAGAGCCTCGATCTCGACTTTATCTTCTTCCGCAATCTCTGTCTTGGCATCCAGCACTTTGACCCGCGCCTTCAGATACGGCTCTTCGCTCGTGATCTGCTGGATCTGGATCCGTGCCACGCCCTGAACGATCATACGGATGCCATCCGGGACTTTCGCCATCATGCGGACGATGACTGCGACGCCCATCGGGTAAATATCGCCTGCGCTGGGGTTCTCCACCGACGAATCTTTGAGCGCGACGACGCCAATGATACGGTCGCCGCCGGACACGGCTTCGTCGACCAATTTGATGCTGTTTTCGCGGCCCACGGCGATCGGGGCGACCAGCACCGGAAAAATGACCGTATCGCGCAGAGGCAATAATGCCAGCTCTTCGGGGATCGGCGGATGGCCGTCGCCATCCTGATTGATCTGTTTGACGATCTGCTCGGCGACTTCGCCTTCAATCGGCATATCTTCGGCGATGGCGTCCACCGGTGTTTGTATTTCTTCGTTTTCGTTATTATAATCGGACATGGTTACTTGTTGTCCTCGTTTTCTTGTGTAGTCTCTTCGGTGCTGATCGGAATAATCTGCGGTCCAGCCTGCTCGGCGCTGCGCTTCTTTGGCAGAGCCACCAGCAAAAAGCCTTCTCGGTACGTCGCTTTGATCGCATCGCGGTCGAGTCGAATACCGCTCGGCAGGGCGACTGCCCGCTCAAACGGTCCAAAATAGATCTCCATCTGATGACAGCGGGTGCGGCCTTCCCGGTCCCGAGAGCTTTCGCTGCGTGAGCCGCTGATATTCAGGATGCGGTCATCAGGCGTCAGCGACACTTGCAGATCGTCGGCTTTGACCCCGGCCAGCTCGACTTTGACCAGAATGGCTTCGTCGGTTTCATGAATATCGATTGGCGGCTGCCAGAACCGGCCTGCCCCGCCGGCGGGAATGGCAAAGAAGCCGCGAAACGCCTCATCGGACAACTGCTGCATTTCGCGTTCCATCTGCCGAATAATGTCGCGGTAATCGTTAAACGCCATGTTGCGTCTCCTGTGTCTTTTCGAATTGGGTTGGTGCTGTCTACGATGATACCCGAATGCACAGTTCCCAATCGGTGATTTTTTCGGAAGTTACTTGAGTTTAGCACACTCAATAGACAGAATACCAAATCAGAAAAGATAGTTCCCGCAGATTATGATCCGGCTATGTGAATGCCGTCGGGGCCGGAAGATAACTGCATCTACTGCTTCTTGTCAGAGACAGCCAAGGAATGAAAGGCTACTCGCAGGTCGCTTTGTTCTCCCGCCCGCACCTGCGCCACATACTGTTCATGGAAGAATTGCGGATACTTGGCGAGGGCATCTGAGAGGGCATGGGTGAAATCACTCGCCGTCTCGATATCCAGCCTGATCTGCGTTAAAGCCTGCTGGAATAGGCTGTCCTCCTGCTGATGAGCGAGTGTCAGCAGGGAGCGGACAATGGACTCGCCGCCGTCAATCAGCACGGAAAATCCAAGCGTAAACTGAGAAATCTTCTTCTCGAAATCGTCATCACGTGACGGGCGCTGCTGTTTCAATTGGTCTTCCATTACCACTGTCATCCCTTCTTTCAGCCGCTTGCGGGCTGAGGCCAGGCGCTTTTTGACGGTGCTCTCGGAAATATCCAAGAAAGCCGCGATCTCGCGCTGCGAGTACTCGTTGAGATAAAACAAGACAACCACGATCCGTTCGCCTTCAGGCAGTTGTCCAATTGCTGCTGTCAGTTCGCCATGCGTTTCTTGCTGCTCTGCGATGAGTGCCATATTCCCGTCCGCTTGAAGTGCAACATCGTCCAGCGAAATCGTGTTCAGCCGCCTATTTCGTGTCTGCCGCCGGCATTGAGTAACGACGATGCGCCTCAGCCAGCCAGGAAAAGCTGCCGGATACACAAGCTGCCCCAGATGCTGCCAGGCCGCGAGAAAAGCGTCCTGAGCGGCGTCTTCAGCGCATTGAAAGTCCCCTAAAATCGCATACGCGCAGCCGAAGGCCATGTCCTGATAATTCCTTACCAGATGGTCAAATGCGGTATGTTTCTGCGCCAGCGTACAATGCGGGTTTGTCGCCTGTGTTAGCCAATCTTCTGTGTCTGCCAAAATGATCCTCAAAAACAATTTTCTATACTAAGAGAGCCACTTCACCGCTGAAAAGGCCCCAAACATATCGATTGACATTTATGTCATTTTTGACATATAATAATCGTGACAAGGAAGTTTGTATGAGAGATAAAAAGTTGGTTCTGCTACATGGGACGCTAAAGAAGCCACCGTTCAGTGAAGAAGCTCAAGATGAAACTGGATACTTCCTGCGCCAGCTTCAGCAGGGGAAGATGCTGTCCATGCCTCACTCGCGTCCGATGCCGTCGATTGGACCAAGGTGTCACGAACTCAGAATACGTGACCATGACATCAACTGGCGAATAGTGTACCGTATAGATAGCGATACAATCTTAGTGGCGGATGTCTTTGCTAAGAAAACAGAGGCAACGCCTGAAAATGTAATCGATAGTTGCCGCAAGCGGCTTGCGGATTATGACAATGAGTAATTTCATTACTCCAAAGAAAGTACAGGTTATCTCTTATGGATGAAGAAAAGCGCAAAAGGCTGGAGGCGGCAGGGTATGTGAGCGTGACAGTTGCGGAGTTTCTGGGATTGACGCCAGAACAGAGTGAGCTTATCGAAATTAAGCTCAATCTGACTTATGCTCTTCAGCAGCAGCGCAAGATAAGCGGCTTATCGCAGGCGGAACTCGCCGAGAAAATCCATTCCAGTCAATCTCGGGTTGCTAAAATCGAAGCGGGCGATCCTCATGTCTCGCTAGATTTAATGATCCGCGCTTTGCTTGCCACAGGAATGACACGCGGCGAGCTTGCGGCAGTGATTACAGGCCCGTCGACGCAGATTTCTGGTGCCGAGGATCAATCCACGACGTCTAAATCGAATGGCACTGTCAAGAAACGGGCAACGCGGGCGCAAAAGCCGCAGGCAGTGGAAGCGTAACCTATGCAAATCGTGATTATCTTGCTGCTGATGCTGGGCGGGATCGGGCTGACACTGCAAGCCGCAGTGAACGCGCGGCTGCGGGAAGCGGTCGGAGCGCCGGTGCTAAGTGCATTGATCTCGTTCTTAGTGGGAGCCGTGCCGCTGGGCATCCTCGCGGCGCTGGGCGCGTTCGGGCGGGGGCGGATGCCGGATCTCAGCAGTAATCCGTGGTGGATCTGGATCGGCGGGCTGTTTGGGGCATTTTATGTGACACTGGCCGTCATCGGAGTGCCACGGGTGGGAGCCGCCGTCGTGATCTCCTGCGCCGTCTTCGGGCAGATGGCCGCTGCGCTGGTGCTGGATTCGTTCGGCTGGCTGGGTGTTCCCCGTGCGCCCCTCAGCGGGTGGCGCATCGTAGGCGGCATTCTAGTCGTGACCGGAGTCCTGCTCATTCAGCAGAAGAAGTAAGGTATCAGGAAAGACCTGCTAGACTAATCCCATTTTACAACCTCTACTTTCCATAATCAGTGGAATGTCAATGTTTTGTCAAGTGTCATTGATTGCGGCTTGCCTTCACGCCGTATCTTTAGTGTCACTGCCTTTTGCGGCCAGGGTTTGAGCAAGGTTCTTGCCTGGTCAGTGGTCTTGACGGGAGTTTTGTTGATTGCAGTGAGGACATCCCCTGCCCGTATTCCTGCTTTCCAGGCAGGCGAAGAACACAAGATGTATCCGACGAGAATAGCTTGGTCCGATGATCTCTTGATGGCTAAGAAACCGTAGTCAGGATACAGCGAGGCATCATAAAGGGTTAAACGAGGCAATGTAATTTGTCGTGAATTGCCATTGGCAGAGACTGCAATGATTTTTGCGTCAGCGCCTGCATCACCGTCAAGAAGTTGCTGGGCCGATTCGACGCTGTAAGAAGCAAGGTCAATTCCGTCAACCTGAGTCACTTTATCGCCGACATGAACGGAGGCTTTTTCAGCGGGCGAGAGGGGCAAGACGCGCTGGACAAAGAATCCGGTGCCCCGTTTTTTTAGCTGAATACCCGTCGTGGTCGGAGCACTTGTCGACGGTTTGTTGTCAAACTTGTCCAGAAACATCTGCTTTCCGGGGAAGTCGAGTGTGACCCGGAAATGTTCCAAAATATCCATGCCGATGGCATTAGCAGAAAGTCCATCTTTCTGAGAGTTAAGGGACCTTACACAAAGACCAGAAATCACAAAGCTGCCGATGCTGAGTTTGGGTACAAAAGCAAAGTTTTTTTGACCCCAACCTTCAACGGTAAGTTGTGACGCCACGTTCATTACTGATGGGTGTAGAGAAGAAACAACCGCCTCAGATAAGGAAGAATGGTTCGCGCCTGTATCCAGCAACAAATTATTCGAGACAGTTGTTCCGAAATCCAGCGGAAAAGCCACGAATAATCGCACATTTGTTGGATCAGGCTGGTTCAGTAGCAGAACAACCGCATTTGGCTCTAATTGTGAGTGGTCAAGTTGTTCCGAAAGGTTGATGATATGCTGAGAAAAATCTAGCTGCATCACCAACTGATAAAACAGTGGTAACCCCAAAACGCCTGCGATATGCGAGGTGCTTGAACTCGGCAATTCGACATCTGAGATGTATGCTGGAAAAGAGTCATACTCAATATCTTTGTCATCTCCCATCGCTTTGACGACGAGACTTTGCAGCGTTGTCATTGGGAAAGGGTGAATCTTAGGCGAAAATTGGCTGGACTTTTGTGAAGGAACAAGTTTCAGTTGATCGGCTGCCCATTTTTGAATGATGATGGGTTGGTTCAATCCCGTATCAATTAAAAATTGCATCGGATCGTGACCGTTGATCCGCACGGAAACAGCGGTCAAAGAATTCTGTGAGTCTTGGATGAATGGGATTGATGTAGATAATTTCTCTTTGGCAGAAGCAGGTAATGATTCCAGACCAATCGCGTTGATGCCTGAACTATGAAGGATTGATGCCTGAGAAGGCACATGGATCGTCAGGAAGACAATCATAGCTAAAGTCTGCGAAAGCAATAATAAAAGGAATGATAGTGGACGAGGTAAAAACTTTGTGACCATAACTCACACCTACTGAACCGTGCTCATCACACTGCTGCTTATTCAGCAGGAAAAGAAAGAACCTCACCCCGGAACTCCATTCCGACCCTCTCCTTAGCAAGGAGAGGGTCGACGCGCAGCGGCAGGGTGAGGTTCTTTTTACTGAACGATGAACTGCGTGATTTCGCTGTAAGTCTGGGCGGCGTTGACGACGGGCGTTGTCGCACCGACGGTTTCGGTTTCATCGGCGGTGCCGACGACGACGGCGTAGTAGGTGACGCTGCCACCGGTGAGGACTACGCTTGTGGTGCTGGTTCCGGCAGCGAGAGGGGTGCTGCTCTGGTAGATCGGCGTCGTGTCGATGGTCGGGTACTGGGTGTAGATGAACACGTAGTACTTGGTCGCACCGGCGACGGGAGTCCAGGTCAGCGTGACCGGGGTGGTGACTGTCGCGTTCACGGCAGGGACACTCAGGGTCAGCGGGCTGAGCGGGGTGATCGTGATCGGAGCGGACAGGGCGGACTCAAGGATGTTGGTTGTTCCGCCGGCAGGGGCGGGGGCGATTGAGCTGATGGCGAAGTTGTAGGTTGAGCCCCCGGCATACGAGAAGCTGCTCGCATCGGTGCTGGCAGTCAGATCCGTGTAGTAATTTGCCAGCGGGTCGAGGAGCGAATCATAGAAGTCGGCACTGGTTCCACTTTTGGCCTCGGTGGGCGGATTTGTGGTCACCGAACCGGTCGTCTGGTAAATGTAATACCCTAGAAGGTTGGTGTCGGTGGCAGAAGGCGGGGTGAAGGCAAGATCGGTCTCGACGGCGTAGCTGCCGCTGACAGCGCGGGAGGTCAGGCGTTTGCCGTAGCTGCGCTTGCGGGAAACGAAGCTGGCATAGCTCGGAGACAGCTTGCGGCGCAGGCCCTCGTAGACAGTGCCTGTCGCAAGCCGGGCCTGGAGCGCACTGCCGGTAAGGCCGTCGGTCGGCTGCGTGAATGCATTGATGCTCTGAACAACGGGGACATCTGCCACCGTGCCGGACGAAGCGGTGAGCGTGAAGTTCTGGGTCGAGACACTTCCAGGCGTGATGGTATTCTGGGCCAGGGTGGCGTTCGAGTTCTGGTACGCCGTCGTAGTCGTAGAAGCTGCGGCCGTCATCTTCAGGCTCCCGGCAGGCAGGCTGGAGGGGACGTTCTTGATCTGGTAGAATCCGGTGCTGTCTGTGAACGCTACCAGCGACGAATAAGTCCCAGAAGTCCCGGCCAGCGCGACATTCGGGACTGCCAGGTAAACGCTTGCCCCGGCAATGGGGCTGCCGGTGCTGTCAGTCACCGTACCCTTGACAGTCGCCTGCTGACTGGTGGGCGAAAGGAGGATGTTGGCGTTGGAAACCAGGTTGCCTGGGGACGTAAAGACCTGCGTACTGCCGGTGTACTGAATGGCATTCTGTGTCACAGACGCGGTAATCGTGTGCGCGACGTTTCCAGTCAGGTTATTAAGCCGGTAACCGCCCGTGCTGATGGTAGTGGTGATTTGACCGCCGGTATCCACGGCGATGCTGACGCCGGAAACGCCGGTGCCATTGACATCTGTGACTTTGCCGACGATCTGCGACGTATTATTCGTGCCGGTGGAGGTACCTGTCGTTGTGGTTCCTGTTGTCCCCGTAGTTCCAGTGGTACTGGAACCCAAGTTGCCGTTGCTGCCGCCGCCTCCGCAGCCGGCAAGAAGCGCGGTGCCTCCGGCGGCCAGCAGCAGCAGTGCGCTCCGCGTTGTCTGAGTAGTCATCGAGTCATATTCCCTTTCGTGCAGGAGATCATAAGTGGCTGGTGAAGCAAGTTAAAGCGAAAGCTGTTTCAGCGCGATTTCTATGTTACGGGTCGCCTGTGCCCGCAGGCCCGGCAGTGCAGCGTCGAGCGCGGCGGCTCGGGCCAAACGCTCCGCCCAGACACGGGCCAGCAGACTGGTCAGCGTGTCCAACGGTGCGTTCAGATCGTAAACGGCATCGCCCTGGCCGCTGCTCTGCATGAAAGCCGTCACTTTCGGGTCGTAGGACAATGCCACCGAGGGGACACCGGCGGCGGCGGCTAAGATCAAGGCATGAAGCCGCATCCCTACCATCATATCACACCCGGCGATGATTGACAAGAGCGGCCCGAGTCCGTCGGTCGCTGTGCAAAGCGTGGCAGCGTTCGCCTGCCCTGATAGCAGAGCCCATTTCTGCCTGAATTGTTCCGCGACCGGCGTATCGCTTGCAGGCTGCATAGGAATCAGCAGCGGCTTCTGAGTGCCGAGGCTGCTGAAGCAAGCGTCAGTGACTTGAGCGCCGATCTCCTCCTGCCCATGCCAGGGCCGCAGGGCAACGCCAAAAGAGGAGGCCCCCCGGCCCCCAATTCTGGGGGAGTTAGAGGGGATAGGAGAAGGGGATAAGAGTAGGGCAGGGTCGGCGGTGACTTCGATGGGCGGACGTATCACACCGATTTCGCGGAGCAGTTGAGCCGAATCGGGATCGCGGACAGTGATGGCACTCAGCTTGTTGGCGACAGATGCTACCAGCTTACGAGATCGGGCCAGCTTCAGAGGGCCGATGCCCTGTGCGATGAACATTGTCTTTTTGCCAAGCATCTGAGCCAGCCGGACGACGCCGAGATAGTAAAAGATGCCGTGCGCCGAAGTCACATCCTGCAATAAGCTGCCGCCGCCGGAGAGAAACAAGTCGCAGTGGGCAATCGCCGGCAGAAGCGCGGAGGGCCGGTACCGATCTACGGCATCGACACCATGCGCCGTGCGCGTCTCAGACGGATTACCGGAAAGCACAGTCAGCTCCAGGTCAGCGGCAGAGGCAGAAGCCCGGAAGCCGGTCAGCAGACCCGCAAGCACAGCCTCATCCCCGGCGTTGCCGTAGCCGTAATAGCCCGAAAGCAGCAGCCGTTTCACTCGGCGGCTTTCGCAGGGAAGCGGGCTTCGACGATCCCGACCGCAGTCCAGATCAGAACGCCGAAGATCGCGCCGAGCACCCAGCCGATGAGTCCATGCAGGGCCGAGATCACGAGCGGCGTATGCAGATGACAGAACGTATCCATCAGCGACGACTGCCCAATCGCACCGACTACCAGCAGCGGCAGCACCCAGTGAGAGAACCGCTTAGAAGCAAACGCGGCCAGGCCGAGAAGCAGGGCAGGGTGACCCAGCAGGAACTCTTTAAATCGCGGACGGACAAACAAGAAGTGGTCCAGCAGGGCGCGTGTCTTTAGCTCCGTCGCCGAGACCCCTACGCCGGGATCATTGCCGCTTCGGGCCACAAAGAAAGCCAGGGCAACCAGCGCGACAATCCCGATCACTACCTGCCCGGAGAGCAGCGGGTGTGCGGCCAGAACCCGGAGATTGCCCAGCACCGTATCCCGGCGCTCCGCCCAGCCGGCACGGGCGCTGAGTGTACCCAGCCCGAGACCGTAGTACACCGCGACCAGTGCGACGGGAGTCACCAGCACCATCTTGACCCCTAAGAACGCATCGACTTTCAGCAGGAAGAGCCGCCCGGACAGCAGGCCAATGACAAGCAGAATGCCGATGACTGTCACCAGGGTCATTTTGAGATAGGCGATAAAGGCCCAGCGCAGGACTTCCGCATTGGAGCCGTTCGAGACGGGGCGCGGCAAGGAGATCGCGCAGAGGCCCAGTGTCGGGAAGACGCAGGCAGACACCAGAGCCAGCAGCTCACGTCCTTTCGGAGTCGTCCCTGGAGCGGCAGCCCCCAGCGCCAGCACCAGAATGACCGCCGACGCGATCACCAGCGCCCGGCCTGAAATGCCGGTGAAGACGCGAAGAAGAAGAAGGGTTCCACCCGCGACGCCCAGCGCCATCAGAAGGCGCAGCGGCAGGCCCGGCTTGGGATCATCGGCATACGGGTGAGCCGGACCTTCGCCTACAGTTAGATGCGCTTCCCGCATTCCCCTGACGATCTTTTCAATGAATGCCGTATTGGCCTGAAGCACGTCCGGATCGTGAGGCAGGCCCGAAATAAAGAGGCGCACATAGCAAACTCGGATGTTGCGCTCTTTTGCGGCCCGGACAAACCGCTCCACAGCAGTCGGCTCTTCCATCGTGCCCATTTCGTCGGTTCCGATGCTATGCACCCGGACAGTCTGCGTGTCCGCCATGCGCGACAGATCATCATCGCCGAACATCTTGCCAAGCTCTACACTGCCATAAGTCAAATGATTGGCGACAAGCGCATCTGCCGTGGTTTTGATCAGCGCCCGGTTGCCCAGCACGGATGTCCCGGCAAAGATGACCGGCCCGATTCCGGCCCCCTCCATGCACTGCCGCTTGGTCTGGGCCAGCTCCCAGGGGATATTCTGAACCGTGACCCCGGTAAAGTTGACCAAGCGCGGGGCGACAAGCAGCTTATTTCGCTTGATCGTGTTTACCGTATCGCTGTCCAGTCCGATGGGAATGGAGTTGAACTGCGGCCAGGGCGCTCCGACCAGCAGGCCGTTCAAGCCAACCGGTGTCACAGTCAGCCCCGGCGCTTTATGGGCCAGCATCTGTACGACCCGCGCCCGCTGTCCGGGAAAGCCCGGCGCGAACGTAAGCTGTGTCGAATTGCCATTACGGGCATAGGTGACGACCCCGTTTGTGTTCAGTGTCCCCAGCGAATCTTCCGTGACGGCAACAGTTGTGATGCCTGCGACTTTAAGCTGCGTGAGTACGTCATCGATCTGCCGGCTGGTCGTATTCGCGAGCGCCTGTGCATCGCCGTAATCGATGACCAGCTCCACACGCCGGTTCCGCGCTTCCGCCTTCCAGCGATGGGAGGCCGAGATGAGGCTGCCAATCAGGCCGAGGGCGATAAGCGCGATAAACAGAAGATTGACGGGAAGTGATTTTTGTTTGGTCAAGTGAAAAGTTCTCAAATAATTCAGCCGACGAAAGGCTGAAACAAAACACGCTCGTCAGGCAGAATCAGCACACTGGCATTGAGAGCCTTTGCCAGGCGCTTAAGTGTCGGAACGGCTGGAATCCGTCCGCGCTCGATGCGCGAGATCGTTTCCTGCGGCACTCCTGAATGCGCTTCCAGATCGCTTTGTGTCCACCCTTGCGCCTCGCGCAGTCGGGATAGAGACACGGCAAATTCCAGTTCACGCTGCACCCGGACATATTCCTCAGAAAACTCCGGGTTTGTCATCTTAGATTTCAGGTAATCGTCATGGGAAAGGGGATCAGTCTTCATGGGTTGAATGTGCTTTCTCATAGTCGTTCATTCGCCGGATGGCCAGTTCAATATCGGCACGTTTTGATTGCTGCTTTTTCTTTTTCAGAGCATGCACAAAAACGATGGCACCCTCCAAAAACAAAAAGTACAACAAACGAAACTCTGTGCCGCCGAACTCAGGGCGCAGCTCCCATCGCCTGCCTTCGACTTTTTTAGCGATGCTTGCCGGCAGATAAAGCGGCGAGTCACGCAGTGCTGCAATGTAGGCTAGGCACTTGGCCTGTTCTTTGACTGAGAGGCTGTCGATGAATTCCTGAACGGGACTGTCACCACGTTCCGTGTGGTAGTAAATGATCCTTCTTGGCATGAGCAAATTATGACGCAGAAATCATAATCCGTCAATACCCACCCCATTGACGCACCGGCTGTGCGGTCAGTTTGCGCCCGCCCATCAGGACAATCAACACGACGCCGCAGAAGAAGCCGCCGATATGGGCGAAGTGAGCGACCCCGCCTGCCCCCGGCATCCCAAGTCCGGCGACACCCTGGAAAATGTTCAGCACGATCCAGAACAGCAGTATCCAGTAAGCCCGGATCTCGGCAAAGAACGCGATAAAGATCGGAATGATGGTCAGGACGCGGGCATTAGGATACAGCACAAAATAGGCACCAAGCACCCCTGCAATGGCCCCGGACGCGCCGACATTCGGGATGAGCGAGTTGGGATCGGTCGCGATCTGGGCAGCGGCAGCGGCGACCCCGCAGACGAGATAGAAAATCAGGAAGCGGGATCGGCCAAGCACGTCTTCGATGTTATTGCCGAAGATCCATAAGTACAGCATGTTCCCGCCAATATGCAGCAGGCCGGAGTGCATGAACATGGACGTAAAGATCGTTAGCCAGAGCGGGTGGGGGCTGAGACCATAGTAGATATCACGTGGTCCCAGCGCAATCGGCGGCGAGTGCAGTGGGATTTGGTAAAGGGCAACCGCCCCGTTCTGCCCGATATGGCCGATGACATTGCTGAGGTCGGTGTGATGCACGATTTCATAGGGAACCAGTGACCAGCTTCCGTCCAGCGGCAGGGTCTGCTGGACAATATAGACCAGCACATTGACTGCAATCAGCAAAATGGTAACAAGGGGGAACGTACTGGCAGGCTGATTATCGCGCAGGGGGATCAAGTCGGGTCTCCGCCGTCATTATAGCCCACCCAGCAGGGGAGTGTCAATGAGAGTAGTGCCGTGGGTATAAAACCCACGGCCTCTACCCACGGCTGAACCCTGCAACTTTTCGGCTGCTGCCGGGTCTGATTATAAGAACCCCTCCCGCTCGTCCCTTGCTCCCTCCCCTGTTAGGGAAGGGCCTCGGAAAGTGCAGGACAAAGAGAGTGCTGTTTTCATCAGCAGCATTTTCTCATTCTGTATAGCCCTTCCCTAACAGGGGAGGGAGCGAGGGACGAGCGGGAGGGGTTCTTAAAGACCTATGAGGAGACACAACCCGATGCGACATCAGCAATTCCTGCCACTCGCCCTTGCCCTGCTTCTGCCGACTGCGTGCGCCCAAGCCGCGCCGCCAAAGCCCGACTTTGCCGATTTGCCGGAATATTTGAAAGCCTTGAACAGCTCGACCGATCCCGAAGCGGTGGCTATTCATCAGCGGATCACCGACGGCCCTGCCGACCTTGCCCGAGAAAGAATCGCCGCAGAAAAAGAGGGTCTCCTGACACGGGCCGATCAGCTTCAGCAGCCTCTTCCTCCTGTCGACCAGAATGCTGCACCACTATATGTTCAATTAGATGCGCTGCGAAAAGAAAAGCCGCTGCATTTCCCCATGTACGCGCAGGGGCTCAATGGCCGGTACGCCTACACGCCGGAGCAGATCGCGGTCGTTCAGAGAGAATACGACGCCCGGCAGGACATCTTTACTCTGCTGCATGAGGCCACCGACAAGCCACAATGCGTCTTCGTTCATACTGGAACTAACGTCTTCTACTCATTTCCAGAGTTCGCGGGCCTGCGTGAAAGTGCGCGGGAAGTCGCAACTGAGAGTATTCTGCTGGCGTACCAGGGCAAGTATGCCGAGGCTGTCGCTAACCAGAAGCGCGGGTTCCACATCGCTGATCAGGCCGCTTCCGAACCGCTTTTTATGAACTTCTTAACCGGCTCGGCGATTGAGGCGATCTCGATGGATGGTATGCAAAGCATCTTGCAAAAAGCCGGCCCGAATTCGGCCTTAGACAAAGGCATGGAAGCAGATATTCTCGCCCGGCAGGCTCAGTCAAATGTCCTTACTTTTCGTCATTCCTTAACCGGCGAGCCGGCTGTCGACAACACAGAATTTGAACGTCTGCGCCAGGCAAAACCTGCGGATATCGCTGGACAATTCCATCCAGGTTCACCGTTCCTCGGGACCCATATGGTTTCCGCATCAGCCCGGTTTACACCGGGTGAACAGCAGCAAGTTGGCCTTTTGGTAGATGCGGCTCAGGCAGAGTGTCTGCGTCAAATGCGCGAAATAGTCGCTGCCACCGATCTACCAAGCCCAGAGCGTCAAGAAGCATTCGACAGGGATGAGGCTCAAGCCCTGGCAAACAAATCCGATCCCATCGCAGCGCTGTCCGATCAGCTCAACTTTTTGGTGACCTGGGAGGCAACCAATGCCGCGATGCACACGGAGAACCCGATCGATCTGCCAATTAACCGTTTGGAGACTCGCCGGGAAGTGACAGCAGCAGGCGCGGCGGTTTTAGCCGCAAAAGCGCAAACCGGCGCGTATCCTGATACACTGCCGTCTCAATTCAGCGATCCGTTCACAAGCAAGCGGCTCGGCTATCGCCGCGAAGGCACAAATGGCTTTGTCGTCTACAGTGCCGGGCCAGACGGCACTTTCGATGGCGGCAAGCCCGGCGAACGTGCGGGAGTGCAGATATTGTTTCGCTATCCGTTAGTGCCTGTTCCAGTACCCGCAGAGATGCTGAAATAGCAGCGTGTTGACAGCTCTCTGACAGCCTGCCATACTTACACTATGAAACGCTTCTTAATTGCATTCGCGGCAGCCTGTATTTTGGGACTTTCCATTACAGCCATCATAGTGATGGTGCATACACAACGGGTTGTTACCCGAATGCAGCAATTTGCGGCAGATGGACCAGCGAATCTGGCACGGGAGGAGGCGGCTGACCGTCAGTTAGGTATGCTGCTGGGGCCAGACCAAATGCAGGCTCCCCTACCGCCAGCCAGTCAGAATGCAGCTCCGCTTTACACAAAGCTGACAGTGCTGCTGAAACAAAAGCCGCTTCACCTTCCAAGATACGCGGATGGAATGGATGCGTTTCATACCTATACACCCGCTCAGATCGCGTTGGTGCGGGAGACGCTTGCTCAGCGCACAGATGTTATGGATTTGGTGCACCAAGCGGCGGACCGCCCTAAGTGCGTCTTTGCCCGCGATTGGTCGCAGGGTGCCGACATCCAATTCCCAGAATACCGGCCAATGCGAAAGGCGGTCTGGCTTCTTAAAACAGAAAGCTATTTGCTGGCCCGTGATGGTCATTTTCAGAAAGCCATTACCAATCAAACCCGTGGTTTCCGTGTGGCCGAACATGCCGCTTCCGATCCCGTTCTTCTCGCTCACCTGCTTGGCATCGCCTGCGACCATATTACACTGTCTGGAATGCAGAGTATTCTCGCGATTGCTGGACCCAATCGCGATGCTGGCGCCGACATGCAGAGAACTGTGGAATTGCGGCAGCCAAAGCTGTCATTGCGCCGGGCGATGGCGGGAGAATCAGGCTTCGGGTGTGCATGTATTATAAAGATGCATCAGGCAGAAAGTCGAGGAATGGCTGCGGCACTTACCGCAGGTGGTCTTCCGCAAGATCCAGACAGCAAGATCAATGGGCCTCGCGCTGAACCGCAAAATCTCCATGGCTTAATCGATGCCTGGCAGGCCGACTATCTCGCCCATATGCGCCCGTTAGTCGTGGCCTGTGATATGCCGCCGTTAGTCCGCAGAACAGCCTTTGCCGCTGCGGAGAAGCAACTGGAAAGAGAAGAGGACAACCCCTCTAATCCGACTCATCTTGTTGCCCTGATCTTAATGCCCGCCATCGGAAACAACGATGAGAACGATACTCGTGCACAGACGCGGCAAATAGTAACACAAGTAGCAGCAGCACTTCTGTCCATAAAAGCGCAGAATGGCATCTATCCCGAAACGCTGCCGCAGTCATTTGTCGACCCATTCACAGGCAAGCCGCTGGGCTACCGCCGGGAAGGTGTGAATGGTTTTGTCGTTTACAGCGCTGGACCGACGGGCACTTTTGATGGCGGTAAGCCGGGTCAGAAAGTGACGCCCCAAGATTCTGTATTTCGCTATCCTGCGGTGCCTCTCCCATTGTCATCAGATATGCTAAAATAACGCTATGGCCCAGCAGTTCGAGTCCTCTTTAGAACCGGGTGACAATCTTCGCAGTCAGCGCATGACGGCGGACGAGTCCCGTGCCGTCATCGACTTGTGGCAGCAGGAGCAAACTGAGCTGACCGGCCTGACAGACAAACCCGCCGTGCCCGATGTCGCCGAGGGCTTAGATATCTCCGTCGAAGATGTCCAGCGCCTGCTACAAACTGTACGGGCAAAGCGCGTCGAAGACAAAATTATTCATGCAGCAGAACAGGAACTCGCTGACATCCACCGGGCCGAAGAAGAGCGGCGGATCGCTGAAAATCGCCGACAGCAGGCAGAAGCACAGCGGGAACAGGCAGAATCAAGGCGGCGAGGATGTCCCGCTTATCCGGTCCGGTCAATATCGCTCGTCTCGGAGCTGCCTCCGCGCTATATTGTGCAAGAAATGGTCGGTACTGGTTATAAAATGGCCGGGTTAGCTCTCTGTATTGCAGCTCTTTTGTTTGTCGGGTATACGAGTGTTCCACCCCCGCCCCAAGCTACCGATGCGATTGCAATTTCTCATGCGTCCGCAACCTATGATACACAGGGGCAAGTCAAGTCAGTCGACATGACTTGCGCCGATAACACTGGTAAGATAGTCACTTGCGACGCTGACATCATAGCGACAGAGAAGCAATATTTCCAGGATAAACATGACAAGCAAGTCGCCGATGAAGCAGTGAAAGCCGAAAAGGAAAGCCATGACAAACAAGCCCATCGGTGAGATTATTGAAGCGGGAACGACGGCGTTTGTCGCTCAGTGCCTGGAAGTGCCGCGTGAGATCGTGCCGCGCCTCTATGACCCGCCGCCGTTCGGCTCGTTTGTGAAGATCGGCAAGCCTAGCGAACCCACCCCTCAAATGGTGCCTCCGCCTCTCGGGATTGCTGGGGACGACGAGGAAGAAGACCCCTTCGCGGCTGTGCTGGATGCGCCGCCCGTGCGCGTCAGTTCAGGCATCGGTCTGCCGCCTGCTGTCTATGCCCTCGTCTATGGAGCAAATACCGCATCGCTGGAGCCGAACCGTCGCCCCTCCGCGCTGGGGTTTGCGGATGAGGACGAAATGCGCTTGCAGCAACCGCAGATTTTCGAGCTTTTGCGAACGGAGTTTTCGGGCCTGCTGATTGCCTATTCCGAAGGCGGCGACAAGCCGCTGCGGCGTCATTTGCCGCCGCTGCCGCCACGTATCCACAGCCGGGTCTATCCGTGCAGCCCGGAAGAAACGCGGATGCTGACCGAAGACATGTCGTTCCTGCGCTCTTTGCTCCTGCCTTCGGGGGGGTCGCTGGCCGGGGTGCCGTCGGATGAGCTGGCGGCGGCGTGTCTGCGGATGGCACGGGAAGCCCATGCCGACGATCAGGCGTTTTTGCTCCGCGCAGGCCGGACTTTAGCAACGCTTTTGGCAACAGATTACGAACGGCTTCAGGCCATTTTAAGGAACGTGATATGAGAGATTGGACACTATCCGGGCAGAGAAAGCGTGGGAATAAATTCCTACGCTGTGGGGCGAAGCGCCTAATGTCCGCCTTCGCGGACAGGGAACCGGACAGCAATGATATTCCGCTCCCTCTCGACGAAGGTCGAAATTTGGCGTCCGCGACCCACAGCGTAGGAATTTATTCCCATGCCTTCTTTCTGACGCTTTTCTGTTTGCTTCTGGCACCTGTTCATGCCCAAACTCCGACCATCGACCGCGCAGCAGTCTATCAGAAAGCCCTACCGTCGTACCAATATGACACGTCGAAGCCACTGGCAGTCAAATTGGGAGCAGTGCAGAAGATTGGTGACGCTCAGTTCCTGCGCTTTTCATATCTCAGCACAAATGGTCAGCGTGTCCCTGCCCTGCTGTTTTCACCAACGAGGCCAATCGGCGTGAAAAATTATCGCGACATGCCAGCGATGCCTTGCCTTGTGATTTTGCATGGACTCGGCGGCAGCAAGGAGATCATGTCGGGCATGGCGCTTGCGGCGGCTAAGATGGGCTATGCATCACTGGTGATCGATGAATACGGGCAGGGAGATCGCGGGCCGCTGAAGACCGTTCCCGGTCAGCAGGCACAGGAGCTGGCGACAACGGTATTACAGACCACAGTCGATGTCCGGCGCGGGCTAGATTATCTGGCGACACGCGGGGAAATCGACAGCAAGCGCATCGGCCTCGTCGGCGTCTCGCTCGGCGCGATCATCGGCACCGTGGTGTCAGGAGTAGACACGCGGATCAAAGCCACTGTTTTGGTTTCCGGCGGCGGAGACTGGGGGCTGATTTTGAAAACGCTGTCGGCGCATAATGCGACGGTAAGTGGCCACAGCACGTCCGCCTTCAAGAATATCAACTGGGCTAGCCTCAGCGTTTTGCTGGCTCCCGAAGATCCCTTGACATTCGCGCCACATATCGCGCCCCGCCCCTTGCTGATGCTGGGAGGCCGCAAAGACACGACCATCGTCCCGCAGGCGCAGCAGGAACTGTTCGACGCCACAAACGATCCCAAGCAGATTGTCTGGTATCCGCAGTACGGTCATGTTCCGCCGCCGGAAGTCGTTTACCCTGCTATGCAGAAGTTCTTTGGGAAGAAGCTGTAGGAGCCCCCACCCCCGCCGCTTCGCGTCGACCCCTGCCCCCGCAAGCGGGAGAGGGGTAGGAACAGGATTAAGACAAGAGAGAAGCAAAAGCTTCCCTCCTAACTTCACTTCCAAATCTTCACCCCTCTCCCGCTTGCGGGGGCAGGGGTCGACGCGAAGCGGCGGGGGTGGGGGGATCCCCTCTTTACCCGCGTGCTTCCGCTGCCGATTTTGTGTAGCCGGCCGGGATCGAAAACAGCGAATCCGGCAGAGGGGACTTCGAGACCGAAACCACGTTGGTGGTGACAGTCGTGTTGCCGAGCGGGCTGCCGGTGACAGTCAGCGTCGACTTTAGCGGATAACCTTTGATCTTATGAAACAGGCTTTGAAGAACCGCGAACGGGCCGGACCCAGTCGACAGCATTGTGGGCTGGGGAATATCCGAAGCGGCCCAAATATCGCCTTGAATAAGTGTGCCGGGTTGAGCTGCCAGGGTGGCAGTCAGCAGATAGTGACGAGCGAGATGGCCAGCGAATGTCTTAGTCTGCCCTGTGTCTTTCACGTTTACTGTTCCCTGGCCTGTTGTGGGCGGTGTTCGATAAGGTTGTGTCGTGTAATTTCGGATGCGGCGGTTCAGAGTTATCGTTTGGCGGGTTGCGCTGTTGATTAGGTAGCTGGTCGAGCCGATGTCGGTTCTTATCTGCCTACCATGTTCGTAAACAGTCGTCTGCTGCGGGCCGTTCTGGAACAGCGGGTTGCCGGACTTTGCCATAGACGCCTTCTGCTGCGGGGTCATGGTCTCTTCGTAAGCTTTGAGTTGCGGGCTATCGATGCTGGTTGTCTGCACGACTTTTAGATCGGCATGGGCCGCGCCGCAGACAGTCATCAGCGCCAGGGCTGAGACTGCTGCGTGAGAAGAAAAGAACTTCTGCATAGTGAAAAATACTCCTGTCAATTCTGCGCCTTTAAATTCTACGATGGATTATTCCCGCTCGTTCCCGACTCGAACCCCGCCCGGCGCTTTGATCTGATACAAACGGTCAAGCAGCGACGGCGGGAGTCTTCGGATCGTGCTGGTCAGCAGCGACGCGGCCCTGGGAAAGCGAACGACCCGCTGACCTGCCCGAACGCTTTCCAAGATTACTTGCGCCGCGTCCTCGGGTTCCATCAAGAAGGGCATCCAGGCCTGCTCCGTCGTCATCGGTGTGCGAATGTAGCCCGGTGCGACTGTCACCAGCCGAATATTTTGCATGGCCCACGGAGCCCGCAGACCGTCACACAGATGGGAAAGCGCGGCCTTGCTGGCCGAGTAGCCCGCGCTGGCTCCGGGAAACGCCCGGTCGGCAGCGAGACTGGACAGCACCGCAACAGTTGCGCCCCCCGGCTGCGCCTTCAGCAGCGGCTGCAGAGCTTCCAGCCACCGGGCGACGCCCAGCACGTTGGTCTCCAGCATGGTTTCCAGCGTATCGGCGGTAAAATCTTCGACATTGGTCGTTAAACCAACTCCTGATGACAGCACGGCAAGCTCGATCCGCATTCGACGCAGCACGATCTGTGCCAGGGCAGCCTGGATCGACACCGGATCACGAACGTCTGAGATCGCGACCAGCGGCTCCCCGCCGAACATCTTCACTTCCTCGGCCACTCGCGTCAAACGCCCTTCATGCCGCCCAACCAGCGTCACATGCCGCCGCTCCCGCGCCAGTGCTAGGGCAAGCGACCGCCCGATCCCGCTAGAAGCGCCGACGATTAAATGTGTAGAAATTGGGTGTGTCATTTAAGGCTTTGGATTTCTTTGTCTCCAGGAAATGCCTCCCGGGCAAGCGCCAGGAATTCAGCACACATGGCTGTCATTTGAGTGTATGCTGAGTGAGTCTCATGGCCTTGTGCATCTTTCGTCGTAATCAACATTTGCTGGCAGTGAAAGCAAATAATCACTTCAACGCACTTCTGTCCCTGCCAGGCTCGAAATGCGACACCGGGGTTGATTTCGCAGGAAGTGTCGCTGGGACCAAGAAAAGTCCGCGGATCCATTACAGTCTGCGCTAGCTTCGCGGCAAAGTGCGGCCCTAAAGTCTTGCTTTGAGATTTGATGGGATAGTCCGCGATCTCATCCCCAGACGTTCCCTCTTTTACGTGGTCTCCGTCCCCGCCGTCGTCCAGCCGAAACGCCTCTACCCGCTCCGCGCCCTTCAGAATAGAAGCCCCCGTCGTTCCTATTTCACGCCGAGGCTCTTCTACAAACCGAACAAGGCCAATCACAATCAGCACAGCAAAGAAAACCGAGATCGGCAGAAAACAAAACAAAAGCAGTTTGCGTTTGCGTGTCATGGCATAAACATGTCCATAAATTTTTCAGAGCGGTTTCGCCTCGGCCAAAATTTCGTCGCGTATGAACCAGTGCAGAGCATTCGCCGTGATAATATCTACACGACAGCCTAACAAAGTTTCTAAATCAACAACTAGACCGCCGGGAAACCAAGCCGAATGCACTGGCCCGACATCTATCAGAAAATCCACATCGCTGTTCGGCCCCGCCTCGCCGCGTGCAACCGAGCCAAAGACACGCACGTTGTACGCTCCGTGCCGTTCTGCGATCCGCAGGATTTCCTCACGCTTTTCTTGAAGTAACTGACCTAAATCTGTTGTAGCTATAGATGATACCATCGGCGTTACCCCCTGCCATCTTTTGTACCTCTATGGCAGCGAAGAACCATCCCAGAGGTGCTCCGGGTCTGGGTAGAAGAAGGCGGCATCCGATGGGCCAACGATCATGATAAACCATCCGCCAGGGACTTTCGTTCGCCACATTGGGGAGATCACCCCGCCGAAAAAACTTTTGTTTTTCCTTTCGCTCTTTACCATTTCCCAAATCAAGCTCATGGCTTATTCCTGTCCCGCAAATGCCTCGTAGATGGCACGGATGGCGTTTTCGTAGTCGTCGGCGGGGACGCCGACGATGATGTTTAGCTCGCTGGAACCCTGGTTGATCATGCGGATGTTGACGCCTGCGCCTGCCAGAGCCGCGAAAACTTGGGATGCCATTATAAACCTGGGAGAGATAGAATGCCTGTTGATAAAGAAGTTTCCAGTGATGCTGATGGCACCTTTGGCAAGTCTTTGGGAGTCCGTAAAGTACGAGGGTCAACAGAGTCCAATTGATAACTAGAGTCTTCTATACGTTTAGTACTCATAGAAATGTATTCTGGGTTGATCTCAATTCCGATCCATTTGCGGTTCAATAATTTCGCGACACGGCAGGTTGTTCCGCTGCCAACAAATGGATCCAGAATCACGTTTTTCTCGTTGCTTGAAGCCAAAATGATGCGCTCCAGCAGTGCTTCCGGTTTCTGGGTTGGGTGCTCCTGACGCTCCGTGCTACAATAATGAACATGAGAAAACTGCCAAACGTCGCCTGGGTTGGCACCACTCATATTGTTGCGCTTGCGAAAGTACTTCTGTGGAATTCTTACGTCATCCACATTAAAAATGAATTTTGTGCTTTTAGTAAAATACAAAATGTCCTCATGCCTTGGAGAAAATCCGAGCTTTCTTCCCATCCCTTGTGTATAGTGCCAAGTAATCCATCCATTGAAAATTAACTGGCATCTATCCTCCATCATGAGAAACAGGCTGGAAATGAACCGAACACCCATAAAGACATAGATAGAACCGTTAGGCTTCAAGAGCCGAACAGCTTCCTCTAGCCACTGTGTCGTAAACTCTTCGTACTCGTGCCTAGCTTTCCGATCAGTATTGTTGCCATAGTCCTTACCTAAATTGTAAGGAGGGTCAGCGATAATCAAATCGACCGTACCGCTGGGCAGTGTCTTCATTACTGCAACGGCATCGCCGCAAATCAGCCGGTCAGTTTCTATAGCTTCTGCTTCCATGCCACTAAATCTCCTTTACCCATCCATACTTCTTGGCCATCAGCAACCAGCCTTCTTCGCCCCGCGAACGCGATCGCATAAACTTCGCGTCGAGCATCTGACAGAAGTCCCAAGTTGTTCTTGCAACGAGCTGGACATAATGAATATCCCGAATCTGAAGCTGACCAGTTCCGAGAGAAGGGTTGTAACTTAGGTCGGCCTCAGAAATAAATTTCAGATCGTAAACAGAGTATGACACGACTTCCATAATACCATTCGTCATTCCCGTATCTTTCTGCTTTTCACTGAAAACACGATGCTTTAGCGAGAGAACAATAAAGATATAGTCAGGGTCATTGATATACTCAGAGCGGATACGCGCATATGAAGTGATATTCGGGCTTTTCCCTGAACTTAATATATCCTCTGCAGTTGCTTTGACATCAACATAAGCGGAGACATATCCTGCTTGTTTGTCAGCGCGACGAAATTGTAAAATGATGTCATGTGCATCTAATCGCCTTCCTGCTTCTGCGTAAATTAATTTGTAAGCGTTGTCAAATATATCCGCGATATTCTCAAACTGCTCCATTGCCCAGGCTTCAACAAAAGGTCCGGCAATTTTGTTGATGTTTTCGAGAGGTAAACCACGCTTTAGATTTGTGTGAATAAAAATTTTGTTGTTGCCGACACTTAGGGCATCTGCCATAATTGCTGAAATCTGCCCTATTATAAAGTCCGAACAGATTTTGTAATCAGGGGCCTCTACAGGAATTTTAGGAACATACGCCATAGTGAACTTACTCCTGTCCCGCAAATGCGTCGTAGATGGCACGGATGGCATTTTCGTAGTCGTCGGCGGGGACGCCGACGATGATGTTTAGCTCACTGGAACCCTGGTTGATCATGCGGATGTTAACGCCTGCGCCTGCCAGAGCCGCGAAGACCTGGGCGGCGATGCCGACCCGGTGAACCATGCCCTGACCAACGACAGCGAGCATGGCCATGTCGCGCTGGACTTCGATGCGGTCAGGCTGGACGACGCGCTGGATTTCGGCGACGACCTCGGCTTCTTTGCCGTCGAGCTCTTCGTCGGTCAAAATCACCGAAAGCGTGTCGATACTGGTCGGCGAATGCTCATAGGAAATGCCGTGCGACTCGAGAATTTCCAGCACTTTGCGCCCGTAGCCGCGCTCCTGGTTCATCATAGCTTTTTCGGTGAACAGTGTCGCGAAGCCTTTACGTCCGGCAATCCCGACCACGCTGGTATTGCGCGAATCCCGCTGAGTGACAATGCGTGTGCCGGGGTCTTCCGGGGCGTTCGTGTTCTTGATATGGATCGGGATACCGGCTTCACGGACAGGGAACACTGCCTCATCGTGCAGCACGGTCGCGCCCATGTAGGAAAGCTCGCGCTGCTCCCGGTAGGTGATTTCCTCGATCGCGCAGGGGTTTTCGACGAGGCGCGGGTCGGCCATAAGAAGCCCGGACACATCGGTCCAGTTCTCATAAATGGCGGCGTGGACGGCACGGGCAACAATCGCACCGGTGACATCGGAACCGCCGCGTGAGAAGCACTTGATCTTGCCCTGGGTGTCCTGGCCGTAGAAACCGGGAATGACGGCGATCTTGCCCTCGGGAACGGACTGAAGCCGAGCGCCGAGCCGCCCATAGCTTTCGCCGGGATGGAACCGGCCATCTGTGCCGAACCGGATACCGCTGTCGGCAGCGTCCACAAACTCGCCGCCCAAAAACTCGGCAATGATCCGCGCACTCAGGTACTCGCCGCGCGATGCCACCCAGTCTTTCGCCGCGCCCGATGCGATCTGCTGCCCGATGTCCCGCAGCCATTCCCACGCACCCGGCACGTTCAGATCCGCCGCGATGCCTAAGTAGCGCTCTTTGATGATCGCGAACGGCGCGGAGGCATCCAGCCCCTGTTCTCCAAGCGAGTGGCAGAGATAGAGCAGATCCGTGATCTTCTTATCTTTGTCCGTCCGCTTGCCCGGCGCAGACACGACCACGAACCGCCGCCGGGGATCGGCATGAACGATCGCGGCGATCTTACGGATTTGATCCGCATCGGCCACTGATGAGCCGCCGAACTTGGCGACAATCGGGCGAGGGTGCTTGTGCGGCGGATTAGTAGAAGACGAATTATGTTGTGTATCTGTCATAGATGTAGGGGTTCACGGATAGCTTCTTGCCCTGCAAGAGCCTCTTCAGCGAGTATACGGTTTCCTGCTAAAACGAGGGCAGCCGCTTCCTGCAAGTTATCACGTGTTTCTTCCAGCGTTTCACCCTGAGTATTGGTTCCTGGCAATTCTTTTACAAAACCAATGTAGCCGCCTTCAGGCGCTTTTTGGTAAACGGCTGTAAATGTGAAAGCCATAACTCTCATCCTTTTAATGGAGATTTCATCACTGGAACCGGCACTGGAAGTGCCGGCCTACTGTTGCATCAAAGTGTCTCCGACACTGCGGAACCTGCCAATAAAGGCTAGTCTTTAGTCGCGTAGTGACTTCCATTCAAGAGTAGACCGGCACTTCCAGTGCCGGTTCCAGTGATGCAGCAAAGCGGCGCTCAATTATAGCTGTCCCATTCCTTCAAAGACGGCAAAAGCGAGTAAGCGGTTAAATCTAAATGGATCGGCGTGATGGAAATCTTGCCGTCGGCGACGGCGCGGACATCGGAACCGGCTTCGGCTCCGGCGGCTTCTTCAGCCAGCGAGCCGCCAAGCCAGTAGTAGGGACGGCCCACGGGGTCCAGGCGCTTCTCGATGCGGTCTACATACTGCCGCCGTCCCTGGGTGGTGACGGCGACGCCGGCCAGCTCCGATTGGGGCAGATTGGGAGCATTGATGTTCAGAATCGTGTTTGGCGGCAGGGGCTGGGCAAGCAGACGCCGAGCAACCTGGGCGGCGAAGTTTGCGGCAGGCTCCCAGTGAATGTTGTCGTCCCAGCTTGCGACAGAGACGGCAATCGACGGCTTGCCGATCATGGCAGCTTCGATGGCGGCGGAGACTGTTCCTGAGTAGTGAACATCCCAGCCAAGATTGGGGCCATGGTTGATGCCGGAGACGACCAGATCGACTTCCCCGCCCATCGTTTCCAGAATGCCGAGCGCGGCGCAGTCAGACGGCGTCCCATTGGACGAAAATGCAGCGGAGCCATCCCGAAGCAGCACCGGCGACAGGCGCAGGGGCTTATGCAGTGTGATCGCATGGCCGGTCGCGCTTTGCTGCCGCTCCGGGGCGACAACAGTCACCACGCCGACTTCCGACAAGGCTTGATAGAGAGCAAAGAGGCCGTCAGCATGAACGCCGTCATCGTTGGTCAGGAGAATACGCATTGGACTTAATATAGCCTGAAACGCGCTGCGAAGTCAACATTAGCAGAGAAGCCGAAGCCCACGGGACTGGGTATAATCAAGTTCATCTTTGCTCTTTAGAAAGCCTCTACTGTTATGCGCTCGCTTTATCTCGCGCTCGTTCTCGTCTGCACGGTCTTCAGCGAAGCCGTTTCTGCCGCACCGCCTCCCCCTGCTCCGGCAGGTGCTTTCGGAGTGGCCGCGCATAGCGATGTCAACATTGAATGGTGGTATGTCAACGCTCATGTCACCACCGAAAAAGGCCGGCATCTTGCTTTGATCGGGTCATTTTTTCGATTTGGCACCGGGGTCAACCCGCTGGACGGTTCCCCGATGCCGCGTGCTCATTATCTGATTTACGCCGTGACTGATTTAGATAAAAAGACTCAGCGGCCTTATTCGCTGGCTGATGGTACGATGATTAGCCTGCTGCGGCAGTTCGGGCCGCTTCTGGCGTTACAGAACCCGCATGACAAAAGTATCCAGTCTTTTATGGCGGACTTGAACGCCGGGAAGCTGCCGCCGCCGCATCAGAAGATCGCCGGGGAATCGTCAGTCGTCAATTCGCCGTTTCACATCGCCTACGGCCTTGACAATACGCTGGCTGCGACTGACAGCGCCAACACGTCGTTCGACCTCAATTTGAACGCGGGCGGACCTGACAAAATCCATCTGACGCTGGCCTCTCAGAAGCCGCCGATGGCAGTGGGCGGCAAGGGCGAGACAGGTCTGAAGTCGCCGACGGATATGTATTATTTCTCGCTGACCCGCTGCGCGGTCGGCGGGACAATCGATACCGGCGACGGCCCGGAGAAGATCACAGGCGGTCAGGGCTGGTTCGACCATCAATGGGGCAATTCCTGGGTGGCCTCCAACGATGGCTGGGACTGGTGGGGGACTCAGCTCGATGACGGCACGGATATTTTATTCTTCCGTCAGCGTGACCTCAAAACAGGCCGCATCTTTTACCCACTGGCGACGTTTATGGATAAAGACGGGCATCAGAGTGTGACGAAGAAAATTATCTTTACGCCTGATGCAAAAGCGTTATGGAAGAGTTCGAAGAGCGGCGTGACTTACCCGCTCGGGTGGACTGTGTCGTTCCCGGATAAAAACCTACAACTACATATTACAGCGGAAGTTCAGAATCAGGAGATGCCGATTTTAGGGCCGGGTGCGGGGATCTGGGAAGGATTGTGCAGCGTGAGGGCTGAATATGCTTATAGTCTAGACCATCCAAAAAATATCCCGCCTGCTACTCTAGCAGAGATGGAAAAGATCGCGGAAAAAGGCCCGAACAACAATCAGGCATCATTCTTGCAAGTCAAGATGGCAACTGACACAAAGGGCGTGGCATATATGGAATTGGTGGGATATAGCAGCCCGGCGGTGAAGGGGAAATTGGTGGGCGGGAAGAAGTAAGAGGATTTGCCCCCCACCCCCGCCGCTTCGCGTCGACCCCTGCCCCCACTGCGTGGGAGAGGGGTGAAGATTTGGAAGTGAAGTTAGGAGGGGAGCTTTTGCTTCT
>JBPBQB010000264.1:0-71197 GCA_050954545.1 Janthinobacterium lividum | reverse complement strand
GATCTCCTCAAAGGTTGTCGGTTCATAGATCAGCAAGCCCCGGCAGTCCCTGGTCAAGTCTTCCCCCACCCGCCCGGCGGAAAGCATTACAGCAATAGGCATCATAGCGGCAGGCATTACAGCGGCAGGCATCAGCTTTGCCGAGCTGCACGAGGACTTCCTGCGGGCACGCCGCGTCGAGGGCATCCGGCCCACCACCCTTCGCACCTACCGCGGCAGCCTCCTGCCCTGGGAAAAGTGGTGCGCCGACCACGGCGTGGAGGGAGTCGGGCAGGTGCTGACCAAGCACGCTGAAGACTACCTGCTTTCCCTGCAAGACCGCAGGCTTTCTGAGCGCACCATCCGCAATCAGGCCATCGTCATCAAAGCTGCGCTGAAGTTTGCCTTCCAGCAGGGCCACCTTGCCAGCGAGCGCCTGTACAGCTGGAAGATCCCCCGCATGAGCCGGGCCTCCGTCTATATGCCCGACCACGCCGAGGTCGGCATTATTCTCGCCGCAATCCCGCAGCACTGGTCCGCCGCGCAAAATCCCCTGTCCCGCTTCCGAAACGCTTCGGCGCGCACGTTCTTCTCCCGGCGCGACACAGCAATTGTCGCCGTGCAGGTCTCGACCGGCCTGCGCATCTCGGAAACGCTTGGCCTGCGGCTCGATGATTACAGCGCCGAGCAGAAGACTCTGACCGTGACCCACTCGAAGTCCGGCCGTCCCCGCGCCGTTCCGGTCGGCAGCCACCTCGCCCCGCTGCTGGCGGACTGGCTGCGGGTGCGCCCCAAAGCCAGCCCTTCGGACTTCCTCTTTGTGACCGACTACGGCACGCAGCTGCACCGCGAGTCCTGGGGGCATCAGTTTCAGCGCTACATCGCGTTTGCGCGAACTCAAGGGCATGCCTTGCCGCGCATTACCCTGCACTCTCTGCGCCACCTGGCGGGAACGGCGATGGCGGAGCAGGACCTCTACCACGCAAGTTTGATGCTCGGGCACAGCTCGGTGACGATCACGGCGAGCAATTATCTGCATGCCCGGGCGGACCAGATCCGGGCGACCCATGCGGCGGCTGACCCTCTCGCCCATATTCTGACGCGCGGCCGTCCCGCAGGAAACACTGCTACAGGGAGCAAAGTGAAAGGAGACAACGCAAAACCAGGCAAGCTGAAGAAGCTGGTCTAAGAAGAAGCTGGTCTGACAAAAGAAGCTGGTTCGAGCGGCAAATGTATTTCCTTTTGGCAAAGGGAAAATCGATAAAACGAGGGCAGATGAATGAAATACTGGTTAGTTTTATGGCGTAGCAAGGGTGTAGGAGGCAGGGAATGCGTGGCGCAGACAGCAGACCTTAATCTTGTCAGGACAGTCATTGATGGCCTGCACACAAATTTCCTGATTGAAGATGACGAGCAAGACCGCGTTTTCGACCCGGCGTTTCTTCGCACGGCCCCGGCAGTTGCCGCAGGTCTCACGCGCGAGATTCGTCAGGCAGCGAGCTATGAGTGGCCGGAGACAGAGAGTGAGGAAATCGAGAGAGCCAATCATGCAGGCAACGTCGAGTCAGCTGGCTTTATCAGCTAATACAGAGAAGATAGAAACTGTTTTGTTAGTTCGTAAGCTTCGCACTAGTTTGTAAACATCGTGTTCTAAACTTCCTGCGGGAGATGCTGATATCACCGCATTAGGTACGTCATTCGGCGGTCACGACCTTTAGGCGATCACGATCTTTCTTGACAACAGCAACGGGAACATTTTGGAAGCGCAGAGCCTGTCCCGCCATAAGAATATCCGCACTTTCTCCAAATATGACTACAATCGCAAAGACCGGGGCGGCCAGACCAGCGCATTGCTGGAGGAACTGTTGCGGGCAGAACCGACATACTTCATCGACATCTTGCGGATCAGCGTTCTGCTGTCGTAGGCATAATCCGTGGTGACGCTATTCACCGTGGCCTGGCGGCGCAGGTCGTCGGCTCCGTACTTAAACGTGCTCGTCACCCCCTTGTAGACGCAGGAGACAAGCCGGTTCTGGCTGTCCCAGATCATCACACGGCCCGCGCTGTCGGTGAGCGTGTTGCCGTCGGCGTCACTGGGGTAGGTGCTGCCTCTATTACCTATGATGCGTAACAATAGTTAGAAAAATCAATAAAGTCTTTCTGATTTGATAGTGTCAAGTCTTTTCTGTAAAAGCTGGGAGCATCCTTGCTTGGTTGCTATTCGGTGAACGTCAGGTAAGCTTTGCCTACCTGCCAATCGTCGCTCGTCTCCATCAGCAAGGCAGACACCAAACGCAGGCACGAGGCCTCGTTCGGAAAGATGCTCGCCACCTGCGTCCTGCGCTTGATCTCACGGTTGACCCGCTCCACGCCGTTGGTCGTCCGCAGCAGGCGGCGATGCGGCTCAGCAAACGCAAACACCGTCAAGCCTTCGGGCAGACTTTCTTCCAGCCAGGCCGAAAGTTTCGGGGCTGTGGCCGCATATTTTTGCACCGTTCGTTTTAGTAGGGCATCCGCTTCGGCCCTGTCCTGGGCACTGAAGATGGCGCGGATGTCCGCCGCTACTTGCGGTTTCATCTCCTGCTTCGGCACATACGCCGACGCGTTCTGCTGCAAGTGGAACTGGCACCGCTGCCACGGAACGCCACCGAACACGGCAAGACGCGCGGCTTTCAGCCCTTCGTGCGCGTCGCTGATGACCAGGCGTACCCCGCCCAGGCCGCGAGACACCAGGCTTTGCAGAAAGGAGCGCCAGTGGACTTCATGTTCGGACAGGGCCACGGAGACGCCCAGCACAGAGCGCTTGCCGCTCGCGTCCACCCCGACAGCCACCAGAACCGCGGCTTTCTGCACCAGTCCTCCCTGGCGCACCCGCTCGTAGCGAGCATCGAGGTACACATACGGGCAAGCCGCAAGAGGGCGCTGCCGCCAGGCTTCGAGCGTTTGGTCCAGCTGCTGTGCGGCCTGGCTCACCTGGGTGGATGAAACCGCAAAGCCGCAGAGCTGCTCCGTGATCGCCGCGACCTTACGGGTGGAAACGCCCTGGACGTACATTTCGGCCAGGGCCAGTTTCAAGGCCCGCTCGGAGCGGGTGCCGCGCTCGAGGCTCTGCGGATAGAAGCCTCCTTCTCGGACTTGAGGGACGGCAACGGTGATCTGTCCCAGGCGAGTAGATAAGGTCTTGTCTTTGTAGCCGTTGGCATGGCCCGTGCGCTCTTCGGTCCGCTCATGCGGGGCGGCCCCGAGGTGCTTCTGGCGCTCGATCTGCATGGCGGCGTTCAGGAGCTCTTGAAAAAGTGCAGGCAAAGCGTCCAAGCCGCTTGCCGAAAGCTGTTCCAAAAGGGCTTCGGACAGAGTAAACTCGTTCTGGTAGGTCATGGGTTTTATCCTTGGTGTGTGGTAACTTCAAGAATACTCCCTGACCTACTACTTTCGGTCATTCACTTTTACAGAAACAAGTTTACACTAACTCTGATTTTTTTCTCATGTTGTATGCTTGATACAACATGTTTATAGTTTGCAGGTTAAATGGCTTGAGAAGTAAGGACTTCTTTAGAGCTTCTTCGGCCAGACGAATGCTTTCTTTACTTTTCTCTTGCATAGCTTGAATGAGGTATGCACGTCCTATCTGAAAATAACCTTTAGCATCCTGAGGGTTGTCTCGGATCAGCTCTTTGAATTCAGCTATCGCTTCAGTTGTTTTTCTGATTTGTATGAGCGCACTACAAAGGGCATAGCGTAGGGCGGGTTCAACTGGCCCCGATGCAATCGCCTGCCTGAAGATAGACACTGCCGCTACCCAATCTTCATTTAATACAAGTTCCCTACCTAGATTGGCATAAGCATCATAGAAATTGGGATCATACTGAATCGCTTCAGAATATGCTGAAATAGCATGTTCGCGTTGCCCTAATCCAACATAAGCGTTTCCAAGGTTATAGTGAAGTTTCACGTTCTTAGGGAACAAGCTGATCGCCTTCTGGTGCACACTAATCGCCTTCGTGAAGTTGTCAAAACCCCCACTGTTTACTAATAATGCGCCCATGTTTACGTAGCCTTTCTCCAGCCTAGGGTCGAGGCGAAGCGCTTCTTCATATTCAGCTAATGCTCTTTGCATTTTATGTTTTCGCTCATAAAGGAAACCCAAGTTGTGATGAGCTGCGGCGTAATTAGGGTCAACATTCACTGCAGCAAGCAAGGCAGTAATACTACTGTCAATATTGCCTTCAAGCCGCAGTTTCTCTGCTCTCAAAAAGTGTTTTTTTGCTACTTCGTTCATATATTTCAGATGTACAACTATGAGACATTATGATCCAATGATGTCTCCCATATCTACTATAAACTGTTGAAACTCTTCTGACTGTTCTAGGGTGAAAGATGCAACGGCTTCCTTTCCTAACTCTGAGCCGCCCTCTATATTTCCTGTGGCTGACTGAGCATCATTTTGTGTGGCGTCTCCGTCCGCCGCCATTACTGCATCAGCTCCCGCTGCTGCTTTAGAAGCGTACATCTGATTTTTGGAAGCCTGTATCAGCATATCTAATGCTTCTGTACGACTATCAGGCAAATCAACCCCAGAAGGGCCAAATTGGGCCCACAGAGCTTTGATGACAAGGTCTATCGCAGCGTCACCCCATGGCCCCGCCACACGGCCATTAGCATCAACCTGATTGGTTGGGTCGTTGTTACAATAAACAAACCAGCTGTTACCATCGAAACCGGGGTCCTGGCTCTCAAACCGCCCCAGCGCCGGATCATAGTACCTGGCCTTCATGTAGATCAGCCCAGTGTTTGCCTCCGACAGATGCCCCAGCCCTCCCACAAAGCCCATCTTGCTGCTGGCCGTGCCGCTGTTGCTTCTCACCAGCCCATACACGTCGTACTTAGGCGAGGAAGTCAAGTTCCCGCTGGGATCCACTTCTCCCACCACGCTGCCCAGGCCGTCATACACATACCAGCGCGTCTTGCTGACCGTATGCCCCTGGCTGTCGAGTTCCGTGGCCGTGTCGTCCCGACGGTATTCAGGGCCACGGGGGCCTATAAGGTAGGTCGCCGTGTTGAACAATGCCCCGGTCGTCACGTTCTTCTGCATCTCGCGGATCAGTGTTTGACCATCGTAGACGTAGTAAGTCGTCACGCCGTTGACCGTGCTGCTCCGGCGTAGGCCATCCGCACCATAGGTGTTAGTGGTCGTGCTGCTTCCATAAACACAGGAAACCAGCCGGTTCTGGCTGTCCCAGGTGTTGGTACGGCCCCCGCCCGTCAGCGTATTGCCGTCGGCGTCGCTAGTGTAGGTGCTGGCTCCAGTGCCTGTCGTGCTCGTCAGGCGGTTGGCGGAATCAAACACCGAGTTCGTTGTGCCGGTGCTGCTGTCGGTCTTCTGGAGACGGTTGCCCATCGGGTCGAAGCCGTAGCTCTGGGTCTGGCCGTCGCCGTAATTCACCGTACTCAGACGGTTCAGGTCGTCGTAAGTATAATTCTCTGTGCGGCTGCTCATGATGGGATTGCTGTTGGCATCCACCTGACCGCTGCCGTCAGCGTTGGTGAGCTGAACACCTGATGTGTTAGTCAGACGCTGACCCATCGTGTCATAGCCGTAGTTGTTCTGCGAGATGATCCGCTGGATATTTTGCTGGTTGGAGGCCTGCATATGGTAGGTCGTCTGGGTCTGAGCCAGCCAGTTGATTTGGTACTCACGCCCATTCACATCGTCTTATTTTTCTCGATAGCATCTAGTTTACGCCTCATATTAGCATTCATTCCTCTCCATTTTCGAAGTATCCATGTTGTCGCGCAACTGAAAATTAGATAAGAGGCTAAACACAAAAACAAGTACGCCCAATGCCGTGTGTAATGATTTAGAGAAGACGGGCGCAGGAAAAAATAATAAAGCACAGCCGACACATAAATAGTCTCAATGAACTTTTTCAACCAATTGGGAATCCTGGAACCTCGCTTTGAAGTATTAATTGGGTCATCGTGTCTTCGGCCAGAATTGGATGGATCATACAACAAGCGGCTAATGAGCACCAATGATCTTCCACTTCTGACCAAAATATGGCCCCAATACACCGAACCGATTCTTTTCGTGTTTAGTTGGCAAAGGATAACCTCCACGCATCCCAAGAAGAAGCAATGAAACTCGCTCGGAGCAAGCTTCGAGGTATCTGAGAGACCGGATTCGGATTGCGCTTCTGAGCGCTTTCGGACAAAACCGGTAACGAAGCAAGCTTCGGGGAATGACACCCGAAGGGATTCAATCAGGAGTAGTACATGAACTCTGCGACTGACTTCAAGGCGAGACCTGCAGCTAATTCACTGGCACCACCAAGACCTTGTGCAGCTCCACGCATGGCGCTTCCCAATGCCAATGTTTCCCCTCCGTCAACTGCCATACTCGAGATGCCATATATCGTCAAGGATACACCACCTTGCTCCATCAAACTGCGCCCGCCTGAAATCATCGCGTCTGCAATCAACATCAGACCCATGCCCACAGTCTCTTTTGCCATCTGAGCCATTGCTGGCAACAATGATACAAATTTAGTTGTGAACAGCGTAATGAGGGCACTTGTAAACGGATGGTCTGCTCCCCACGACTCTAACTGGTTATACAAGTCAGAAACTGGATCATCGCTTCTTCCAGAAGCATCAGTGCGATTTATGGGATTATTGCTACAGTAAACGAACCAGTTTTTATGCTTTGCATCCGGATCCTCACTTGCAAACCGCCCCAGCGTAGGATCATAATACCGAGCCTTCATGTAAATCAGCCCGGTATTGGCTTCGCTCAGATGCCCCAATCCACCCACAAAGCCCATCTTGCTGCTGGCCGTGCCGCTATTGCTTCTCACGCCTCCGTACACATCGTACTTGGGCGAGGAAGTCATATTGCCGCTAGGATCCAATTCCCCTACCACGCTACCCAGCCCATCGTACACGTACCAGCGCGTCTTGCTGACCGTGTTTCCCTGGCTGTCCTTCTCCTGCAAGGTGTCATCCCGGCGATACTCGGGGCCACGCGGCCCTGTCAGGTAGGTCGCCGTGTTGAACAATGCCCCGGTCGTTGGGTTCTTCTGCATCTCGCGGATCAGCGTTTGACCATCGTATACGTAGTAGGTCGTCACGCCGTTGACCGTGCTGCTCCGGCGTAGGCCATCCGCACCATAGGTGTTGGTAGTCGTGCTGCCGTTGTAGGCGCACGAGACCAGCCGGTTCTGGCTGTCCCAGGTGTTGGTTCTGCCCCCGCCTGTCAAGGTGTTGCCATCGGCGTCGTTGGTGTACGTGCTGGCTCCAGTGCCTGTCGTGCTCGTTAAGCGGTTGGCGGCATCAAACACGGAGTTCGTCGTGCCGGTGCTGCTGTCGGTCTTCTGAAGACGGTTGCCCATCGGGTCGAAGCCGTAGCTTTGGGTCTCGCCATCACCGTAGTTCACCGTACTCAGACGGTTCAGGTCGTCATAAGTATAGGTTTCCGTGCGGCTGCTAGTCACCTGATTGGTGACAATACCGTTGCTGTCATAAGTCGGAGATCCGCCCGTGTACTGCGGCGTACCATCCGCATTTGATACCGCCGTCGTGATGGCATGGCTGGTGCGGAGGCCAGCATTGTCATACCCATAGGAATGATCGGCAACTAGACGTGCGTGATGACCTTTGGCATCAACCCAGAACGTCTGCATATCCGAGGTCCAGTCATGCGTATTCTTGTACATCGTCAACTGACCGTTGCCTTCATTGGTTGCTGTGTCATTGTCGGAACGGTAGCAGGTCAGAAGGTAGGAGACCAAGTTGCCATTCGCATCATAGACTTCATCACTTTTTGCTTGGCGCAGGTGGTGGTCGTAGGGGAATGAAGTCACGCCTCCCCCCGTCTTCAGCGGGTAGGTAGCGTCGTACTGCGAGAACTCTACGGAGCGCCCTTGATCGTCTACGACCTTACTGAGAACTACTTGGTCATTCAGATCATCTTTCGGCATGTCGCCGGAACTGGCATATTGGTACGTCCAGGAGCCGCCCGGCAGGGTCATAGTTTTTCGGGCACCGATGCGGAAATAAGTGTAACTGATCGTGCCGGTGACGGGATCAGAGACGCTGTACACATTACTGGCATAGTTCTGATAGTCGCCGTAGTGCTCATCTTCATAGATGATCGTTGTGGTGCCGCGATTATCAGTAACGCTATGGGTTCGACCATCCCCGCCATAAGCGTAAGTGATTACTTCAGCCGCCGCCGCACTTGTCATGGGAGTGGAAACGGACTTGGGCTGCCCCAAAGTATTGTAGGTGAATGTGCTGGTCTGACCACTTGGGTCTGTGCTTTGCAGAACTCGGCCCATAATGTCGTAGTGCATTGACGTGGTGCGGTTCAAGTGCCCAGTGCCGGGGTCCTGAACAACCTGCGTGAGGTTCCCCAGGTCAGCGCCATTCGTGCCATAGGTGTATTGGGTCACAACACTATTGAGATTAGTCTCCGACAGCTTCTGACCGTACTGGTTATAAGTATAGGTAAATTGCTTGTGGTAAGATGGGCTGATGCTGTCGTTGTAGCCGGCATCCTGGACCCAAAGCGTTTGTCCGCGGTCGCCAGTGTTCGGATCTGGGTCGCCTGTGTTACCCGCTGTGTTCGTGCCCACGCCCATGGCGGTTGTATGGCCGTCCATGTCCGTTACACCGGTTTTTTGGAAGTATTGAGAGGCATTGTAGTATGCCGTCGTGTCCTGTCCAGGGAAGAATGTTCGGCTGCTAAGGACACTGTGTGGACCTTCTAAGACAAATTGATGTGTTAGAACATTGCCATGCTGCCCGTAGGTGTAGGCATCCCCCTTATCCAGCCACTGTTCAGACTGGTTGGCACCTCCCTGCTCTTGGTAGATAAGCTCATCATGCATGATGACGTTGTTGCTATTGTCGTAGTAAATTGCGTAGCCGGCCTCCCATTCACCAGGGCTATAGGTGGAGCCGATATGGTTTGTACGATGGAACAAGTCGTTCCCCAAATCAACAGACATGTCCGGTCCATCAGACGGGGGGGGTGGATGTCCCCCTTGTGCAAAAGTGCCCGAGTTCGAGAGGAACCAACCTGAGAATAAGCCGATGCAAAACGATATTGTCCATGTGTTTTTCCCGCCGCTGCCCGGTTCGATTATCTGGCTCACATAGAGGACGTTCATTTCTGCTGCGTAGACATCGCTATTTCCTGGGTCGATTATATAACCATAAGTGTACGATACCGTATGACCAAGCGGATCCGTGAGATTCCCTAGCAGCCCATACTCTGTAGGTCCGTCTGCTTCGGAGATATTGCCCCGGTAGTTGCTGAGGGTGACAGGGGCACAATTAGTATAGGTGTACGTCGTGGTCCGGTTCAAGCCATCCGGGTCCAGGTGGACGGCCTTGAGGTTGAACAGGTCATTGGCGACATTCGGGTCATTGGGATCGGTATAGTAGTCGTAGGTCACCCGGTAAGCATAGGTTCCCATCGCAGGATCAATTGGAGCGTCGATCTCGGTAATGCGGTAGGTAGGCTGCGCGGTCGTTCCAAAGTTGGTCCAGTGGAACGTAAGCGATCTGCCTGTGGGATCTGTGACCAGGGTCAGGATGCTGCGCGTACTGCCATCAGGTTGGACATAGGACTGGCCATAGGTCAGGGTCGTCTTGTTGCCATAGCGGTCCTGAATGTAGTCGCAGGCACGCTCATTTCCACTGGTCCCATCGGCCTTGATAACGACGTTCGTATAGTGCTTGATTGTGCCATCCATGCCCTTGTCGGTATCGCTCATTACCTGCGCTGGACCATTCACGAGGAACTTCCCATAGGCGCTGCTCATCTCATCATATAAATATGGCGGCGGAGAGTACAGCCCATCCGCATCACGGTGGTACGTCTGCTTAGCCCCGAAGAAGTCGGTGCGGGGAACTTCATTGACTGCCGTAGCAGCGGTCGTGCTGCCGGGTACTGCCGGAGGCACTGCTGCCGAGTTACCGGCCTGCGCCTGGATGTCCGCCGCTTCCTGAATGCGAATATCGTAGGCATGGGTCCAGCCGAGGCCAAAAGGGCCAACCCGCGTCTCATCGCTGTTATAGGTGCGTTGGAGGACCAACCCCGCGCCGCGCGCCGGCGCGACTTGGATGTCGGTGAAGGACTTGAACAAGTTGCCGGTGTTGACGTCCACATCATGGAAGGCCCTGTGCCAGGGCATCGGGGCACCCGCAAGATACGGATTACGAAGCGGGCCACGCCCCAGTGCCTGTCCCATCTCCGCAGCAGTCAGGGAACGCACATCGGCGACAGCCTTCGGCACCCGCGCGGCGGCTTCTTTGGCGTCGATCTTCTTCCGCAAGGCCGCATCCGGCGTTTGGGTCAGACCAGGAGCTAACTGGACATGCGGCATGTGCGCGAGGTGCCACGCGGCCTGCCGCGTAGCTTCCCGGCGCAGGCTGACATCCATGCCGTAAGCTGGGCTGATTTGCAGCCATCCCAGGGAGAATGCCACACAACAGAGCAGTACTCGAACTATCAACATCGCCCGCAAGGTTCGCATTGTTGCCATCAGTTTCTCTCCAGAGTCACACCAGATCTTCTCACACCAGATCTTCTCACACCAGATCTTCTCAAACGCGTAAACGAATATAATATCTATCAGCTATGCGCTGTCTGCACTCGCCCAAGGGCCAGCGTCACGCCGCGCCACTGCTGCTGCCACTGGGCCGACGGAACTGCACGGGCCGCCCCGTGGCCCTGCCCCTGTGCGTCCGGGTCCCACAGCGTAACCCCCGCCGCCGTCACTTTATCCACCAGCACATAATGACCAGGGGCGATTAATGCGATGACCGGCAGCGTCTGCTCCGCCAGCCCGCGTGACGTCAAGGCCAACCCCCGTGCCGCAAAACCATGACGCTGCGCCGCCGCCGACAGCGCATCCAGCGTCGTTCCCCGGTCACTTGTGTGCATCGCATTCGCCAGCGCATGAACACTGACAGTGTCGCCCCGGCGGCGCAGCAGCTCCGCCAGGCACTCCGGGCCGCACAGCGACGCCTCACGCTCACGCCCCGTTTGGCGCACCTGCGCGATTACGCTCGCCTGCCGCCGGACCGCTTCTTCCGCCGCCGTCAGGTTCCCATCGTGCAGCTTTTGGAGCCGCAGCACGACCGCGTTCCGCAGCGGGCTTTCCGGGTAGCGCTGCATCCACGCCACATACTCTTTCTCCGCCCCGTTCGGATCACCCAGCGCATTCGTGCAGACCGCGTGCTGGAACGCCGCATCTTCCTCCAGGGTCGGCGACATCTGGCCGGGCAGGTCCGCCTGCTTTCCCTTGTCCGGCAGACGCGCCGCTTCCGCCTGCGCGGCCGCAAACCGCACCTGCGCCAGTCTCAAATCATGCCGCCGCGCCGCCGCATACGCCAGCAGTGACCCGGCTTCCGCACCCTGCTCTTGTACCTCTCGGCTCCGGCTGGTTCGTGCCCTGGACACCAGAGACAGCGCCCCCGCCTCGACCGCCGAATATTGCCCGGCGTTGTACGCTTCCCGCAAGGGCTGCACCCGGTCCGCCGGTTTAATCGGCCTCAGCTTTGCTTCAGGACGCAGACTTCCCGCCGGATCCTTGACGGCAGGCATTGGGGCCGGAACGAACCCTCCGTAGCCGCTGGCGACATACACCATTTTAGGCTGCGGTTTTGCCGGCTGATGCATCGACCATGCCAGCCATCCCGCGGTGCCGGTCAGCAGCACGAGGCCTACCGAAGCCGCTGTGACCTTGTTTCGCACTTGAGTTTTCATGGAGCCTTGAGCTTTCATTGAGCGTCGTTCCAGCTTGATTGATGCTGGATCATAAAATAACAATTTTATCAGCGATTGACGATCATAGTCATTTGTTTTTGGATCGGCCCCAAAGTCGCCGTGATGACAACAGACGTATTTGAGGCTGGTTGGCTGACCGCCATATTGAACGACCGAGTCAGCCCGTTCACCATCAGCGACGCGGGAACAGAGACGACAGCAGGATTACTGCTTACAAGCGTCACCGTCGCGCTGCCTTGAAGCCCGATTGCGTTGACCGTCAAGAGGCCCGTCGCCGTCGTGCTGGATGCGCCGTTGAGGGTAACTGTGCCAGGCACCTGAAGGTTCACCAGCGTCGGAATGCTCCAAAGATGGGTCACACAGGGGCCAAGCGTCGGATCGTACTCCGTCTTGGCGAAGTACGCCCAGCCCTGCTGAGTCTCGTTCATGCTGGCCCAGCCGACCGACAGGACGTTGCTGCCTTGCAGGGCATTCAGAATGTCTGACGCCAGCGGCCAGGAGTACCACATATTGGGCGGGGTCACGCTTCCGCCGACATTCGGCGGGGTCGCGATAACAGGTAATGAGTTGTTGCTGGTCGTGCCGTCTGAGTAAACCGCCTGGACTGCAAAGTAATACGTCATCGTGTTCGTAAGCCCGGTAATTGTGGTCGACCCATTCCCAGCAGGAGTAGGTAGAATGCCCGTCACTTGGTTCGGGTAATTGCCACTGGAGGTGCCGTAAGAGACCGTGTAACTCACAATCGTCTTTGTAGTCACCGGTGGCCCCCAGGATAGAATGATTTGCCTGATGCCGCCAGATGCACTCACACTGCCGGGAGTGCTCGGATCGTATTGGATCAGCGTCGTTTGTGGGGCTGCCGTGGGAACCAGATTGAAGGCCGTCAGTGCGGTATCCCAGGTCAGAGTCGAGGCATTCCACGTATTATTAGTCAGTGCCTGGCAGCCGACGGTCATATTGATGACGCCGTTTGTCGTATCGCCGGTTATGAAGTACGCGTTGACTCGCCCGGTTCGATAGACGGCCCCGGTCAAAGGCGGCGTCAGATTGAACTGAGCAAAGCTGCGTCCGATCCGCGAGGGATCTGTATCGTAGCCGACGAACAGGCCACCTCGATAGGAAGTGCTGCCAAACTGGTGATCCAAGAATACGTTTGCTGCGTAGCGAGGATCCAACCGGCTATCTACGGCTTGATCCTGGATCGCTGGCACAATATAGGGGACGGTCTGCTCGGTCGACAGCAGGGTTGCCGGACTTGTCTGACTGTCCTTGATATCGTATTTGTAGGTCTGGCCGCTGTTCCAATTGAATGTGTCTATATAAGAAACCGCAGAATTGGGCAGTGTCGCGATCAGGACACCGTCACGGTACAGCAGGAAGTTGCCGACGGCACTGAGGCTCCATTGGAGCTGGATCGCCTTCGGGAAGAGCAGGTCCGTCGCATGCAGCGTCCCCAAGGTCAGATTGACATTCGCGCTGAGAGATTCCCCGCCGGAAACCGTGTTGGTCGCCGTGAAGACAAGTGTGACAGGCGTATTGACCGTGCTGGTCGCGGCAGGAAACGGCACAGAAGTCGCTCCCGCAGGAACAGTGACCGAAGAGCTGAAGCCGGCTCCACTCGCAGGGGCACACGTCATGCTGAAGGTAACCCCACCGGTCGGCGCAGGACCCGAGAGTGTCAGTGTGCCGGTTGTTCCGTTCCCACCATTCAAACTCGCCGGTGAGAAGCTGAATCTAGTCAGTGCCGGACGATCAATAATCAAGGTCGTGGGCACTGTTGCACTGCGATAGGTCCCTGATAAAGTGACCGTAGTCGTCGCAGCGACAGGCGATGTGCCGATAGAGAAGCCAGTGCTTGATTGTCCTGATGGAACAGTGACGGTAGCTGGAACAGTGGCCGATCCGCTGCCGCTCGATAGCGTGACCAAAGACCCGCTGGCAGGGGCGATACCGCTGAGCGCCACCGTGCCATAGCTGCTGCTGCCCCCGGTTACTTCGCCGGGACTGACGCTCAGGCGTGTCACCGTCGGCATCGGATTGACCGTGAGCGTCGCCGTTTGGATAACGCCGCCATAGGCGGCTGAGATCGTCACAGTGGTTGCCGTCGTGACCGAAACAGAGCTGACGGAAAACGGCACCGAATACGAGCCTGTGGGAACGCTGACCGTGGCCGGAACGGTCGCCACGGCCGTGTTGGAGCTGCTCAGTGTCAGCGTCGCGCCGGCAGGGGCCTGAATATTAAAATTCGCCGTGGCTGTGGAAGGATCGCCCCCGACGATAGTGGCTGGGTTCAGGCTGACACTGCTCAGCAGCGGCACGACCGTGAGGAGGGATGCGCTGCGGGTCGTCCCGCTGTAAGTGGCCGAGATCGTCGCAGTGCTGCTGACCGTTACGTTCCCAGTCGTTACAGTGAACGTCGCACTGGTCGCACCAGCAGCAATCGCAAGGCTGGCCGGTACCGTCGCCGTGGCAGTGGTGTCACTGGCCAGGGTCACCGTGATGCCGCCCGCCGGAGCCGCCTGGCTCAAAGACACGGTTCCTGTGACGGTGCTGCCGCTGGCAGCACGCGTCGTGCTTAGCGAGACGGAGGCCAGCAGGGGCGGCACGGGGGTCACTGTCAAAGTTTGCGAAAGTGTGACGCCGCCATACGCCGCAGAAATGGATGCCGTAGCATTCGCAGAGACAGTCAGCGTTGTCACGGTGAAAGTCACCGAATTGCTTCCCGCCGGAACGGTCACGGTGGAGGGAGTAGTCGCAGCGGCTGTATTGCTGCTGGCGAGAGTGATCACCGCCCCGCCGGTCGGGGCAGCGGCACTCAGCGAGATCGTACCGGTCGAGGAAGTGCCGCCGTTGACAGACGTCGGAGAGAGGGACAGATACGACAAAAGCGGCTGAATATAAAGGCTGGCAGTGGTCGACGCACTGGCGTTGGCGGCGGTGATTGTTACGTAGGTAGTAGACGTGACATTGGTCGTCGTGGCAGTGAAGGTTGCCGTCGTACTTCCTGCCGCGACCGTCACACTGGCTGGAACGGTCGCAGCCGTCGAACTGCTGGAAAGAGCGACTACCGTTCCGCCGGCCGGGGCGACAGCGTTGAGCGTGACTGTTCCGGTCGACGGATTCCCGGCGATCAAGCTGGAGGGGGACATCGAGACACTTTTCAGCACGGGCAGCAGCGTCAGGTAAGCGTAATTAGACAATCCACCGTAAGCCGCCGTGATCGTCGCATTGCTGCTGGAAGTCACACTGGTCGTCGTCACTGTGAATGTGGCCGTTGTACTCCCCGCCGCGACCGTGACGCTGGCTGGAACCGTCGCGGCCGAGTTGCTGCTGGACAGAGTGACCACAAGGCCGCCTGCGGGTGCCGGTCCGTTCAAGGTGACCGTCCCGGTCGAAGAGCTGCCACCGAGAACCGAAGTCGGGTTTACGGCGACTGTGACTTGAATTGGGTTGATAGTCAAGGATTGAGGGCTGGGCGTAGCACCTGCGTAAGAAGCAGAGATGCTCGCCGTCGTCACTGTAGTCACAGCGCCTGTCGTGACCGTGAACGTGCCTGTCGTACTCCCCGCAGCAACCGTGACACTGGCTGGAACCGTCGCTGCCGCATTGCTGCTGGACAGAGCGATCGCTGCACCCCCAGCCGGCGCGGCGGCATTGAGTGTCACCGTCCCAGTCGAAGGGCTGCCGCCCGTCAGTGAGTAGGGACTGAGTGTTATGGAAGACAGCAGCGGTAGAAGTGTCAAGTTCTGAGGCAGAGACAGATTGCTATAAGACGCTGTGATTTGGGCATTGGTATAGGCCGTCACGACCTGCGTCGTCACTGTGAAAGTCGCCGTCGTGCTTCCCGCCGCAACGGTCACCGTCGCCGGAACCGTTGCCGAGGGACTGCTGCTGGCAAGCGTCACGGGCAGGCCACCCGTTGGGGCATTGGCATTCAGAGTGATCGTGCCGGTAGCAGTCGCCGTGCCACCTCCGATCAAGCTACTGGGCGCGAGCGTGTACGATTTCAGCCAGGGGTTGACCGTAAGTACAGCAGTCAGGGTGGTTCCATTGTAGGCAGCACTCAGTGTGGCCGTCGAACCCGACGTCACATTGCTGGCGGTGACTGAGAAAGTGTTAGTGGTCGTTCCAGCCGGTACAGTGACGGAGGAAGGCAAAGTGACGAGCGATGTGTTACTGCTGGTCAGATTGACGACGGCACCGCCGGCAGGCGCAGCACTGCTCAGTGTCACGGTGCCGGTGGACTGGGTTCCATTGGTCAGAGCGCCGATGACGCTGGTCGGATTGAGGACAAGAGACGCGATCCACGGATTGACCGTCAGGGTCGCTGTTTTCGTCACACTCCCGCTGACTGCCGAAATCGTGACACTCGCAGCGGAATTGACGGCATTAGTGCTGACTGTGAAGGTCGCACTGGCTTGCCCGGCGGGAATAGTCACGGTGCTGGGAACCGTAGCGACAGTCGTATTGCTGCTGGAAAGTGCGACTGTCACACTGGAAGCCGTGGTCGTTGTTAGGGTCACCGTTCCAGTCACCGGCGAGCCGCCGGTGATGCCGCTAGCGGTAAGGCTGACCCCGGAAAGGGCCGGAACTGGCACCGCGCTGGCCTCATTCGACACGGGGCTAGTCCCACTGCTGTTGACCGCCTTGACCACATAGTAGTAAGCCGTGCCGTTGGTCAGGCCCGTATCAGTGTCGCTGGGACTGGTCAAACCCATGGCAACCGCCGTGGCGCTTTCGCCCCCTCCAGTGGTTCCACGGTAGACGCTGTAAGAAGCCGCGCCCGAGACAGCAGTCCAAGTCAGGCTGACGGATTGATTGCCTGCCGCGGCAGAAAGGCCTGTTGGGGCCACGGGAATGGGGGGAGCAGCCACATCAAAAAAAGCAGAGGCGGGAAAGCCGGACACGGGAACCGATTGCCGCAGCTCATACCCCGTTCCAATGGACGCTGATGCCGGAGCTTGAAGCGTAAACGTCACCGCTGAACCATTCCCGCCGCTCGAGCTCTCTGACCACCCATTGGTTCCCTGCGAGCCGCTGGAGGCAATTACGGTTCCCGCGGGGTTTGCCACTTCCCAGCCATAGCCCTGAAAGCTCGTCGTCGTATGCGTGCCTGTGGCGGGGAAAGACACTGCACCGCCGCCTCCTGTAAGCAGGGGATTTGCCAGTGCAAGGCTGGCAGTCAAGCCACTGACCACAGCCAAGAAAAGCATCCAAAAACTTAAGCGGGTGATAAAGGAAACGCGTCGCCCCATCCTAAAAAAGGGAGGAAGCTGAGAACATTTTTGCCCAGCGCCAAGTATTGCGATTCTAGCAATAGAGCCTAAGCGGTTGTTTATTGAAGCCGAGCGCATGTCCTATTCCTTCTTCCACGTCTTATTGCGTAGCCTCAAGCCATCTACCGAATATCGCCAGTCATTCAGCGATTAGAACCCTGGAGAGAGCGGCAGAGCGGTCGTCACATTTGCGTATGCCGTCTGTGCTTCAGCACCAGTAAGCGCGGCCCTGAAGCGCACTCAAGCAAAAGCTTCCCTCTTCCGGTATAGCCAAAGAAAACGTTGCAGAGGGCATCCTAAGTCAACTGCTGCAATGTTGTATTGCATTTATCGCAATTAAACTGTTTTCATCAAGGTTCGCAAATCGCAAAAACAACATAAAGGATGTTTACGGTGACGGAGCAGGGAACAACAAGTGTCACGCGTTTGATTAACAGATGATCACTGAAAAATTGAGTATTTGATGTTGAGCCGCTTCGGTAGTGAAGAGGTGCAGGTCGTACTCAAGCTCATTGCTCGAAAGTAACGCACCTGCCTTAGAAGAACTGGCAGAGGTCAATATAATGGTAACATGATTTCTGAAGATTATCAAGTACCTATAAAAATAAATTCATAGTTTTTTCATAAACATGTTTTTCGACGCAAAACGGCAGATAGAGTGTTCACTGTCACATCCGGTATACTCAAAGCCCGATCGCCACAGAACGCCCAGGAATACTCAGTCTCCCCAATTTAGAAGCAGCTTTTCTCTGGACACCCTACCCTCTTTGCACCAAGCCTGCATCTGTCTCTCTGCCGCCCGCATCGTCCCTTTCCAAAATCCTCACGCGCGGGCACACGAAACACGGTCCGCAACAGCTTTAGTAATGAAACGTATACAGGCATTCGGCAATCACGATCTTTGATTACGATCTTTGATTACGATCTTTCTGAACAACAGCGGTGGCAACATTCTGGAAGCACAGGGCTGTCTCGCTATAAAGACATCCGCACCCTGTCCAAATAGGACGATAACCGCAAGGACTAGGGAAGCCTGGTCAGTGCCTTGCTGGGAGAACTGTTGCACAGGTAAAAGAGAACCACTCGGCTGAACTTGATGCAGCCTCTCGGAGCTGCATCCCGCTCGGCGCTTCAGCTCGTGCTCATCCGAATCCTCGATTTAGTTTTAGTTTGACTTTTGGCTTGGATGCCAATTTTGGCAGCCGGGCCAACCTTTTTTCGCGATCAGTTCCCTTCCTCGTTTGACACCATGATCTGCAAGTAAATGTAGCCGTGAGACAGCTGCCGACCGAAACGTCTAATTTTGCTTCGCGATGGGAAAAGGTGAGTTGTCCGGCACGATCTGCTCGGTGAAGTAGACAGGCGAGGAGTCATCGGCGGTTGGACTGCTGGCTTGATTCGATAACGTCACCAGAAAAACGCCGTCTTGTTTCAGCTCAAACTTGGCCGCGTCTTGATTAGGCGACGCGGATGCATGCAGCTCGTTGATGTCCTTGAAGAAGGGACTAGAAGAACCAACGGTGACCGGCGATCCTTTATCGCTGAGAAGTGCGTAACCGCTTTCATCAGAAAGCGTCAATTCGCCATCAACAGGCGAAGGGTTGGCGATATTTCCATTCACCCGGCTGAAATGAAGAAGAGATTGATAGCGTCCCGCCTTCAGCGCAACTCGGAAGTAGGCATGCCCATTCTTTTCCAGCCGCCCTGTTTCCGTCTCACCTAAAGCCATCGGTTTCGGAACAATGTCTCCGAACATAGGAAAGGCAAGGGCAGGAGACGCCTGAGAGGAAGACACCTTGACACTTGGCACGGTTTTTAAGGTCGTGAGCCAGTAGTGGCAGGTGACTCCCTTGTTATAAACATCCACAACCACAGGAATCGGCCTGTTAAGGGCAGAACGAACAATCATACGGCTCTCCGTATCTAATAACGATCCCATCGCTACTTCGCCAACTGACTTGGTTTTGTGGAGAGCGCTGTTGTGGAGAGCGCTGTTACGGGTGAAGTTGACACTTACCGTCGTGCTGCCCTGCTGGGTATCGGCTCGGCGCATATCCAGGACGACAGTGGAGGCCCCTTGCGGCAAGGTCGCACTGAAAAAGGCATGTCGATCTTTGCTGAGAGTAAATGTCTGAGTGACATTCGGCGGCAGCGGGATGGCGGCAGCAATAGTCTCGACGCTTGCCTTTATCATTCTTGCCTTTTTTACTCCTGCCTTTTTAACAGTTGCCGTGTGCAGACTCAGCGCGTGAACAAGCGGCGGCACTGAGGCACCGGCCAGAAGCAGAGCAGCGCCGAGGGTGGCGTACTTGATTTTGAGGATCTTCATGGTGTGCGAGACTCCTTTCGTGAGCAGCAAGATATTGGGCGCAGGGCCGCTTGAGAGGGCCTGAAGGGTTCCCTGCGTGACGACCGACGCGACCTCGGCAGAAATAGGGCGAGCCGCCTCGGCAGTCAGCAAGGCTACGAGGATAGTGCCGGTGACGACGGCTCCGTGCGCGGTCAGGTAATGGCGCAGTTTTTCAAGCGCCCGGGTAACGCGCATGCGGGCAGCGTCTTCGGAGACGCCGAGCAGTGTGCCGGTTTCGGCGAGCGTGTGGCCTTCGAGAAAGCGCAGCAAGACTGCCTCCCGGTCGGAGGGCTTCAAGGCAGACAGAGCAGCGTTCAGGAGAGGCTCGACAGCCTCCCACTCGGGCGAAGGGGCAAATTGGGTGTGAACAGCTTCCTGCATAGCGGCTTCTTCCCGGCGGGTGCGCCGCGCTTCCTGCTTGCGGATATCTTTGGCGACGAAGACGGACGTTTGGTACAGCCAACCGGCAAGGCTTGGGCCGGCATGGAGGGATTTGGCTTTCCGGGCCAGCAGCAGAAAGACAACCTGGGCGGCGTCTTCGGCCAGCGCCTCGGAGCCAAGCTCGCGGCGGCAGGTGCGGTAGACGAGCGGCAGGTGCCGGGCGAACAGCTGCGCGAAGGCGGCTTCCGAGTGATTTTGGGTGTACTGGATTAGGAGCGCGTTGTCCTGCATATATCCGATCTTCCTGTCCTCCCTGTGAGCTTCTCACAGGAGTATGGACGACCGAAAGCAAAAGCGAACAACAATAGCGAAAAAAGTTTGAGGGCACTGGAAAGTTTGGAAGTTGGCAGACGAACGACGAATAAGTCAGCCCAATTGGCTGCTGTCAGGAGCCATGTGGTTATCAGGTCAAAATAGCGGTTTTCAGGTCACAGGCTGAACGTTGCCACAAGCCCACTCTCGGCGCAGCCAGGACCCGGGGCCATCACAACCCCATCGGTTCCTGCCCCGCCAGCTAAGTTGCAGTCCGTCTCCACCGGGTTCTGCGTTCCCGCTGCGACGGCGCTCGGACGCAGCCACTTGGCGTGACCGTCGGCCAGCAAATAGTTCGCGCCCTCCGTATGGCGACCCGCAGCATCCGCGTACCGGGGGTAATCCACCGCGCCGACGCCTCTGAGGTAGCCGGTCGCCAGCTTCAGCGTGATCGGATCGCTAAATGCGCCGCCTCCGGCAAGCACCTTCGCATTTCCCGCCTGACTCAGACCCCAGCCGGCGGGAGAAAACCCGTTTGTCCCTTTCCCGACGTAGGCATCGGAGGAAGGATCATCTGCCGGCTTGGAAATGTCCCAGGTCGGTGCCGGCGCCGTGCTTCCGACTGCCGCATTGCCCTGGACTTCGAAGAGCAGCACCGTGCTTGCGGGGGCACCGAACCGGGCGAGGCTGTAGCTATCAAAAGGCGTGGGCGTCAGGGCCGCATGGAAGGTGGCGTTGCTGTTGTAGGCATAGGAGCTGTGTCCCGGTCCGCTGGTCGCATCGTCCGGGCACAAAAAGGCGCCGGTGCTCTTGACATAGGTGTAAAGCTGCCCCGCCCAGCCGTTGCCGCCGGGATAGTAGATGTTGACACCCGTGGGGTTCTTTTCATCGTTGTCTTGCGCGTACTGGGTAAACGCCAGCCCGATCTGCTTCATGTTAGAGAGGCAGGCCGTGCGGCGGGCATTCTCGCGCACCTTTTGGAACACGGGGAAGAGGATCGCGGCGACAATCGCGATAATGGCGATGACGACGAGCAGCTCAATGAGTGTGAAGCCCGATTTCTTACAATCATGCGCTTCTGTAGACCACGTTTTCTGGTATTCGCTTTTCATTTTTGTGCCTCACCGGTGATAACGAAAAGCAGCAGCGAAACGGCTCGCGCTGCTGCGTAGAGGATTAACAATTATAATAGTTGTTTTGGAGCAGCCTGATACTGCTTTTATTTCTATTGTTTCTGACAAACATCCTCCTAAGACGCAGCATATCGCAGGCATTTTTCGAGATCTGCTCACACTCCAGAAGAAGCGCTCACTGCCCAGCGTGGTATACTCAAAGCCTGACCGCCACAGAACATCTCTACATTGCGTTGCAAAGAGCACAGCAGTGGCCTTTGGCATTCTCTATTTCTGAACGCAGGCGTTTTGTTATGGGGCGGAGGAACCCGGCACGGAGAAAAGGATGTCGTTCAGCGAGTCGGCACGCGCCCGGTTGACGCTGACGGCGTGGCCGTCAAGCATGACGAAGTTCAGGCGCTCGTCGCTTTGCGCCGTGCTGCCATGCCAGTGTCCAACCATATCATAAAGCAAAGGGACGTCCGCTGGGCTATGCTCGCTATAAGGCGATTCATGGCTCCAGGCCCGGACGCTGCTGATCGTCTGCCCTTCCAGTGCGAGCTGCGTCGTGTACGCATAACTCATGCCGAACGCCTGAAACGCGGACGGAGAAGCATCAAGCGGGATATTCTCATGCTGACCGGTCATGTCGAAGCCGTTGTCGGACGGGCAGTGCCAAAGCTGCCGGTCTTTGACATAACCCTCCATTATATTTGGGAGGAGCTGCTTGTTCGCCTGCATCTGCTGGATCGCCGGCCAGTACTTCCCGTTGTCGGAGTATTGCCAGCCATTTGTATCTAATAGGAGTTACGCAGTTGAGTCCGAATTGAGAGTAATTTACATGCCCCGCTCATGTTGGTTTACTCTCCAACTGCGTAACTCCTATCTAAGTCACCGGGATCGCCGCCATAGGGGTAACGGTCATCACTATCTTGCGCGTACTGAAACGTCGCAAGGCTGAGCTGCCGCAAATTGGACAGACAGGCAGTCTGGCGGCCTCGCTCGCGGACCTTAGCAAAAACGGGAAACAGCAATGCTGCCAGAATCGCGACAACAGCGATAACAACTAGAAGTTCAATTAGTGTGAATCCATTTCTATTTTTCATGTATAGAAACCGATCTCAATGACGCCAACACAAAAACCAACATTGAGAAGTACAGCCACGCCAAGACTTACTTTCAACTGATGCAGAGCGACATCGGTCATTTGCTGAAAATGCTCGGCGGCTTTATCGAGAACTACTTCAAAGTTGCCGGTCGCTTCTCCTGTTCTGAGCATGGTAACCAAGATAGGGTCAAGGGTGGCGGCACTGCTCAGAGCCAAGGTAAACCCTTCTCCTCTTTCCAGCCTCTGTGCAACGGCCCGAAACGGCCTCATTAAGCAAGCATTGCCGCAGGCATCACCCGACCATCGTACCGCTTCCGGCAAAGGAATGCCGGCGTGGTACAAAAACGAGAGGCTCCGAGCAAACTGTGTCTGTGCGATCAAAATCGCGGTTTTACCTAACACGGGTATTTTGGCGATTAAACGATCCCGCCAGGGAAACGGCTGGCCGGAAAGACGCGGCAAGATCGCGCCGACGAGCATCAAAATGCAAAACGACAGCAAGGGGAGAACACCAACAAGTACCAGCAGAAGCGGGCGATGCCAGTAGCTAAAAAGAACGAACGGCCAAAAAAGCAGCACGAGTGCCATTGTGAGCTGAGAAGAAAACAATTCTCGTTTGATGCCGGAACGCCTAGCATGTTCTTCTTCCAAGCAATCAGACAACCGTTTGAGTGCCATCACAAGGTTTCCTAATTTTTTTCCCGCCGTGATCATCGCAACTTGAAAGCCAGTGAAGGTGCGTGGGCAGGAGGCCATTGCCTGACTCAGTGTGCTGCCCATCAAGACCGACCCATGTAGAGCCGTGTTCCATTTGCGTACTGGCTGTGATTGAGTTCGTTCTCCTAGTGTCGTCAAGACTTGATAAAGCGGCACCCCCGCATCAAGCATGGCAGACAACTGGCGAAAAAAGGCAGCTAATATAAGTGAGGACAACAACATCCGCTTTCCGGCTTCATCGTGGTCATGACGTTTCCCCCGTTATATGTACCACGGGCAAAGTGAGTGTTGCGGTTGTCTAGCAAGACGGCTTCTCCGTTGTCTAGCAAGACGGCTTCTCCGTTGTCTAGCAAGACGGCTTCTCCGTTGTCTAGCAAGACGGCTTCTCCGTCTGCTCCTATTGATTCAGGTCTCGCTGCCAGTCCCGCGCAAAGTGGGCGGGAGGCACATATTTCAAGCTGCTGTGCGGACGCTCTTCCTTGTACCAGCACCGGTGCACTCCCAGACGAACTTGGCCGCCGCGACGGAAGCAAAGACTTGGCGGTCCAGCAACTCACCAAGAGATTGCCATGGAAGCTCTTGGTGAACCCATTCTTCACCACCGTGCGTTTCGACAGAATATGTTTTCTTGGACTCGCTTTTCATCGGTGCCTCACGCATTATAACGTGAAGCATCACTAAAACGGTTCGGCCTGTCAGGTAAAATATTTGCAAGCATCAAAATTACTTTGGGACAAGGGTCAACCCATGAAACGTCTTGAGCACCGCCCGCGCCAAAACTGTTCGGACTGCGGCATCCGCTTCGTCTTCGGGGCAATGCTTGAGGACTGGGATGAAAGACTCAACGATATAGGGCTGACGAAAGTCTACGGCCTGTATCCTGACAGAGACAATCCCGACCTTACCCTAAGAATTGACGAGTGTGACGGCGTTTTCATGAGCGATATCGTCCACGCCGACCTGAAGTGTCCGAACTGCGGAGCGGGAGCACTGGAAGCTATTGAAGCAGAGTATGTCGACCACTGCTTGTACTGCCGCTGCACACGCGATGTGCGCGAACCCCGCTACTTCCTTGGGGCAGGCGCCGGCCAGCCCATCAACTGGGTCTGCGCCGACTGTCCGGAAGAACCTGACCCCGTGTATGCTCTCCACGAGGCCGTCCGGCTCGGGGATGTCAAAGAAGTAGAGCGGTTACTTGATACAGGCGTGGAGGTGGACGCCGTCATGGTAGAACATGAGGACGGCGAAACGCCGCTGATGTGGGCGGCAGGCTCTTCAGGGCACCTCTCTGTGGCCCACCTGTTATTAGAGCGGGGTGCAAACGTTAATGCCCAGAACAGCGGCGGCTGGACCGCCCTGTTCAATGCAGCCTGTTCCAATAAGCCTGAAATGGTCACCTTGTTGCTGGAATGTGGGGCCGATGGGCGTCTCAAAGACGAGGATGGCGACACGGCTCTAGACTTAGCCCTGAAACAAGGCCACAATGAAATCGCGGCCTTGCTCCAGACGAAGAAGATGAAATAAATGGAGAGTTCGCCTTTCCCACAAAAAGCAAACCAGGCGAGAGCTTTCGCGTATGATTTTTCCCGTTTCGCGTGCTAGCCCCAGATAACCCGAGACGGCTTTACATCATGCCTTGCAAGAAGAGGCCTTCGAATTTGCTTTGGAAGAGACACTGGCTGACGCCAACGAAGTACAACCACTTTGTGCTGGAAGCGGAACCAATCTCCCCCAAGGCAAGGGGCTTAGAAACGAGCAGGACAGACTGCTCGGCGTCAGTGCTGGAGCAGCCGTGCACTCCGCACGGGCGCGGGCATTTTGATGCCGGGCTTCAGCGCGTGCCACAGGATTGCGTTCAGTGCGTCGGGATCGGCTCGGTCCGGCCCCGACAAGTCAAGCTTCGCCGACGCCACCGCTCCGGCACCTGTCGCCGGGTTCTTCGCTTCCAAGTCCACCTGCGGCTTAACATCCGCGTAAGCCGTCAAATCAGGCACAGAAGTGAAGCATCCTAGCATAGGCATGGCGTTCTGGTCGTACTGAGTCATCGGCGGCAAGCCCAAAATCATCTCCATCGTCCGCACCATAGAGGCCGTTGTGTACTGGGTGCTGTCTACAGCATTTCGCCGTACATACGGCGAAATAAGAAGGCCCACAGTGCGATGAGCATCGACATGGTCCGGGCCGTTTTGGGCATCGTCTTCAATGACGAAGATCGCCGTATCTTTCCAGAAGCGGGAGCGGCTGATGCCTTCGACGATCTGGCCTAACGCCTGGTCATTTGACGCGACATGAGCACTCGGCGTGTACTTCCCGGCCTCTAGTCCCTGCGTATGATCTTCCGCAAGCGACATGACCATAAACTGCGGCCAGACACCAGTCTTTTCGGCGGCATGCAGATCCGCGAGGAAGACGGCTGCATGCTCCGTGTCATGACGGCCAAAAGCGATTGCATCCCAGGCGGCAGACGCATGGCCGATCAGGCCTTTGCTGCCGGTGAAAACCGGTGGGGAGTTTGGTGACGCCTTGAACGAGGAGAACTCCCCGTAGGTGTGAAATGTCACCCCATGCCGGGCACAGTTATCCCAGAGGTAGCTGGCGGGCGAGTCTGTGACCCGGTCATCGGCATCCGGCTCGCCCCGGCCGCTGTAGCCGCTCGGCCAGACTTTTTCCGTAAAATTGGTTACATACGCGGCGTCGCACCACTGGTGCCCGTCTTCAGAGACTTCGCCATTGCAATACAAATTGTCCAGAAGGACATAATGGGCAGCCAAGGCATGCGCGTTTGGCGTGACCACTTGCCCAAACAGAGTCAAGCCTGCGTCCCCGTTGCCTTTGGCAATGTCTCCAAAGACCTGGTCATAGGTTCGGTTCTCACGGATAATATAGACGACGTGCTTGATTTTACGCAGGGCATCCATCGCCGGCCAAGCGCCGTGCCGCGTCTGCGTTAGCGGCTTAGGCACGTTTGCCAGCACCTGCCGGGTGTAGGCGCCAAGCCCTTTGGCATCGGGCAGGCGGACGGCAGAAACGGCCCCGCTCAGGAGACCGCCGATGTAATCAAAAGTCTTTCCCTGCGTTTCTGTGTAGGGCGTCGTCGTATTCGGGTTGCCCCGAAAGCCGAGCCCCTTGCCGGTGCCGACATAAAGCGTCCGTCCGTTGGGCGCAATCGCGAGCGCCGACGGGTACCAGCCGGTCGGGATAAAGCCCAGCACCCGCGCTTCTTTGGCGTCCGAGATGTCCACCAACGCTACGTCGTTGTTGTCGGCGTTGGCGACGTACAGCCGCTGGCCGTTGGGCGAGACGGCCAACGCATCGGGCGTCGAGCCGACCAGATCTCTCGGCGAGAGCGAGGTCTTGATCGTCTCGCGCACAGCTCCGTTGACGATGACGCTGACGGAGTTGCTTCCCGCGTTCGCCACAAACAGCCGCCCGTCTTTGGCCCAGACCATCTCGTTAGGGTGGCTGCCGACGGCCACTTGCCCGACCTCTTTCAGATCACCTGCATCAAGCAGGCTCACCGACCGGCCACCCATGTTGGACACGGCCAGCGTATTTCCATCCGGCGATAGTACGGCGGCATAGGGATGGTAGTGGGCTTTAAATGAGGCTTGCAGGACAGCGGGGTCCCCTTTGAACTTGTAAACCTGATCGCCTTCGATTTCGGCCATGTACAGCGAACCGTCGCGCCCGGAGGCCAGCCCGGCGGTGAAGTGTTCTTTACCGGCGAGGCTTGGCACAGGCAGGGCCGGCTGCAGCGTCAGCCGCCCGTCTGCGTAACCGAGCCGCAGGATAGTCTCTTGCAGTGCGGCCACACGCCGGGCAGACTGCTTATTTTTGACGGCCTCCGCCACATAGTACGCTGTCGTTCCTTCCCCGGCGGCGGCATACACTGTCCGCCCTGCCGGGTCAAAACACAGACCGGCCCAGTTTTTGTCTACGTCTACGCTCTGCACGAGCTTGTTGGTTGCTGGGTCAATGACATCCACGCTGTGGTTGTGATAGCCGCCGGTGTTGACCAAAAGGTACTTGCCGTCGGGACTGAACAGCATCTTGAGCGGCAGATCGCCGGGCAGCGCGATGGGGGTTCCGGCAGGCGTAATCCGCCAGCCGTTTGGCAGACGTGTTCCTGTACCCTTTGCATCCGGCAGGTCTGGCAGCGCCACTGACTTCGCAGTATGGGCAGCGTGTAAGGGATGCGACAAGCCAGCGCCCGCCAGCAGCGCAGACAGGCCAAGTGTCAGGCAGAAAGAAGGCAGGCGTAACTGTCGGGTATTCATGCCGCGATTATAGCATATGTGACGCGGTTATTCTGTCGTGGCAAGCGAGCACTACAACCTAGAAAGCGAGCACTACAACCTAATCGGCTGGAACCTGGGCTTGATCACTCCGGTTTAGCAGGTTGCCGCTAAGAGGCTGTTTTCAACGTCGATCGTGGCTTAATGGCTGGCCTTAGACGGTCCCGATCTGTCCCTGAAACCTCTTATCCTGCGGACAATCGGAAGTCAGAACCGAAACATAGAAGCTATACAGGGAGGTAGAATCGCTGAAACTGTTTTGTCCAATGCTTAGGAGAAACTGGAAAGTCACAGATTGAAATCCCAACGAAAGGAGTACAATCGCTTTCGACCATACGACTCATTAGGGGACTTGACTTCGGAGGATTTTTTTGTCCGCTGGCGGCAGCAATTAGCGGCATGGACAAGGATGAATAATCCCTCATGTTATCTGGATTCCGGGTTTGGATCAGTGACGCGTTCTTCTTTCTGTGTCTCTTTCGGTTCTTGCCTGTCTCGCTGTCTCGATGGAAAATGCCGTACATTTCAGAGAGATAAGTTTTTAGATATTTGCGTTACAAAAGATACCTTTTCAAGATCTTCTCTCAACTCCTTGCCCTTGATTGAATAACTGCCCCGTGATTGAATAACTGCCGACTACACTAAATAAATTGCCTATTTGGTCCATGCGTCGGAACCGTTCGTGAGCAGCGCTGGCAAGACTCTCAGGACGAAGTACAGCAGTGTTGGAATGACGGCCAGCGTTAATCCAATCTTCACCAATATCCAAATAATAGCAGTAAACCTTGACATTCGGTAACCTTGACGTTCGGTAATCTAGGCGCTTTTTCTTTTCCCAGGAAGATGGCCGGATCAGGGGGCGGCTTGGCCCGTGCGGTGAACCTCCCTGCTTATCAGGTCTTCTGGTTCTCCGCTTTCCAACTTGGCCTGCGCGACAAATAGGGTGCGAGCGGTATTGTTTCTGTCAGCTTTCACACATCCTCGGAAAGCTTTCGCAAAGGATCTAGAAAGTCACAACTTGTTAGACGCTGTATAGTTCCTGGATCCGTATAATGGTGTTTCCACTGACAAGCAAGGCTTCATTGTCAGAAATTCCTATCACTGGAAATGGGGTCATCGCCTGAAACCGCTTGAATTCTGCTGCACGGAGGCTGTCGTCACAATCACAGCCCGCAGTGCCTGCGGTTGCTGTGGCAGTAGGCGAACAAAAGCATCTCGAACAACGGCGGTTTGTAATCCGCTCGACGTGAGTAACACTGGCACAAAAGTACCTCATTTCTGCCGCCTTACAAGTATTTCACTACGTTTCACGACTTCTTTTCATTTGCAAATTCCGGTTTATCTCCCAGATGAGGACTCCTCGCCAAGTTCTTCGGCGTCTTCGAAAGCAAACGCGTATGGGAGAAAACAATCTCAGAGCAAACTGATACTCATCCAATTCCGTTTTTGATTCACAAATACTTTTGCCCTAGCATGCCAAGCATGCTAGGGCAAAGGCCGTAGAGAGGGAAACCCACTTCTATGGACTTGATTAGAGCTTGATTAAGACTTGGTTAGAACTTGACCTGGATCTCTCCGGTGAACAAGCCATAACGGGGCGGCTCTGCCGTGCCCGGCAAGTGAGCTACTTTGTCCGCACGCTCAAACCAGAAACGAAGACGCGTTGCCTTGTCAAGATTGTACAAAGCCCCATAGCCTACATTCTCGTCCGTGTAAGCATCGCTGCCACCTGGGTTGAAGGTGTTGGTTGGTCCCTCGCCCCGGCGCAGAACGTCATACTGACCCGCTAATGTCAGCGGGTGATTGCCCGTCTGTCCGAACGTCCAGCCTGCTGTCGCATAGTAGCCGTCGACATGATTGTCTTTGGCATAGGCCGTTGTCAGACCATTGGCCGAAGCCGAATTGAAGTAGGAGCGCTGCTCGTACAGCCCCCCCACGTACTCCGCCAACAGGAACGGGCCAAGAGGCGTCACGATCTGCGTATCCACTCCGTACAATTCTTTCTTCCGGCCTGTGTACTGAGGCCCCGTGCTGCTGAGGATGGTTCCGGCGATCCCGGTGGCTGCCGTACCGGGGAAGTTGTCGACCTGACCGTAGTAGTACGAGCCTCCGACACTGACGACCTTGTTCTTGCTTTGGTAGCCCAAGCGATAGACCTGGTCCTTGAACCCATCGGTGTCGTCACTTGTCCGGCCCGAACCGTTCACGATCGCCGCGGTCAGCTTCAGGCCCGCCGGTAGGAATATGAGCTGCTGGGGAGTATTGTAAGAAAGCTGCACACCCTTGTCGTAGTCTGTGTTGTAGAACAGGCCGCCTGTTCCCTCATTGAACGCCAGAGGCCGCTCCGGGCTGATCAGGGTGGACTGGGACGCCGGCAAATTGTACCCAAAGGGCACGTTGAACAGACCGGCGGTTACCGTTAAGTTCTTGGCGACATCGCCGTTTCCCGTCGTATAGGCAGCATATGCCTCACGCACCGTCACCTGCGGGTTGGCACTAGCCCCCGAAGTGATTGCGCCGGATGTATCGATCTGAACGCCGTAGCGCGTGTTGCCTGTCACCTGGCCGCTGAACTTGATCCGGGCGCGGCGCACATCAAATGTGCTGGGCGAAGTTCCTGATTGGTAGTTGCCATTGTAGGCTCCATTACCACCGGCGGACCCTTGCGGATAACGGGAAAGCGTGCCCTGCCCGGACGAAACATCCTGGTAACGCGCCTGGATGTAGCCGCTGATCTGGAACTTGCGGTTCGCGCCCACGCCGTAAGAGTTGTCCGCCGTATCCTGAGCTTTATTCGCCAGAGCCTTGGCATCGAGGACATCCGCACGCAAGGCATCGATGTTGTCCTGAGCCGTCTTGAGGTTGGTCTGGATGGTGTCGAGCTCAGGACGGAACTTGTCGATCAGAGCTTGCAGGCGGTTGAGGTCGTCCTGGGTAACGGTGGAAACGGCGGGAGTGCCAGCAGGGGGGTTGGCGGCGAGCATGTCGCTGACTGTGCGGAGAGCGCGGTCGAGGGCGACAGCGAACTCGTAGCGTGTCATGGGTCGTTTTCCGCCGTAGGTGCCATCGGGGTAGCCGATGACGATGCCTTTTTTGGCGAGGTCCTGGACGGCTTCATAGGCCCAATGGTTGGTGGGCGTGTCCAAAAAGGGAGCCGCCTGGGCGGAAGCCGAGGAGGTGAGTCCGACGGTCATGCTACTGGCAAGAAATAGCACGGCGGCAGGGATCAGCGTTTTCGATGATCTGTTTTTTGAGGATAATGGCAAGCGATGTTCTCCTTTTCGATGCTCTGCATTTAGCAGGAAAGAGCATTCTCTCTGATATTCGTCCTGCCCCAAATAGCGGTAGGGCATACTGAAATGCATTGTACATCAATTGTTTGTAAATTGCGAGTCTTTTACTGGTAAATAGAAATGACGACACAAGAATCTCAAAGGTGAGAATTGCGTAGGAAAACTACAGCCCGAGTGTGCGGCCTGAGTAGCCAGCAGCATCAAAGTAATGCACAGGGCCCAGCTGCTGGTAACGCAGCAGGGTCCGCCGACCGTTGGGCGCCGGGGAAGACTGAAAAATACCCCCCGAAATCGCAGACGAAGGAATAGCCGGCTGGCCGAGCAGCGTCTCGCGGAGAACGCGGCCCTGAAGCCTGCCCTTCGACGGAATTGCAAAGCCCAGCATGCGAGCCAGCGTCACCTGCACGTCGGCATTGCTGACCGGCGCAGCATCCACATACCCCTGCTTGAAATCCGGTCCGGTCGCCGCCATAAAATTGAAAGTATCCGCACGACTGAAGCTGCCGTGCATCCCCTGCCCTTCCTGAAGGCCACCATCGCAGAAAGTCACCCCGCTGCCGGCAGGATTGGCAGAACTAGTCGCGAAGGAACGGAAATTGACCACAATCGCCGGAGTCGGTAAATGCGTCGTGCCTTTCAAATTGATCGCACTCAGCGGCAGCGCACCAGGAATCGTACCGAAAGCATCGTCGGCGAACAGGCCGCTCACATAATCTTTGCGGCTCAGAAAGCCCACGATCTTTGCGGCAAGCGCAGACCTATCAGCCGGCGTGCCATTCGGCACGTAGATCAGATCAGACCCACCATTCGCGGCCACAACGACACGGGCATCGGTAGGTGTCGTAACAGCCCCCGTTCCGCCAATCACGCCGTCACCGTAGGCGGGGAACTGCCGCTGCATCGCCGTTTGCTGAGAAATCGTGGGATCCACCGGCTCATACAGACTCATTTTGCCGGAAATAATCTGGTTGTCCGGGTCGTACAGGGGCAAGCTGAGGTCATGTGCCAAATCAATCGCGAGGAAGCCGGGCGGCACGAAGCCCGTGTTGACTTGCTGATGCCCGGCAGCATCTTTGTACGTGAATGTGGACGCGTAGCTGGCCGTGGCTTCTCCGCTGGCCGCGATTTCATGGTGGCTAATGGTGCTGAAACCGTGATCTGCGGTCACGAAAATGTCTGTGTTTGCTGCCAGCCCATTTGCTTTCAAGTAAACAAGCACCTGCTTGATGTCCGTGTCCACATTCTTGATCGCCGCTTTGGAAGTCGGGCCATTGATGCCCGGCGTTAGATTGTTCAGGCTGTCTCCCTGGTTATGCTGGGTGCCGTCGGGATCGCGTGACCAGAACACAAGAGCAAACGGGCGGCCATTGCTGCGGAATGTCGGCAGGATTGCTTTTGTGATCGCGTCGGCGAAATACTGCTGCTGAACTGTATTGGGAATGAGAGTACCGGGCGTCATATTGGTACCGGAGATGCCGTTATTTCCACGGTTTGGAGCCTGCACACCGACGCCGGAGCGGACCAAAGCCGCAGTGATCGCTGCGTTCAGCGGGACACCGCCCTTGTTTCCAGTCGCGTCGTCCATAATGATCGTGGCCGGCGGCGGCACCGCGCCGGTCGCATGGTCGATATTGCCTTGAGTGACATCCTGGATCAGCGTCGGCCCCTGCTTGCCCACGGCGGCAGTGTTGTAGCCATGACCGCGCGCGTAGGCGAGCAGCGTTTCTTCATTTAGGTAATTGCCGCTGAAGTGATCGTCAATGTCGCTGAGGATCTGATCATTTTCGATGAACGGCATGTTTGTCCCCGGCGTCTTGCCGAAGTTGCCGGTGTTGAAAACCGGGTAGCCGGTGAAGATGCTGTTGCTGAAATCTCCGGTGTCGCCAAAGTAATGGCCGGTAGCGATCGCGGACGCATTAGCGGTCGTGAATGTAGGGAACAGGGAATGGCTGTTGGTAAAGCGGACTCCCTGATGCTCCAAAGCATAGAGCGTCGGGGAATCAGTCTGGTTGACTGAACCAGCCCGGAGGCCATCGGTGACAAAGATAATGACATTTCGGTGTCCGGCCGCAGTGACTTTAGACTTGCCGAGCGAAGCTATCACGACGTCCCGTATATCCAGCCCGGTGTCCTGCAGATTTGCTGCGGGAAGATCATAAACCGAATGCGCCATATAATCAACGAAGGCGACGCGGTAAGATTTCCCCTCGTTCAGGTGGTTCGTGTCACCGGACGCTACTGTGCCGGGCTGCGCCTTCAGCAAAGCGCCGACTTCTGCTCCCGTCATTGTCATGGTGACGACGTTGTTATGGAACGGCATCACCGCATACACGTCGTAGCGCGTGACGGCAGGATGGCGGAACACTTCGAAGAAACCGCCCACCAGCGGGTTGAAAGCGAAATCGGCACCGGTCTCCTCGCGCAGGGCATCCACCACAACCTGGGTCGTCTGACGGTCCCGTCCAGCGGGTGTTGAAGCGATACTGCCCAAATGACCGACAACCGCTTGAAACGGCTCAACATAAGAAGCGAGGACCGCCTGCACGTCAGCCGCTTCTGCGATGTTCGGCCCGATAGGCAAAAGAACATCTGTGCAGCTCGCGAGCCGCCAGTGCCCTGCTCCATCTCTTGCCAGATGCAGGTCAAACCGGCCAAGACGGACACCGAACTCGCCATCCTGCACAATTGGCACTTTGACCCCTGCCGGGTTTACAACTTCGAGGGCTTTGTAAAGATAGGTGTGGGAGTCGCCGCCAACAATGGCATCCAGTCCCGTGGTCTGTGCGGCTAGTTCTTGATCGATGTCCGCGCCAATATGAGTGACTGCAATCAGCACGTCACAGTGCCTGCGTGCTTCCGGGATCCACTGCTTCGCGGCGGCAATCGGATCGGAGATCGTCCAGCCTTTGGTCTGCGGATAAGAAGCCGAACGTGCTGCGGTCAAGCCAAGAAATCCAATGCGCACACCCCCAAAGTCACGAACGACATAGGGCTGAACGCCTTCCAGGAATGCCCCTTTCCCATCGACAGCATTCGCACAGACCCAGGGAAATCGCGAGCGCTTTACCACCTGAAGCAGCGCGGCCTGAGAACCTACTGCATCCGTCTGGTCTGCGCCGTCTTTAGCCTTGAACTCATTGTTGCCAATGGCCGCAAGATCGTATCCGATGGCGTTCATCGCTTCCGTATCAGCGATGCCTTCATAAGCGTTGCACAGGGGTCCGCGCGTGAATGTGTCCCCCGAATCGATTAGCATCACCGGGTTTTTGATCTGAGTGCGAAGCTGCCGAATTAAAGTCGCTCGCCGCGCGGCCCCACCCACAGAAGGCTGCTCGGCTGAACTAATGGCTTTCTCGGTGTACGCGAAAGGCAGCAAATGGCCGTGCAGATCGTTGTCATGCAGAAGAGTGAGCGTGATCTGCGAAGGAGTGCTCTGCAAGGGTGGATCAGCATTGACTGCAATCCCAGTCCGATAAATTGAAAGAAATGCGAATAAAACAGCGGCAGCATTCATGGCTCTATTATAGCCCGTCACATTCTGTTAAAGCCAAATAGCTCTGGAATTGACAAAAAAGTATCAAAAAATCATAATGAGACATTCAAACATTTCTTGAAATGTTTCAGCGTAAATTGCCGTAATATCTACACTACTCATGAGAAAAATCATGGCAAAAAAGAACAAATTTGAGTCAGAGCCAGCGGATTTAGCCCTACTCTTCAAAGCACTCAGCGATCCAATACGCCTGGACATCTTTCGCTATTTACGGACCCGGTGCGCCCCCATCATGGTCGAACATGGAGAGGAAGCCTGGATGCGGATCGGGCCGAGCGTCGGCGAAATCTGCTGCGCGGTTTCCGGCTCTCCCAAAATCACTGCCAAAATTTCGCACCACCTTAAAGAGATGCGGCTGGCCGGCCTGATTGCGATTAAGCGGCGCGGGAAAAATATGATCTGCGGCGTGCGGCAGGATGCCATTAATTTGCTCAGTGACTTTCTCAATATCGTAGATTTAACGCAAACCGATTTATGAGAAATAGGACTAAAGGAAAGAGAATTAACGGAGGCAGCAGATGCTTAGTACGGAACAAGTGATCGCCCGCCTGGCCGTAGCCGCAGCTCTTGCAAGCTTGATTGGACTGGAGCGGGGACGCTTGGAGCGGGCGGCGGGCCTGCGGACACATGCGATGGTAGGAGTCGGGGCGGCGCTGTTTATGCTGGTCTCTGCCTTCGGGTTTGATGATGTCCGTGGCGACCGAAATGTCATGCTGGACCCCTCCCGTATTGCAGCACAGGTCGTCAGCGGCATCGGCTTCCTCGGGGCGGGCACCATCATCTTTCAGCGCGAAGTAGTACGGGGATTGACCACCGCTGCCAGCCTCTGGGCAGTGGCCGCCGTCGGACTTGCGGTGGGCGGCGGAATGTACATCGCAGCCACGGCGGCGACCCTGATGATGCTGATCATTTTGGTCGGAGTCAAGCCGATCGAGCGTCGTCTTTATCCGCAGAAGAGCCGCTCCCTGATCCTGGTGATTGATCAGCGGCTTGCCTCGCTGCTCACGATCAAATCCACGATTGATGAATGTGGCGTCAGACTTGACCGGATTCTGATCCAGCCCGGCGATACGCCGGATGCAGACCGCGTACAGCTCCGGCTGCGGCAGGCGACCGGAGAAAACTATCTGGCACTTGTGGATGCTTTAAGGCATATCCCAGGAATAGAAGAGATTGACTCGCCGCTGCACGTTGCCGTGAACGCAGGGACAAGAAACCGGCAACAGACACCCGCAGCTCAACGGCACACCGATTTGCACGACGATCTAGGCGATGATGCGGATGATAACTGAGTCAGGATGTGGGTAAGGACTTAAAAATGATGCAGGTAATAATCTTTTGCTAAAAAGCAAGGAGAACCTGAGAAGGTTAATTGAAAAAGGAGAGTTTGAGGATGCGTTTACTGCCCCGTGAAGAAAAGTTTTTTGATCTGTTCGACCGATTAGCCGAGCGCGTCGTCTTGGGAACAGAAGTGCTGGAAGAAGTTCTTCAGGACTATGGACACCGCAATGAAGCCGTTGCCCGAATGCGCGATCTGGAGCATGAAGCCGACGAGATCGTCCACGACACCATGGACCGGCTGAATAAAACCTTTGTCACCCCACTCGACCGGGAAGACATCCATGCCCTCGCTCATGTCATGGATGATGTCCTGGACTTCACCCAAAATGCTCTGGACCGAATGCTTCTCTTTGACATTGGCTCTCCGATCCCGAAAAGCCTGGAAATGGCAGTCCTCCTGCGCCGGAGCGCCGAACAAATCCGTCAGGCCGTCACCGGGCTGCGTAACTTCGGTGATATTCGCGGCATCCTCGATCCCTGCGTTCGCATCAATGAGCTGGAAAACCAGGCGGACGGGATCAACCGGGAAGCGCTGAAGGGATTATTCAACGGAGCCTACGACCCTGTCACGATCATCAAATGGCGGGAGATCTATGAGCATCTGGAAACCGCAGTCGACCGCTGCGAAGATGTCGCCGACGTGCTGGAAACGATCGCCGTCAAAAACAGCTAAAAGCAAATTCAAGGAGAAGGTCACGGGAATTTCCTGAGAGAGCACTTCACTCTTGAGTGTTCCCTGGCACAGGTCCTATGTCAACCCAGGCAGTGCTGCCATAATCGCGAGCAAGACACCGACCAGTGTCGGTGTCTACAAGATACAGTATCCCGCCATTACCGTTAATACCAGGCATTACCACAGCTTGATATCGCACAGATCTACTCCCAAAGCCAGAGTGACCCACAAGCCAGCCGAGAATTAAACCGACAAGAGCTGCAGCGATTACCCAGGAAGCATTCTTAGAAGCCATTCATATTTCTCCACTTTAAGCCAAGACAAAAGAGGGTCACCCTGACCCATTGAAAACCCTTACAACGTGGAAGCCAGCAGTCAATTGCTTCAATCGACCAGCAGCAACCGGTTCCCATCGGAAAAGAGAGTAGACGCTCGTTTGGTTCCAAACACCGTTTAGATTACATCGAGTAGGGTCGCCTTCGGCAACGATGCTTACAAACCCACCAATCCCGAAACTTTCATCTGAGCCTCGATACCAAGAACGGCTTCTTTCGCTATAACCAAGCTAACACCGGTTTGTTCACGATACATCTTGATCGCCTCGACTCTCCGACCAAGTACAATTAACTTTTGCACCTTGTCTAAAGCCGGCTCTTGTTCAACCCCTAAATGTTCGAGTATCTGATTGATTTTGCTCTCTAAACGGGCTAGGCGCTGTTCGCTGACATTGGGTGCTGGGCCAAGTATGGGCCAAATGGATTGCAGGATGCGCCCGAGTACACTCAGAAAGATGTAGATGCCAATAACGAAAATTACATCATGAACGGTCATACTTCGCTCCTATTATAGAAATGGGTTCGGTGCCAATCAATACCAATATATGCCAAATTTAGCCCGAGAGGAAGCTGGCTCCCCGGCAGTAGACACCCGCTTGGGACCGATAAGGGGTCGATGTAATATTCCCGTGCGGTGGCAGTGACTTATTAGGCCGCATGCTCGCCACGCTGCTGATCCGTCACACTGATGCTCTTGGAGCCGGAGCCAGTGCTTTGTAGGCACTCCACCCAGTAAAGGCATAGACAAAAAGCGTAGAGACTACGCCTTTAATCATTCCAAAGTAGAATGGTGTCACTTCTTGGGGTATCAGATGCGTGAGAGCGATAACAGCATGGAACTCGTCTACACTAATCTTCGTTAATAAGATGCTCGAAGCCAAGCCGTTGGCTAACATTATCTGCCAGAATTTTCTACTCATAATCCTAATCCTCCCGCCATGCACACCGACTCTACCGTACAGCCCAGCACGTGTCAATGACTTGGGCGCAACCCTCTACGCCGATGTTCACTCCATAGCGCTCCCAGTCCACAGCAAGGCACACTTCTCAGGATTCCCGCAGTTTCCATTCATAGTGCATAAATCATATCACGGAAAACCCCAAGAGCAGAAAAGGCTGCAGTGTTACAATCACATGCGCCCGCGCTACGCGCATACATACGCGCACGCGCGAGGAGAACAGCAAAAGCAATCACACCTCAGCGTCATCCGACCACCAAGCATGCCATGACTTATCCGACAATACAGAAAGACGCGAACGAACCACACCAATCATACGATCAAGTTCGGCTTCCGCCGCAGGCTGACCACAAAGCATAGCCATTGCACTCAGTTCGTCAGCAGATTGAAGTACCTCGACTACCGCAGCATCAACATCGGTAAGTGACTCCCAGAAGCAAGGACGACCCAGCGTCCAAATACCAGCCTCCAAAGGCCAAGCACCTCCACGCATAGCTTCTAGAGTTCCCAACGTCAAGCACAGGACAAGCGCCTCTCGACCACTCTTAGCGACCTCCAAGCAACAAATATCATCATCGGTCATAGCAAACACAGCTTTCTAAGAACCAACATTACCAGCCGAAAGAGGGCCACCCCGACCCAGTGAGAACCCTCACGACGCGGAAGAGTGCTCTTGACCGGCAATGGCACACAAGCAAACCAATGTTTTCATTCAGGCCATTTGTCTAAGCAAACATTACAACGTCTACTAGTAGACAACAGCAGTAAATTCGTTCAATCGAACATCGGCAACCAATTCCCATCTGGACAAATGTTTGGGTCCGATAAGGTGTCTACTGCAATATCAGCAGTAGCGTTGGCTATAACATACTGTTAGGCCGCTGGCGGCTCCGTGTCCGACCACAAAGGCGGTTGAAGGCTCAGTGCAGCCTCCCGTTTATACCCGTACAACTTGGGCATATCTCGAAGCAACCGTTCTGCACAAAGACGCCAATCTTTATCTCGACCGTGAGCATACTCGCTCATCCGTATCATGAATAAACTCCAGCGTGTCTCAGTCTTGAGGTAATCGTCTTCCTTGAGCATCTGGTAAATCAGAGCAAGAAACTCCTTCTCTGTATGCGTTTCCACCAAAGCCACATGAATCATTCGCTCGAACATGCACCCTTCCTCTTGCCCTGCGGAAAAGTCAAAGAGCGAACGCCACATATTCTCGAAGAAGCCCATTTACTCGTACTCCATCTGGTCTAGCAGCCTAACTTGTTACTATGCCGCGTGCTTGTGGTATCACACGTCATAACAGCAGCTTTTGCCCTGCTCTGACAAACTTGAACTGGTTCCGATAAACACCACGTTAGAGGGTGTTTTCAAAGTCCAAATCCTAGATCCTGCCTCCCGATTGTCCGCAGGATAAGAGGTTTCAGGGGCAGATCGGGACCGTCTAAGGCCAGCCATAAAGCCACGATCGACTTTGAAAACACCCTCTTATGCAATATCAATCGGTCCTGGCAGTTGTTGCTTGCGTTGAAGTTCTTGCTTCTGTTGCCAGTGCAAACTTGCATACCCAATGGCCGCAGAGGCGACCAAACGCGGCGTATCTAACAGATCATCAAAAAGCGTATTTCGGGACAAATGATGACGGAAGAGACCAATTTCGTAAGCAGTAACATGAACGATTACTGAGGAGGCTATCCAACAGATAGCCCAAATGCAGACCCAGCCCAATAGCGATTTTGGCGGTATCATAATTTGCTCCCTATCAACACTACGTTATGGCCGATCCGACTTCTCCCCACGCCGAAACCACCGCGGCTAGCGCTGCCAAGGAGTATCGACGTGGAAGGATTGAAGCTGCTAGACCGACCCAGAGAAAGCTAGCGAGGCTAGTGACCTGGCGGCTGTCTATTCCGGGAACTCAGCTCAGTGTCCTGCTGCTTCTGCACAATTCCCACCGCCCCATAAGCATTCCGTTCAGTTTCTTCGGCAAAGCCGTGAACAGCACCTCTGCCAGCTCTGTTCACGGCTAATGCAGGCGCGGGTACTGGGTAACCTGGCAGCCTGTGGAGTACTGGTGAATGGATTTATAAATGCCGTAACCGCCCAGCGCAAAGCAGACGCAAAAAAGATCAGCACTAAACTTCTCATAAGTGCCGGAAAAGCAGGGCCGTTAATCCAGCAAGCAGGCCCGCACCGGGGATCGTCAGAACCCAGGCCAGCAGGATGTTGAGCGCAATGCCCCAGCGCACGGAATGTGCACGCCGCGTCGAGCCGACCCCCAGAATCGCCGATGCGATCACATGAGTTGTGGAGATCGGCAGCCCAAACCGTGTCGCGATCAAAATGACGGCAGACGCAGCGGTCTCTGCCGCAAAACCATGCGCGGGTGACAGATCGACCAGCTTGCTGCCGACGGTCTTGATGATCCGCCAGCCGCCTGTCGCCGTTCCTAGCGCCATCGCGGACGCCGAGAGCAGAATGACCCACAGGGGAACCGACGCAGATTTTGGGAGGAAATGGCCGCTGACAAGAGCCAAAGTGACCACGCCCATTGTCTTTTGGGCATCATTGGAACCGTGCGAAAATGCCATGAAAGCGGCGGACACGAGCTGCAAGCGCCGGAAGCCACGCATAAGCGGGGTAAAGGGCCTATCCGCCAGTGTTTTCAGCAGCACCCACATCAGCCCATAAGCCCCGGCAAAGCCGAGCAGCGGGGAGCAGACAAGCCCGAGCAGCGTCTTTGTCAGGCCCGCCACATGGATGGCCTGCCCACCCAGTGTGAAGAGAGCCGCCCCCAGGAGTCCTCCAATAAGAGCATGAGAGGAGGAAGAGGGCAGACCGTAGTACCAGGTCAGCAGGTTCCAGCCAATCGCGCCGATCAGCGCCGCCGCAACGGTCGGCAGCGAGACAAGGTCGGCAGAAACCAGGCCTTTGCCGACAAACTGGGCAACCGTCGTGCTGACAAATGCGCCCACCAGGTTCAGTACGGCAGCCATGACAACGGCGCGTCCGAGCGAAAGCGCACGCGTGGTAACAGTCGTTGCAATCGCGTTGGCCGCATCATGCATGCCATTAGAGAAATCGAAGGTCACCGCCAAAAAAATGACAGCACCAAGCCACGGAAGTAAATGATTCAATCTGCCGCCCTATGTCAGCCCCGTGATCGGTATTGGCTGGTGGCTGTTTCTCCGCAAAAGTCTTTTTTGGCCCTTCTTGCACCTCAGTCTTTTGCAATACAGCTCGATAGTGCATCTTACCTAATATGCCACGTGAATTCTATGCCGCGCGAATTCACACAGATTATCTAAGCAGCAGGCCGTAAGGTCAGGCATGAGCAAGGGGCTTGGCTGCTTGCCTCGGGTACAGGACATGAGGTAGAATTCGCTCATGTTAGTGCCTCGAATTCACTCCCGATTGATGGACTCGCTTGAGGGAATGCCAATCGTCTGCGGCGTCCTGGTTGCCACGCTGGCTCCCGATGACCCGCGCTGGGACCGTCCCTCTCCCGACCGGTTCACGCTGCGCGAGGTCTTCGCACATCTGGCCGACTATGACGTGCGCTTTAACGATTACCTGGACAAGGCAATGGCCGCGAGCGCAGCTGCCCCCGCGCCCGTGCCGGCCTTCACGCCCGACGAGGTGGCTGCGGGGCGCGGCTACGGCCACAGCGACCCGCACGAGCGGCTGACCGCGCTTCGCGCCAACCGCGCCGCTAGGGTCGCCAAGTTCCGCGCCCTGGCCGACGCCGACTGGACCGCGCATGCCATGACGTCGCCGCGCCACGGGACACTGAACATCGACGAACTAGCGACCTTGTTTGCCGCCCACGACGGGTACCACACGCGCCAGATCGCTGAGTACGTTTCTGCGCGTCCCTGAAAGCAAACGCCCCACCTGATGCTGCGGATGGACCGGTCGAGATCGTGCCTCCCGTCGGTACGACACCCGGCACGATGAGTGTGCACAAGACGCTGTTATCTGACGGGAGAGAGAAGTTCGATGGTCCGGTCATCCCTTTCCCTCGCGAAACACTCTCATTTACGAAACGGTCTGCTGTGCCAAAACAAGGATTGAACCAGTTTGCTGTCAGCTCACCTGACAGCGAAGACAAGAGGGGAAAGGCCCAGCGTACCCTAGCGCTCGCCGGTCTCGCCCATGCCCTCCATGATGGCTTCACCGACATGATCTACGTGCTCCTGCCGGTTTGGCAGGCACAGTTCGCACTCGATTATGTCGCCCTCGCAGCACTGCGAGGCTTGTATGTCGGGGTACTCGCCGCACTCCAAGTTCCCTCCGCCCAGCTAGCACGGCAGATCAATGCCCGGACCATCCTCGTGCTGGGAACACTGCTGAGTGCCGCTGGCTATGCTCTGGCCGGCCTCTCCGGCGGCCTTGTCGGATTATGCGCGTCTCTCGCCCTCGCAGGCGCGGGCGGCAGTACGCAGCATCCCCTCGCGTCCGCCGCCGTGTCACGGGCTTACGGCGAAAAAGCGCGTGGCCCACTCGGCACCTATAACTTTGTCGGCGACCTCGGTAAAGCCACACTCCCGCCGGCGCTTTCTCTGCTGCTGACCGTGATGAACTGGCGCTCAGCATTGTGGGCCGCGGCAGGGTTGGGAGTTCTCGTCGCCGTGCTGATCCGCTGGCTTATGCCACTCGCTCCAGCCTCTTCGGCTGCGGTTGAGACCGAAACCGGGCCGAACCAGAAATCCGCCGGCAAAGGCGGTTTCGGACTGCTGTTTACCATCGGCATGCTGGACACGGCGGTCCGCATGGGCTTCCTGCTGTTCCTGCCGTTTCTCCTCAAGACCAAAGGCGCGTCGCTGACTACCGTGGGGCTGGCCTTATCGCTGGTCTTTATCGGCGGTGCATTTGGAAAAGCGGCCTGCGGCTGGCTCGGGACGCGGCTGGGCCTTCTCGCCACCGTGGTCACAACCGAGCTGGGCACAGCCGCCGCTATCTTGACCGTGCTGGCGCTGCCTCTCTCGCCGAGCCTGGCGCTGCTGCCGCTCCTAGGGGTGATGCTCAACGGTACGTCCTCCGTGCTCTATGGCACAGTCCCAGAACTGGTAGGAGCAAAAGGGATCGAGCGTGCCTTTGCCCTCTTCTACACCGGCATTCTTGGATCAAGTGCATTAGCCCCCGTGCTCTACGGGCGACTGGGGGATGCTGCGGGGCCGGTTTGGGCCACCGTAGCAACCGCCGTAACGGCCCTCACCGTTGTACCCCTCATGCTCGTGTTATCACCGCGCTTGGCACCGTCCACGAACACTCAGAACCCCTAAATGCTCAGAACCCCTAAATGCTCAGGACGTGGGGAAATGCGGCATACTGTGAATGCGGCATACTGTGAATGCGGCATACTGTGAATGCGGCATACTGTGAATGCGGCACACTGTGAATGCGGCACACTGTGAATGAAGTCATCCGCTAAGCCTGCCGCTCCTACCTCACCCCACTCAAATCCTATCCCACTCAAATCCCAAACACTCCGAAGAACGGCTTGGAACTGTACTCACCCACAAACCCGCCGCCCCCTGAAAGACCGCTTTCCTCGTAATACCCTTTGGACTGAACCCCCCATACCCCGTACTAGTGGCGAAAGACAACTTTTGCGGGTGCTGGTCAGTTTATCAAGTTCGCCTGAAACTTCGTCGGCAAGTAACTGAGGCTGGAATGTAACCGAGGCTGGAATGCAGACGATTGACGTTGTACACGTCGTCCAGGAACGCGCCGAAGTTCATCCGCGCTTCCTCGAAGTTCTGGTACTGGCTGAGATCCGCCTCTTCTTTCTTGAGCGTAAGGTTTCATCGGGGAAAGTACGCTCAATTTGCGAAAGTACGGAACAGAGATTGATGGAGCAGAGTTCCGGCGATGCTCCAGGCTGCACCCGTCACGAAGTCGCCTAAAATCAGGCCAAGGAAGAATGGCATAGCCTGACGGTAGTATCCTAAGCCGCCGTAGCGCAGCAGCAATGACTTGAGCGCCCACGCCACGAACATATCACACCAGAAAAAGTCGTTGGCAAAGCTGGTATTTAGGACATACGCGGCGGGATGCAGAGCGAAGCCGACAAACCGTCCCCGCAGCACAGTCAGCAGACAAGTAATTGCAAACCCGGCTGCCATTCCAAAAATCGCACTGCTGTTTGCACGCTGTGGATCGTGCAGCCAGTGCGCCAGATCGTTCCAGGGCTGACTGGCTTTGTCCAGGACGCGCCACTGGTGAACATTGCCGGTGTCCGCCCCGTTGACATAGTAGAGCTGCAAGTCCCAAAGCAATGCACTCACCATCGCGACGGCGGCAGCAATCAAAAGAGCGCTTAACAAAGGGCGCAGTGCTCCCCGGACTCGTGTCAGCCCGACCATCGCTTCCAGCTCATGGGGCATCGGAGCCGCCCGGTAGTCCGAGTTGAACCAGGAGAGCATTCCCATATGCACCAGGTCCATGCGCGGCATCCCCGTCGTGCCGACTATCGCAGGCAGGATCGCCTGCGGGCTGATCCATCCAAGCTCGGTAGAAAGCACTGCAGTCTCGGCACGGATACGAGACAGAGTCACCATGATCAGTAGGTAGATGCCTAAGAAGGCAATCGGTAGCCACCATGAGCCGCCGGACGACCACACAAAAATGCAAAGCGCAAGGTAGCCTCCCAAAAAGCCCAGCACGGCGGCACGCGCTCCTAGCATCTCGTTCCGGTCGTGCCCCATCGGGTCTCCATGCCAGGCCCGGCGGAAGTAATCGCTGTAGTAGCGGCGGCCCGTCCAGAGCGCTGTCAGCCCCAGAGCCAGCCAGGCCCCATAGCCCTGAAACCCCGTGTAGGGAAACTGCGCGGTCGTATCCCCGCCCCACCCCTGACCTGGCTGCCGCCAGCCCTGCGTCACCCCCCACACATTCATGGCCTTTTTCAGCAGATAAAAGAACCAAAGAGAGAATGAGACATCGGTGTTAATGAGATACCCGAACCCAATCCCGGACGCGTGGAGTTGATAGAAGAGCGAATCGACCCCGTTCCAGGGATACTGAAGACCCGCATCGGACAGGAAATCGTGCGTCGAATTGATGGGCAGCGACGGCAGAGTCGGAAATAGGCTGTGCAGAGAATTGAGAGAATGCAGGGCACACGGCAGGGCGAATCCAGCCCAGAGAGGCCATTTTCGGTAAAGCGGTGCGCCTTCGCGGGTCATCTCCAGCGGCAGAGCGATTACCGGGAACGGCAGATGCTCCTCATCAGCCCAGCGCCGGCGCATGATCGCAGATAAACACAGCGTTGTCCAGAGGAGGACCAGAAAGAAGCCGCACCAGATCGTCAGCGGCCCCACCCACGCAGCCATGATGCGCGGCTCGAAGAAGGTCGAATGCCCCGCGTAGAACCCTTTGAGGATGTCAGGATCGCGCGGCCCGATATACCAAGGCAGGAAATGCCAAAAACTGCCCCAGCCGTTCGCATGCGTGTTGTAGTAAAACGGATTTGCGAGAAAGGGCGTGAAGAACCCAAAATGGCCGACACCGGCAACGACGCTGGACATGGACAGAACGGAATACAGAACCATCAGCTCCGCCTGGTTCAGCGCGGCAGACTGGGAGAAGCGGCGGACGACCAGGTTAGCCAGGGTGAGGAGGAACAGGATAAACGTCACACCGATAAAGAGCGTGGAGATCGTCACTTCCGTGACGCCCGTTTTCATTTCGGAGTTTGCAATCCAGCCGGTGTTCAGGACAATCAGCGGCAATGCCAGCAGCATCACCCGCACCCAGCGAATCGGAACGATCGCTTCGGGCGGATCGGAAGAAAGAACTGTCTCAGGGACTGTAGAGTGTTGCCGCATATCTTCGATCAGTTACTTCCAGGTAATGGAGCGGGAATCGAAGACAGGGCCTTCCAGGCAGGCACGTACCCTGCGGGCATCGGTCGTGTCAATGACACACTCCAGACAATCGCCCACTCCGCAGGGCATCGGTACTGCCACCGAGACCTGGCACGGTACGCCTGCCTCAACACAGCTCTCGGCTACAGCACGCATCATGGAGGTCGGACCGCAGGTATAAACTCTTGCCGGCAGGTCTGTCTTCGGTCCGTGCAGGGTGAGAATCTCCTGCAGCGCATCGGTGACCCGCCCGGGAGCTCCATGCGTCCCATCCTCAGTCCTGATATCTAGCGCAATATTAAGTCCTGCAATATCAGTCTCGCAGAGAAGCAGCTCTTTCGAGCGTGCACCGAGGACAAAACGAAGATCGCAGCCGGGTCGGGCGCTGCGAAGGCGCTGGGCCAGGAACACCAGCGGCGGAACGCCATAACCGCCTCCCACCAGGACGTGCACCACCGCCGCTTCGGGATCGGCGCCGAACACGCGACCGCCGAGCGGCCCGATGAGATCCAGCACATCGCCCGGCCGCTTCGCGGCCATGCCTTGGGTGGTTTCGCCGCGCACCTGATATAACAGTGCGATACGGCCTGAATCCGGGTCGGCCTGGAACACGCTGAAGGGTTTGCGCTGAGTGCCCGCGCCATGCGTAAGTGCATTCACAAAATGCCCAGGCCGGGCGACTTGGGCAATCTCCGGCGCATGGCATACAAGGACATTGTGCTGAGCAATGACCGGTGTGTTGGCGATTACACGCGCATCGACTTTAACAACAGATGCAGCAATATTGGTCTTCATAACTATATTGGTCTTCATAACTTTTTATACTTTTCTGATGCCAGGACGCTATGAATATACAGGCAGCATATCGGCATGAGCCGCTAGGCAGGCATCGATAGCGCGTACCCCGGCAGGTTTGTCCAAAATGGTCGGGTCAAGCTGCACGGCTTTATGCACGCGGGTACGGCTGCGTGCCCGGGCCGCCCGGACAATCGTGTCTGTCACCTGGGCTGTTCGCCTGGTAAGCGAAAGGACACTCTCCGGCAAGGTGAGTTCCTGAGGCTCGACACGGCCCCGCGAGACTTGGCAGGGAGTTTCCACAAACACATTCGGCGGCAGGTTCGTGATCTGCCGACCATCGTTCAGCAAATTCAGCGAACGGAACAGCGCGGGCGCACCGCCAGTCAGCGCATCAATAAACTGACCGGGTTTTTCCCAGGCTTCGTTTGTCTGAAGCTCCTTCCAGGGGCTAGTTCCGGCGGCGATCTGACGCAGAAGCTCATGCCGCTCCTGCCGCTGCAGGGGATTTCCATGCCAGGGCGATTCGGCGACGCTCGCCTTACCCCTGAGCGGCGTTAAAAAGTCGCGCGTGTGGTCGTCCCCCGGAACCAGCAAATAGCCGGTTTCCCGGAGATACTGCTGAGCACGCGGGTTTGCCCGGCTGGCATCACCTGCGCTGACCCGCTCCCGCAGGATTGGTAGTAAGTCTGTGCCTGTACTGCGTTCCCGAAGCTCGACCAGCCAGGCGAAATGGTTCAGCCCGGCGGTCGTGATCTGCCATTCCTGTGCCCCGGCGGCAAAGGGAAAATCAAGCCATCCGCCGCGAAAGATGTCCCAAAGAAACGCGTAGACAGTCAGAGCGACGACGCAAAACCCGGCAGCCTTGATCCCGTTTTCCTGTGCAGCCTGAACAACCCGAGGCAGTGGGTTCGCGACATCGAGAAGCCAGGCGCTCGGACAGAACCGCCGCATATCGTCTGTGATCGCTTCGATCAGCGCGATCTGGCGCAGCGAATAGCTGATCCCGGCGATGCCGCCAAATTCAGTTTTTAGATGACCTGGAATGTACTCGTCGATGATGCGTGTGTCCATCGAAAACCGCCGCTGCATCTGCGGGCTGGCCGAGCAGATCACGAACTCCGCACCGTCGAGCGCTTCCACACGGTCGGTGTGCGCGGTAATTGTCGTGGTGATTCCCCGCTCACTCGCCAAGCGACGCCCGGCAGCCGCCAGCAGATCGATTGTTTCGAGATCGGGATCGACGAGCGCCAGGTGGACATTTTCCAGTCCCTGCTCCAGATAAATCTGCGTGAGCATACTCGGGCCAAACACATAGCTCCCCGCACCGACAAATGCGATCTTCAAGGGCGTTTCCTCTGACTGACAAGATGGCCGCCCGGCATCAGCGGCTGTGCGAACGCGGCTGTGAAGTAGGCAAATTCGCAGTTCCAGCCGATATCCGGCTCCTCGGTAGAGGCTTCCTGGAAGCTGATGAACCGTTTCCACGGCTGCGGAATATAGGCGTTGAGCTGGTTATCGGCTTTGATGAACGCGCCGACAACGCCAGGAGCCTGATGATGCAGATCAGTCCAAAGCTGAGAGTAGAAGTCTGCGCCATGTTCGTAGTCCGGGGCCTCGCCGGTGACAAAGTCGCGCCCTACCGGGTTGCGGCCGTTGATGAAATGCAGCTCGTCAAGCGCGGCATTCCGGTAGTGAATATCGCCGGTCCATTTATAGGTACGCAGCAGCACGACGCCGAGCACGCTCATGACGTTATCATTCGATCCCCAGTACAGATGCGACGGATCAAGCATCGCGAACTGATACGGCGTTTGAGTAAGATACGGCTTGCGCTCGCCGGTACGATCGTAGGCAGCCACGCGGACCTGACGCAAAAACGCATCTTTGAGGATCTGCTGAGTTGCTTTGTCGGCAGTCGGCTGAGGCGACTCGATATAATCTAAATACGCGAATTGCAGCGCAAAGTTGAGGTATCCCAGGACTTTATCGTTCGGGTCTCCCTGCCCCGCCCCGCCCCAGGCTGTCAGGACATCGCTGCCGGACGCTTTGAACGGCTTCAGGAAAAACTGATGATACTGGTCATCACCCGTTGCATTATACAGCTCGACGGCGGCGAACACGCGTCCCTGCCTATCGTAATTCGGGTCGACCGGCGTGGGGGAAGTCACCTGAGTCACCGGCTGAGGATGGGCCTGAAGCCAGGCCCAGGACTTTTTGGCGAGGGCGAGATAAGTATCGGCGTCATGCCGGTATGCCGGCAGGTCTTTCAGCACGAGATAGGCTTTCGCGAACCCGGCAGTGGCCCAGGACGCGGCCACGGAGTCGGCGTCCGTCAGCTCTTCGGTCTTGCCGTTCTCCCAGCCGACGGTGTTCATCACGCTGCCGTCCGGGTTGCACATTTTTGTCATCCACTGAAGACCAAAGTTCATCAGCGGCGCAATGTCACTGACACCGGGAGTGACTTCCGGCAGGTTCAGGCTGCGGGCGGGCACCTGCGGGCCGAAGTCGCGCAGTGCATTACTGAGCCACCAGATCGCCGCGCCGTGGTCAGGCACCTGAAGCGAAGGGTCACCGGCATCGCACCAGCCGCCAAGCACGTCCCGAACGGGGTTGGTGTAATGGTAATTACCGTCGGCAGAAGCGTAATGATAGTGAATCGCCGCCGTCATCGGATAAGCCGCCGGGCGCGTGAACCCTTCGCCATAAGGCTCGACAATCGGGTAGCCGCCGCGCTCGTAATAGAAGTAGCGGAGCGCATCACGGAATTCTTTGGTATAGACATCGTCGTCAATCGGAAAGACGACAGATTTTGCCGTAAACTGGTCGGTTCCGATCCGAACATCGGGAACCTCGATCTGGTAGCGGCCCGGCGCAGTTACTTTATCGAAGCTTGCGGCATAGACGGCATCCCCGGTCTGGTTCCACTGAGGCGGTCCGCTTCGCGAAATCAAACGGCCCGTGTAGATCACCTTGTGTGTCGCCACATTGCGGACAGCAAAGCGAGCATTCGCCGGTGCTCCGCCTTCGGACGCGTCATATGGATAGGTAAATAGAGCAAACTTGGGGTCATGGGTCCGCCAGCCGCTGAGGTCCACTTTGACCAGGTCTTCGCGCAGCGCCGCCGGGCCGAGTGCAGGCACGACGGACATCTCGGAGAGATAAAGAATGCTTTCGGCGCTGTACTTGTGAACACTGGAAAGCGAGATGCCGCCGGTATGGCTCAGGTCTAGATCGGGAGCCACGCGTTTGAAATCGGCCAAGGGAATGTTGACATCCTGCCATTTCGCCGTCGACGGCACCGCATACTGACTGAGCAGCAGCGAAGCTTTGTCAACGGAGATCTTGACATCGCCTAGATTGTTCGGCAGGATCGTGCCCCATTTGAGCCGCAGATGGAGGATCGGCGCGGGTCCGACCCGGTCCAGATTGACCACATTGCCGGAGCCCATAATAAAGTGCAGGTTCCAGTTGCCGGGGTTGATGGTATCGATCACAAGAGAGCGGACCCCGTCAATGGGCTGGACGGGCAGGCCAATGATCTGCTTATCACGCCAGACCTGAAAGTCATGGGACGTGGAGGTCGCTGTCTTAACCGTGGTATCGGGCGAGTGATAAACTTGAGCTTCGTTCCAGACCGTTCGGTCCGGGTCGTAGTTGTTGAACCAGAAGATAGTTCGCTGCGGGAACAGCGGCTTCATCGCCGCCGTCTGGTTCTGAGCAGACGCAGAAGAGCCGAAAAAAGCCAGAATGGCGGCGGTCAAAAGTAAGGCAATAGCAGCGGAGGCCATCGATGGCCTCCGCCATTTGGCACGGACTGTCATAGTCGTAAACGGCATGAATTATTCCTAACGCGTTGCTGAAGCGAATATGTTTACATAAACCATGTTAACTATTTACACAAAACTGTTAGGTTATTATACCAGAATGATCACTATCAGACTTTGCAAATAGAGTCGGAGCTATCACTGCCCTGTCGAATGGGCTTGCTGCGCGGCTGCGTTTTCAGCTGCAGCACGGGCGGCATCCTGTTTCACCAGTTCTGGCGGCTCTGGCGGCTGGTTCGCATGTGTTGCAGCAGAAGAAGCAGGAGCCTCCGAATGACTGCTGCAGCCCGATGTGACTGCCGCAAGGATCAGACTGCCGACAATGAGTGGAAAAAGATATTGAGGGGCTTTCATTCTTTTCGCTAACTTTTCTAACTACTGAAATTTTACAAGGCCATGCACTTACGCGCATGGCCTGATGGATAAGATACGCTATTAGTGGATGCTGAAAGTGGCCGTGATGGTGCTATCTGAGCAGTCTGTGGCTGCGGCAAGCGCACCGACAAAGGAGGTATTAGCTCCACCACAGTTCTCAGGCGTTGTGTTATCTTGACCTGCCGAGATAGCTGATCCTCGGATGAACTTAGCATGGTTGTCAAGCATCAGGAAGTTGGAGCCGTCAGAGTGACGTCCCAGTGGCCCGGTAAACGCTCCCTTTCCATCGTTCTCACTACCACGCATGTACCCAGTGGCGTACACAGGGCCAGACCCCAAGGCAGAGCCAATCGGATCATAAGTGCCTGCCTTGCCGACGCCAAAACCCGCCATAGAACGGCCGCCGCCGCCGCCCTTACCTGTGCCATCGGGACCAGGCTGGTTGTCAGCCCACCATGCATTGGGGTTGCTCCCTGCATCAGCACTCACATCCAGATATGCATTGTTCGCGGCTTCACAGAGGAGCACCGATTTGGCGGGAGAGTTGTAATCCGCCATAATATGTGCGGTAGATTTGCCATCCGTCACACCATCACCACTATAGGCGATAACCGTATTTGCATTGAGACAATAAGTGACAGGGCCAGATGCGGGTGCCGTATTGTACACACCACTGTCATCCGGGCAGAGAAAAACACCCTTGCTTTTGACGTATGGATAGACTTCAAATGCCCATCCGGCACCACGGCCATGTTGATCCCAGCCGTTCATTGAACTCTCGTCATAATCCTGCTCATACTGCATGACGCCAAGCCCAATCTGTTTCATATTAGAAAGGCACGCGGTACGGCGAGCATTTTCCCGGACTTTCTGGAAAACGGGGAAAAGTATTGCGGCGAGAATCGCGATAATAGCGATGACGACGAGCAGTTCAATCAGTGTGAACCCTTTTTTCTTCATGACATCTGTTCCTTTTCGGCGGATACAACAGAGTATTCGCAGTGGCGTCTAAGCGTAACAATCCTATTATGACCGATCATTACATAACTGTCAATGAATTCACTAGTATTATTATAATAAATGTTTTAATACGTATGGAAGGTATTTTTAGAAGCAAAATACAGTTTTCATCTGGTGATTGGGCTGGTCATGTTGACTTATAGACGATCAATCGGTACAATGCCTATATTAGACATAGTGAAACTAGACAATTGAGAAGTTCAATCAGACACACAGTTCGGAGATAAAGTATGGAAGTTTTCTGGTTCGTCCCGACCCATGGAGATGGGCACTATCTTGGCACCTCGCACCGCGGGCGTGCGACCGATCTGCACTACATGCGGCAGATCGTCCAGGCGGCTGACCGCCTGGGCTATGCAGGCGTTTTGCTTCCTACAGGAAAAAGCTGCGAGGATGCCTGGATTGTCGCCTCATCGCTGATCTCGTCCACGGAGCATCTAAAATTTCTGGTCGCGGTTCGTCCAGGGCTCGTCTCGCCGACACTCGCGGCCCGCATGGCAGCGACGTTTGACCGTCTTTCAGATGGCCGCCTGCTGATTAATGTCGTGACAGGCGGCGATCCCGTGGAGCTAGCGGGCGACGGTGTCCACTTGAGCCATGATGATCGCTATGCGCTGACCGACGAGTTCCTGTCTGTATGGCGGGACATCATGACAAGGCGCAAAGATGTCTCGCAAAAAGGCGAGTATTTTGATATTGAGAACGCAAGCCTGCTCTACCCCTCGCTTCAGAAGCCTTACCCACCACTTTACTTCGGCGGCTCATCAGGGGCCGCGATCGATCTAGCGGCCAAGCATGTCGACGTGTATTTGACCTGGGGCGAAGCACCATCCGCTGTGGCTGAGAAGATTGAAAGCGTAAAGAGTTCGGCTGCCGCTCAGGGACGGACGCTTAAATTCGGCATTCGGCTGCATGTCATTGTCCGGGAAACGGAGCGCGAAGCCTGGGCGGCGGCAGACGATCTGATCTCGCGCCTGAACGAAGAGACAATCGCGAAAGCGCAGAAAGTATTCGAGCGGTTCGATTCGGAAGGTCAGCGCCGAATGACTGCCCTGCACGATGGCCGTCGCGAGTCTCTGGAAATCAGTCCAAATCTCTGGGCGGGAGTGGGTCTGGTGCGCGGCGGCGCGGGAACAGCCCTAGTCGGCGATCCCAAAACCGTGGCCGCTCGCATGGAAGAGTACGCCGATATGGGCATCGAGACGTTTATCCTCTCGGGTTACCCGCACCTGGAAGAAGCCTACAGGTTTGCCGAACTGACTTTTCCGCTCCTGCCACTGTCCTCCGATGTCGCCGCCAAGCATGAAGCCTCGTTCATGGGCCCTTTCGGCGAGACACTCGCCAATGACATTCGCCCAAGCGAAGTCCGCGAAAGTGAATTGGCAGGGGCAGGGAACAAATAGAACCGGCACTAGGAGTGCCGGTTCTGGACGCTACGAATAAAAAGTCGGGGTCGGGATTTCGTCGTTCAGCGCCCATTCCCCCAGCTCACGCAGCTTGTAATCGACGGGATCGTGCAGCGTGTAGGTTCGCAGGTTCCGCCAGTATCGGTCGAAGCGCAGATGCGCGGCAGTGGCACTTGCTCCCATGACCTCGAACATGCGGTTTACGACTTCAAGCCCATTTTGAGTAGTCGCCACTTTTGCCGATGCAATGGCAAGAGACGTTTCCCCGCGCTGCTGGGCACTCAGCGTATCTCCGCGCTCCCAGGCCTGCTGGAACACTTCACCGGCCCGATCCGCCAGCAGCTTGGCCCCTTCCAGCGCCACCCAGAGCTGTCCATAATGCCGCAGAACGTACGGGTCTTGAGACGCTTCGGCAGTGCCGGACGTCCCCCAGGCTTTGCTGCGCGTCCGGGTATAGTGCTTCGCTTCGGCAAACGCGCCTTCGGCGATCCCCAGGTAGATATTGACGATGATAAGCTGAGCGAGACAGGGACGGAGCGACGCATAGACACTGCCGAGCGGCCCTGGTGTCGTCAGCAGCTCACTGTCACTCACCAGAAGATTTTGGAATTCGACCGTTCCGCTGTCGGTTTGCCGCTGCCCCATGTTATCCCAATCGTGATTGATTGTGATGCCCGCGCGGCCCGAGGGGACCGCCGTGATTACCAGCCTGGCATCGCCTGCCGTGAGCGCGGACACGATCAGAATATCCGAATCGGAAGCCCCCGAGCAAAAGCTTTTCGTTCCACTGAAGCTCCACGTCTTTCCCTCGAGCGTCGCGACAGTTCGCTTGTCCAGGGGGTTAAGGGCATTGCCCCAGAACCAGTTCTCGGCGGCTGTCGCGCGAAAGAGGTCTTCCGTCTGCCGCTCCGAGCCGAAGAGCTGGACCGTTGCAAGCAGCAGATGATGGAATCCGAACACATGCGCGACCGAGCTGTCCGTTCGGGCAAGCGTTCTGACAGCGTTCAGTGTTTGCGGCCAGGAGGCGTCGAGGCCGCCGCAGCGTACTGGGATTGAAAGTTTTAGCAATTCACTTTCCCGCAGGCGATCCCGCTCTCGCTTCGGTGTCCCACCTGTTTTATCCCGCTCAGCGGCAGTTTCGCCGAATTCCCGCGCCAGCTTTTCCGCAATCCGCTGATACTCAGCCGCAGACGTAGGCTCAAGCATGCGTCAGCTCTCTTTCTAAGCCGAGCGCCCGGAACGATGCCGCGCGATGCGTCTCCGGCAGACGCGCTCCGCGTCCGAACAGCTTCTCCCGGTAGGTGCCCAGCGCGTATTCTTTTTTGAACGCACCGCGTTTTTGCAGCTCCGGCACGAGAAGCTCAACGATGTCAACAAACGTATCCGGGGTCACGGCGTAGGCGAGATTAAACCCGTCCACATCCGTTTCTTCGACCCATTCCTGAAGCTCGTTGGCGACTGTCTCCGCAGACCCGACAATAAACGGCCCGTCGCCGCCGATCCCGGTCCATTCGGCCAGGTCGCGCACGCTCCATTCTTTGGTCGGATCTGCGCTATAGTACGACTCTCCCAGCGACTGCACGGCCTTGTCGGAAGCGTTTCGGAGAAGCTGTTCAGGCCCGTACTGGCCGAAATCGATCCCGGTCCAGCCGGAAAATAGGGCCAGGGCACCGTAAAAGCTCGCGTGGGATTTGTATTCGCTGAACTTTGCCTGCGCCGCGCGGTCGGTCTCCCCGACGATCACGGTCTGCATATTGAACACGAGAATATCATGCGGGTCCCGGCCTGCCGCCTGTGCGCGTTCCCGCAGATCGGCGACAAAACGTTTTAGAACAGGCTTGGACGGGGCGGCGACAAAGACGCATTCGGCGTTCGACGCGGCGAATGCTTTCCCCGAAGTGGATGCGCCGGCCTGATACAGCACAGGGGTCCGCTGCGGGGAAGGCTCGGCAAGATGAATGCCGGGCACTTTAAAATACTTGCCTTCATGGCCAATGGGATGGACTTTGCTGGGATCGGTGTAGATCCCACGGATGCGGTCTGCCACGACGGCATCATCTTCCCAGCTTCCTTCCCAAAGCTTGTAGCAGACTTCCAGATACTCGGCTGCGATTGCATAGCGCTCTGTGCTGTCGATCAGCTTATCAAGCCCGATGTTGCGGGCCGCACTATTGAGGTACGACGTCACGATGTTCCAGCCCGCCCGGCCCTTAGTCAGATGGTCCAGCGTGGACATACGCCGGGCAAACGTGTAGGGGTGCTCAAAGGAGATCGAGGCCGTCATGCCAAACCCGAGATGTTTTGTGACCAGCGCCATGGGCGGAATGATCTGCAGCGGATCGTTCACCGGCACCTGGGCGGCGTTCAGAAGCGCGGTATCGATGTTTCCATTGTAGACATCATAAACACCGAGGACATCGGCAAGGAACAGGCCATCGATCTTGCCACGCTCCAAAAGCTGGGCTAATTCCGTCCAGTACTCTAAGTCTTTGTAGAGATGCGATTTGTCGCGCGGGTGCGTCCACACTCCCGGCGAAAGGTGGCCGACACAGTTCATATCGAAGGCGTTAATACGGATTTCGCGGCTCATACTGGCACTCAGTCCTTAATTTTCGGTTAGATCCAGCTATGACGCGGCGGATTTTTAGCGTTGAGATAATAGTTTCCAATCGCATGGTATTTCCAGCGGACCGGGTCGTGCAGGGTATGCGTCCGCGCATTGCGCCAGTGCCGATCCAGATCATATTTCTCGACTGCCGCCCGTGTCCCGGCCAGCTCGAACAGCTTGCTGGCTGCGAGAAGCGCGATCTCCGTGGTCGCGATCTTGGCTTCGGCAACGGCAATGGAGGCAGCGGCAGCGCTTACCGTTGTCGGTTCGGCCAGGCTGCTGTCCAGAATGCGTCCGGCACGCGCCATCAGGGCCTCTGCGGCATGCAAATGGTACTCTAGATTCCCGATTTCCCCGAGGGTGAGAGGATCATCGGCGGCACTCTCGACCTGAGCATCGACCCAGGGGCGAGAAGCTGTCTTCACAAAAGTGATGGTTTCTTCAATCGCGGCTTTCGCGATGCCGGCATCGATGGCGACATGAATGATCTGTGCCAAAGCGCTGCCGTTTGTCGGCCTGTCGTAAGTTCGGTAGGTGTGAAGCACTTGATCGGGCGAGACCCGGACATTGTCGGCACGGACAGTGCCGCTTGCAGTCGTGCGCTGACCGAGGCCCGACCAGTCATCGACCACGGTCAGCCCTGCGGCATGACGGTCCGCAATCGCAAGCAGGCCATTCCCGTCGGCATTGACAGCAAAAATCGGAATCCAATGCGCGAACAATGCGCCTGTGCAGTAGAACTTCTCCCCGTTGACGATAGAATTCCCGTCTTCGGCAGTCGTGAGCTTCGTCAACATCTCCACGACCGTTTTCCCTTTTGCTTCCGAGAACGCATTGCCGGTACGGTCGCCCTTCAGCAGCCGGTCAAAGAAGAACCGCTTTTGCTCTTCGGTGCCCACCTGACGGATGTCTTCGACCAGGCAGTAGTGATTCTGCGGGATCTGACCGATTGAAGGGTCCGCTTCCGAGATGATCTCAACGACTTTGCAGAGGGTTACTTTCGAGACCCCCGCGCCGCCGTACTCTTTGGGAACGGTGATGCCCCAGAGGCCACTCTGCGAAAACTCATCGATCTCGGCAAACGGCAGACGGCGGTTCTGGTCACGTTCCACGGCCCCAGTCGCCAGATATGCGGCGACACGGCGTGCGATCTCGATCGCTTCGGCATCGCTCCGAATGAGATGCGCGTCCGGGTGCGGATCGACCAGGGATTGCAGGCTTACGGCTCTTCGTTCAGCGGTCAGGAGTATTGACACCATTCTATTTTCGGCCCTTGATTTTCTTTTGCTTGACTCTCTTTTGCCTGATTCTCTTTTAATGCCAGGCATGGCGGCGGATTATACCGTTGACATAGTAATTACCGATCTGGTGGTTTTTCCACCGCACTGCGTCATGGAGCGTATGTGTCCGGGCATTGCGCCAGTGGCGATCTAGGCCGTACTTTTGCAGGGTCGACCGGGTGCCGGACAGCTCAAAGAGCTTGTTTGTTGCTAGAATAGAGATCTCCGTGGAAGCGATCTTCGCTTCTGCCACGGCAATAGTCGCCGCCGCAACTGTGGCATCAGTAGGAGAGTGTGACGCTTCGTCGATGAACTGTCCGGCCCGGTCCATCAGCGCTTCCGCAGAATGCAGGCGGTACTCCAGATCACCGACCTGAACAATCGTGAACGGATCATCTCCGGCCCGCTCCACATTCGCATCCCCCGAAGGCCGTGAGAGGGTCGAGATAAACACGATCGTGTCACTGACAGCGGCACGAGCTATGCCAAGATCAATCGCCGCATGGATGATCTGAGAAAGCGGCCCATTCGTGGTCGGATTGGTAAATGCCTGATGCGCCTGGATCACATTGCTGGGCGGAACGACGACCTCTGTCAGCATGACCGTGCCACTGGCCGTTGTTCGCTGCCCGAACCCTGCCCAATCGTCGATCACTTCCAGGCCGGTGGTGTCGCGCGGGACAAGCACCAGGACATCGTTATCGTTTTCATCCGTCGCCCCGACCTGGACCCAATGTGCCAGCAGAGCCCCGGTTGAGTAGATCTTGTGTCCGTTTAAGACAAACTCATCACCGCGAGATGTTAATCGGGTGTCAAACGCCGAATTTTTCTTGCTGCTTGGCTCAGCAAGTGCGTTGCCGAACCGTAGACCGCGCAATACTTCTCCGAAGAAGAACTGCTTCTGGGGGTCGGTAGCAGCCCAGCGGAGCGTATCGACATCGTTGAAGTGATTTTGCGCGATCTGCGCGAGGGCAGGGTCAGCACTCGCGATAGTCGCAAAAACTTCCGCGACTGTAACGTAGGAGACTTCCGCGCCGCCGTACTCTTTAGGGACAGTGATTCCCCAGAGGCCGCTCTGCGAAAAACAATCGAGTTCCAAAAACGGCAGGCGGCGATCGCGATCACGTAAGAGAGCTTCTTGTGAAAAACTTTCAGCAAGCTGCTGGGTAATAGCAATTGCTTCGGCATCATCGCCGATAATATGGGCAGGTGTCACCGGACGTGGACGCGGAAGGAGATCGGAAAAGAACGCCTCCTCACGACTAAGGAATTTTGGGGATTCTAATGGTTGGATCATAGTCCAATTTACCTTCACTATACTTTTGATTTAAGAAATTTTGTCTAAATATGTAGCTGAAACTTGTGAAACTTACGCGCTGAAGATTTACTGTTTTATTGTCTAGTTTTTCTATAGTTAATCTTTCTATTATACCTATGGTTTAACTTCTCGTCAACACCGATGCTGCACATTAACAGCGATGCTGCACATTTGGGTCTCCGATCTTATATACGTCCGTCTGGGCCACGAGTTCATCTACCTAGCTGTGGTTCTTGATGCGCGCTCGCGCCGCTGTCTGGTTGGTCACTGGCCGTCGCCTCGATGCGGCTCTGGCAACAACGGCCTTGAAAATGGCGCTACGGGAACGGAAACCCAAAGTGGACTGAATCCTTCTGATAGGGCACTGAGTTAAGGTGCGATCGTCTGGTTTTTATCTTGGTCTTTCTTGTCAAGTTGTTCGTACTCGGCAGGCGGCAGGTAGTCCAGGCTGGAATGCGGGCGCTTCTGGTTGTACACGGCGTCCAAAAAGTGGCCGATCTGCGCGTTGGCGTCAGCCAAGTTGTCGTACTTGCTGAGGTAGACCTGCTCGCACTTCAAGGTCTTCATAGAGCTTTCGGCCTTCGCGTTGTATGTCCAGGAGGCCATTACTTCATATCATACGGGTTGCCTTTGCGGCTCGGGTTTTATTGGGGCATGCTGATGGCAATGCCCCGCTCTTTCAGCAGGCTCGTGTATTCGCGCGACGCATATTGAACGCCTCGATCCGAATGATGCACCTGAGGCTTGCGCTCTTTCAAGGCCCTCCGCAGTGCTAAATTCGCCAGTGGCGTTTCCAAGCGTCGCTCGGGCGCCTAGCCTAAACAGCGACGCGAATATGTATCAACACTACAGCTAGGTGGACAAAATCGTGGCCCAGACGAATGTACGTCAGACCAGATATGGAATTTGCGACTAGGGGGCGATCAAGCGGAGCACCACTGTTATAGGACGCCTTTTGTCAAGCGTCATTAGCTAGCGGATAAAACCGTTATCGGATACTGAAACGCATGTTTCAGACTTTACGTCCCTATGGACCAAGACCGTTTTTTCTCAAACAGCCCTATCAGTGGTACCAGTGCATGAGATTGAAATGCATGAGATTGAAATGCTGCGCCGAACTCTTGATCATGGGTCATATGGAAACGGCCTAGCCCTCTGTAAGAGAGCCGGGCCGGATTGTACTTATTTGCGTGTGACTCCTTAGATTGAACGGCAACCTGTCAGAAACTGGAACAGAAACGCGACGGCAATAACCAAGATGATGTGAATCAATCCGCCGCTGAAGTGCATCAGAAAGCCAATCAGTCACAAAGCGACCAGATCATTCACAAAGCGACCAGAACTGCGCCAACGATATAAAACAAACTGCTCATAAAATAGTCCTGCGTAAAATAAAAGGCCCGGCGGGTATTCCCGCCGAGCCACTCTAACTTTTGGTGTCGAGCATCGCACTAAATTGCGTCATCCGTGCGGCCCACAGTTTTGTCGTAATCATGATCATGCTTGTCAACCACATCGACGGCAGCAGCAGATCCTGCGCCGCCGGCGATTGCGCCGATCACGGCACCTACGGGGGCAAGAGGCCCAGCGGCGATGGCCCCAACGACGGCACCGCCGACAGCGCCGATGATGCCGCCCTCTTTCACGTCATGCTTGGTCGCTGGCTCAGTCTCGTTCTTGCTCAAGGTATTGTCGGCTTTGTTTGTGTCCAAATGGGGTTGTCTGACATAGGGTCTCCTTAGTCGGAGGCGCGATTGGCTTGCTGCGCCTGGCCGGCTTAAACTTATATACCCGGCCTTGCTTGGCTGCCAAACGCTTACTCTTTTGCCAAACGCTTACTCTACAGCGGCAGGAATGATGCCTACTGTCATTGATACACGTTGGCTGTTGCATCAAACACTGATGATGGAAAACGGCTACCCCTTCGCACCAGAAGGATGGACCGTTTCTTTTGCAGATGAGCGTTTGAAGCTTTACAGAAATGTCGCGCCGCCAAGAGGGCTTTTCTTCTTAATTTCCCCCTGTCTCAAAAACGAACGGATACTGTTGGCGAAATCATGCACACAGTCGAGCAAACCGAGACTTACGGGTTGGAGCAAGCGATAACTGGTTCAGGTGGTTAATCGTCCGCAGCACGTTCAGCCCAGTGGCAGTCACGATATGCTGGAGATGAGTCTTCACTAAACCCCGGTACCGCGAGTGTCGTAGATCACAGTGCCGAACCCCTTGCGACAAAGTTCCCTCGATCCCGGCGCGTTTACGGTACTCGGCGCGTCCCTCCTCGCTATTCAGCATCGTCCGCGTCTGTTGCAGGGCTTCATAGCACTCCTTCGTCGGAAGGATTAAGGTTCGTGCCCGGCCTGCCTCGGAGCGCACACACTTAGTCCGGCTGGGGCAGGACGCACAATCGCGCTGGCTGAAGCGCACTTTCACTCGTACCTGCCCCTTTACCTGCTCATCAGGCCCCTTTACCTGCCCCTCAGGAGCAGAGCCGGAACACTCTCTTGCATGATCTTTTGCAGGGGGATCCGCGCCCCACCACACCGAAACCTTTCCTTCAGGACACGTAGCCTGCTTTTTTTCCAGTCTATGACGAACCGGGATTGATCATAGCCGCCTTCTCGGGCCTGCCAACTGGGATTGAAGCGGGTTGGGCCGAAGAGTTCAATCGCATACTGCCGCTGGCTGTCTACCAGAAGCTGTGCATCTACATAACCCGTATCCACAAGGTGGCACTGAGGCAGCAGGTCTCGGTCGGCCAGGCTCTGCTGGATGTTTGCGGTGCAGCTCACATCCTGGGTTGTAGCGACGGTCGTGTGGACATTGGTGATGAGGCGGGGCAACTCAGGATCGCAGGTCTCCGTCAAGTGAACCTTATAGCCGGTCCAGGAAAGGTCATGCTTATTGCTATGGCGGGCCTCTGGGTCATAGGGCGACTCGATGGCAGTGGCGGCCCGTGCGAGTTCGGCATCAACTCGCCAGAGGATCTCGCCTGCCTCAGAACGGGTAAAGTGACGATCCCAGACTTGGCGCAATGTCTGTACGACGGCCAAAGTCTGAAGATCCGGCTTTCCTTCTTCTGCCAAATTGTGTTCTTTATATGCGTCCAGTGCCTTGAGCAGCAAGCAGCCGTCTCGGCCCACCATTTCTGCGAACTCCCGCCGTGCTTGCTCACCAGAAGGCATCCGTGTCTGCTCCGCACGCAGGCTGTAGCGTGCGTACCAGTCGGCAGGAGCGACCGACTGTAGCCAGTTAGGGCTCACAGTGGCGAGTTCGTTCAGTGCCGCCCGCAACGTCTCGGTCACCAATTCCAGACGGTTCAACACGCGTAACGCCGCCAAAACGTGGGTGCTGTCGGTGCGCTGCCGGCCGCGTGCTTTGAGGAGCTTTTTGCCCCGCAGGTGCGAGAGCATCTTATCCAGCAGCATCTGCGTTGCATCATTGGCAACCAGGCGGCTCCGAAACTCGGAGAGGACAGAGTAGTGAAAACCAGGGTCCGTCAACTCAAGGCCGAGCGCGTACTTCCAATCGATGCGGCTCCGCACCGCGTCAGCGGCTTGGCGATCCGAAAGATTTTCGACGAACTGCATCACCGTGATCAGTGCCAGCCTCCAGGGAGCCAGACCAGGCTGACCGCGCTTGGGATAGAGGTCAACAAAGTCGTTGTCTGTGAAAAGCGTTCCTAATTCGTCGCGCATATGGATAAAGAGGCTGCCATTCGGGAAGGCTGCCTCCGCTACACGCTGGGTTTGTTCCGGGACGGAGAAGGCGATTTCGATCTGCAAGCACATGGGCATCTCCGGCATCTTCTAAGGATGCCAGAAAGTTCGCGGCACACCATCGCTGTCCCTGCCTAATTCGCCAACAGTATCCGAACCTTTCTGAGACAGTCGAAAACACTTCAGCGTGGCGAATCTTTAATTGGTGGTTGTGCATTATGCTGAATCAAGATCAACCCGATTTTTGACTTGTCTGATTTTTGTGACCATTTCAGTGGTGCTTCCCTGCGGTAGCAAACTGCCGGAATATGTTTGATACCTCGGGCCTTGCCCCGTCAGAGGCGTCGTTTCAGACTCGACGTTTCGCTCGGCTCATTCTGTTATCCATAGGGCCGTACTCTGGTCAATTTTTCGACATTGTCCTGGATAGTTCTGTCCATTGGAGCATCCTTCGGATTGAGGTATCGCCAGCCCTGGAAGGGGCAATGGGGCTGGGGCTGCACAGGGACCAGTTCTGGCTCATACACCAAGCCGCAGTGAGGAAGGCCGTCTCTGAGCAGGGGGGGGTTCGAGCAGAGGGTGCCGCGCCACGATCCATCCTTTCAGTGAGCCACCGTCCAGCACTTCCTCTGCGGGTTTGGGTGTACGTAGACGGCGTCTACTGCTTTGGCAGCAAACAGAACCCTTGCATGAATATCAGGTCGAGGCGGAAAGTTCAGTGATCAGATACTCGGGCGGGGCACTGGCTTTTTCAATTTCAGTCGTCGTGGTCTTCTCTTTCGTGAAGGCTAGTCACTATAAAGAATGCTATGGTCACATTCTGGCAGGCACAACCGGTGAGGAGCAAACTAGTCACCCTCATGCTCTGTCGGGTAGCCGTCACGCTTCCACCAATCCAAACCGCCCATTAACTCTTTAACCCGGAATCCCAGCCGAGACATATTGAATGCCGCTTTGGTTGAGGCATTGCAGCCGATCCCGTCGCAGTAAGTGACTACTAGGTGATCGGAGCCAATATGCGCCGTTGTCTCGAGGGTCATATTCCGGTGTGAAATGTTGATCGCACCAGGAATATGCTCGAGTGTGTAATCTTGGGGCGAGCGGGCATCAATGATAGTCACAGCTTCTCCTGCTTCAAGCGCAGCCGTTAAGTCCCACGCATCCGTTTCGTACTGCAATTTATCGGCATAGTGTTTGATTTGTTCTTCGATCATGGCTTGGTCTCCAGCGCACAAGTAGTTTCATCGAAAACAGTAATTTTATCAAAAATGGTGTCAAGGCATTGGCGACCAGAGCGCTTTACTCTACCGAAACCACCGCCGCTAAAACGGTTCCAGTGGCGGCCGCACGCCGAAAAATGCGACGCAGCCTTGGTACTACAAGCTCATTGTTCATTTCCCAGCAAAGTGCAGAACGTCTCCACGTCCGTAATCAACGAGTCGCCGGAATAACGCAAGCCGTCTAGGGCACGCTGAGCGGCTTCTTGGTGGCCCGCCCCACAGGCGTCCGCAATGATGATGGGAATGTAGCCCAAGTCTGCGGCATGGCGGGCGGTCGGCTCAATACCTACTTCCATCGCCACCCCAACGACAGCAAATGCGGTAATGCCACAATCACGCCAGGCGATGTCTAGGAACGTTCCCTCCATCGCCGACATCGTGATCTTGTCGGCGATGGCCTCGTCGGGACGAGGCACGATCTCTGGAACGAGCGCGAAACCAGGCGTGTCACGCAGAAACCAGGGGCGGACCTGCGCCGGATTGTCCACGCGCTGCCAGGCCATCGCCTGCCGGTATTGAAACCGGCCCATGAGAGCCGGGGGCAGGGACAGGTGGCGGGTGAAGAAGACCCGCACTCCCGCCGCCCGCGCTGCGTCCAGCACACGCGTCACCTGGGCCGTGACGCGCGCGCTGTCAGCGATCTGGCTCAGAATACCGGCCTGCATGTCGTAGACCAGCAGCGCCAGCCGGCGAGGATCGCAGACTTCTTCCAGCGTACGCGGGATGTCCAGCCCGTAAGTGTCTACCATCAGTGATCTCCTTTTGCGCCTTCCAGATCGGCGTCCGGCATCGCTATCCGGCCAAGCGCCTCTGCGTTGAACATCGCTTCTAGGGGCAGCGGCGCGGTCACGGGGATGCAGTGCCATTCCAGCAGACCCGCCTTGGTCATAGGGAAGTTGTCCAGATGACGACGAGCCTCCGCCGCGTCGGCAACCTCAAAGATAATCACGACGCCCGGCTCATCGGCGGTCGCATAGTTCTCGCGGATGATGCCCTGCTTCCAAAGGCGCCAGGCGTAGGCGGTCTCTTCGGGCAACAGCGGTGTGATGGTTTCCATCGTCACGCCCGGCTTAAAGCGGTCATAGGCAATCACTTTCATAGGTCGTCTCCTTGAGGATTCTGTTCAGCTCATTGTAGACCACGGCGCAAGGGCCGTTCAAGTAGGCACAGAAAAGTGCCTAGCTGAGGACAGTGCATACAGTGAGCCAAATGCGCTAAAATGGCATCATGGGAAAAGAAATCGAACCCGACGTGTTCAACGCAGAATGTCCGGCACAGCGGGCGCTAGATCTGATCGCCGACAAATGGACGCTTCTCGTGCTGCTCGCTCTGCTCGGCGGGCCGAAGCGCCATGGGGTGCTTCGGCGTAAGATCGGGGGCATCACACAGAAGATGCTGACCCAGACACTCCGGCGCCTGGAGCGCGACGGTCTCTTGCGGCGCACCGTCTACCCGACCAAATCACCCCAGGTCGAATATTGCTTGACACCGCTCGGTGAGAGCCTGCGCGGTCCGATCCTGGCGCTGTCAGGTTGGGCGGAGATGCATGCTTGGAACATAGAAGAAGAGCGGATGCGCCCCGCATCGCACATGCCATGACCGGTGATGGCATGTTTCGAGGCGTTTGTTTGACGTTCGATAGTTGCCGAAAAGTTATCTTCACGGGGAATAGGAGTTTTTATGGGACCTTTTGAAACGGAGCGGCTTGACCTGCGCCGAATGCAGACAGCCGACAGAGATGTCCTGCACACGCTGATCTACTCAGACAAAGAAGTCTGGGGACAGGGGCTGGCCTATGAAGCATGCTAGTGCTTGGTGGAGTATGCGTTTAGGACACTCAAGCTGCCGCGCCTGGTCGGGGCAGCCGCACTGGAAAACCAGCGTCCGGTGAACCTGCAAAAGCGTCTGGGCTATCAGGTATTTCGCAACCCGCATGCGAGCGACGACACCATAGGCGATGGTATTGGCTTGAGCCAGGGATGGGTGACAGTTCTGACAAATCCCTTATTGTCAGAGGTTCCTATAAAGGCAGGCGCGGCGTCCAATGTATAACAATGGCCGCGTCCATATGGGATGCCGTGTACGTGCGGCATAGTAATACTTTGTCCCTTAATACCAAAATCCACTTAACTTACTGCGTAATCTCTAACTTTATTTGGTCCTTTTGATCATCCAGCCGCTTTGCACTGCCTCAAACCCTACGTTGGGATAATAGGCCATGGCTTCTGGAGCGGACAAAAGCACCAGGGTCACTTCCTCGCTCATGAGGGCCTGCTGAACCTGCCGCAGGAGTTCACGCCCAATGCCTTGATGCTGGTACTCTTGATCAACCGCGAGATCCGAAAGGTAGCAGCACCAAACGAAATCGGTGAGAGCACGGGCAATCCCCACAAGTGTGTCTGCATCCCAAGCGGTAATGATCAGGTTTGCATTGTCGATCATGTGCTGGAGACGTTCTAGATCTTTCGTCGGCCGGCGAATACCAGACTTATCAAATAGAACCGCTACGTCTTCTGCACTCAGCTTTGCATCATTTCGATAATCGATAGCCATTGCTCACCTTCTTTCAACCATTCGTACCCCTTGATTTCGTACCTCTTGATCTGTGCTAAAGAATTGCTTCTCAGGAAGTGGCCGCAAACTCGCGCAGGATCGTCGCCGAAGCATCATCGGCAGGGAAAAAAGCTTCCACGGCAATTTCTGAGAGCGTCACGTCGAGCGGCATACCAAACACGGTCGTTGTGCTGAGCAGAGTGAGGCTGCCGCCAGGCGTCATAAGCTGCAATGGCACGACAATCCCCGCCTCTTGGCCTAGTGACGACAGGGGTGCAGCAAGGCCCGAGTGCGAAACCGAAGATCCTAGTGGAGCCGGAGACCCCAGCGAAGCCGGATAGTTCATCAGCTCCTGATAAAGCTCCTGAAGCACGGGGTCTGCGGTGCTGTTGGTCTGCTGGCGCAGGCGGTCGAGCAGATGCGTGCGCCACTGAGACAAGTTGGTGATCCGCGGAGCAAGTCCTTCTGGATGAAGACTAAGACGCAGCACATTCACGGGCGGCAGCAGCAGATCGGATGCGACACCGCCAAGCAGCGGTGCGATCGCCCGGTTTGCGGCGATCATAGTCCAGTGGCGGTCGATCGCGAGTGCAGGGTACGGCTCGTGGCCTGACAGCACCAACTCTACAGCCTGACGTGCGGCGGTGAGGGCAGGGTCCGTGAACGAGTGCTCTAAAAACACCGGGGCGTAGCCAGCGGCGATGAGCAGAGCATTCTGTTCCCGCAGGGGGACTGCGAGCCGCGCCGCGAGGCCCAAAACCATTTCCCGACTTGGCTGAGAGCGTCCCGTTTCCAGAAAGCTCAAATGCCGCGCGGAAATATCGGCCTCCAAGGCCAAATCGAGCTGGCTTAGATTTCTGCGATGGCGCCATTCTCGCAGAAGTCCCCCCACCCGGCTAGCAGTTTGCTTCATTCTTAACTCTCTCACAATCCCACCGTCATTAGTGCTTGACTTGCCTAGTGACAGGGCCTTGTAGATCTCGTTCCATCGCTCTCAGTGTGACTCGTGGGGCTATGATAGCATAAGGCAGGCGGCGAAACCATTACCTCACAGGTAATTGCATGGCCTTTTCACCCACGGTATGATGGGGTTCGACGCTATCGGCCTTTTCAGGCTTCTTCGCACAAGCCAAGCCGCAGGCAGATGAAAAATAAGCAAGTAAAAAACAAAGCGAAGAAAGGAAAAGAGTATGCCTTACGTAGAAGCCAGCAGAGCGCGGCTCTATTATCAAGACTGGGGCGCGGGCCAGTCGATCGTTTTCGTGCATGGATGGGCTATTGGCGGCAGCTGCTGGGAATATCAGGCACTTCCGCTTTCGGAGCGAGGATTTCGATGCATCAGCTACGACCAGCGCGGCTGCGGGCGCTCGGACGATCCAGGCGTGGGGTTTGATTATGATACGCTGTCGGACGATCTCGCAGCCCTGATGGAGTCTCTTGACCTACGCGACGTTTCCCTCATCAGTCACTCTATGGGCGGCGGGGTAGTGACCCGCTACCTGGCCCGCCACGGCAGCGGGCGCGTCGCCCGCATCCTTCTTGCCGCAACGACCACGCCCTTTCCGGCAAAGTCATCAGACAATCCGGGCGGCATCGACGCGGAGGTGGGGGAAACCCTCATCGCGCAGATGTGCGCAGATCGACCGCGCTACGTCGCCGGTATTGCCCCCGGCTTTTTTGGGGCGGGGCTCCCCGATTGCCATACGTCGCCCGAGATCATGCAGTGGGGCATCAACTTGACCTTGCAAGCCTCCCCGAAAGCCAGCGTGGAGATGTTCCGAACGAGCTTTGGAACCGATCAGCGGGCGGAACTCAGCGCGATCGCTGTGCCCGCTTTGATCATCCACGGCGATATGGATCAGAGCAGTCCGATCGCTCTCACAGGTAAGAAAACAGCAAGCTTAATTCCTGGCAGCCGATTTGCAGTCTACGAAGGCGCGCCTCATGGCCTCCTACTAACCCACCCGGACCGCTTCAACTGCGACCTAGTAGACTTTATCAAAGCGTAATTATCAAAGCGTAAGTGCCTTAGAACCACTTAGGACAACGAGAAACTTTTCCAACGAAAATCTTTCACGACGGTCCAGTTGCACTGGGGATGAAAATCTCACCACATGAGAAAAATGAAAGATTGATGCTAGTGTCAACAGGGGGGATGCTTCATTCTTCCTTGCTTCTGCGACATAATTCAGAACAACTAAATCGGTGTTTCCGGGCAGCTGTGCAATTGAACTTGGCCGCTAGGCCGATTGGCAGTAGCCGGGTTTGCGGCAGGAGCAATTATACCGTCTAAAAGAGAGTTGAATTGAAGAGAGAATTGAATGAAAACAATAGATTATATTCGTATGAGCCTGGAAGTGTCATCAAGTGAGGCGCTGGCGCTCATTGAGACAATGCAGGATAGTCTGTTCACCTTTCCAACCTCCAAAGGGGGCAATCATCCGTTATGGATTTTGGGACATCAGGCTGTCTCCGAGGCGAAGGTTATCGAAGTGATTATGTTGGGCAGTCAAAATCCGCTCGCTCACTGGTGGACGCTCTTTGGGCCGGGGACAGAAGCAGTCGGAAACAGAGAGGTTTATCCTCCCTATGATGAAGTAATGAAGCAGTTTCAGGAAGTTCGCTCGCACACGCTCACCGTCTTAAATAATCTGACTGAGGCAGACCTTGATCAGAATAGCAAAGATTGCCCAGCCGAATATCAGGCATTCCTTGGCACGTTTGCTCAGTGCTTTCGCCACGTGGCTGCTCATTTTTCGTATCATGCTGGCCAGGTTGCCGATGCTCATCGTATGGCAGGGCGATAAAATAATGGCAAGGCAATAATCACACGCTACGAATGACCTCGCGCAGCAGGTTTGCCGTGGCATGGAACAAGCCGAATAAACAGCCGTGCTGCACTCGCGGCTGTTTGACTGAGAACACTTGGATAATAAGCAATGAACACTTTAGTACATCAATACACGGTCTCACCCGAAGCAGTAGGAGAACTCCTGACGGGAGCCGGCGAGTTCCTGACCCCGCAGGAGCTGCTGGGGGACCTAACGGAAGCGCAAGCTATGGCAGCGCCTGCGGGCTCTTTGTACTCGATCGGGCGGATCGTCGCCCACATGCAGTTCTGGCAGGAGCGCGGGAGCGCACGGGCACAAGGCCAGAAGCCAGCGAGACCGGAACATTTGGATGATACCTTTCCCGTGCTGCAGGCAGGAGAATGGGATGATCTGCGTGCCTCGTTCCTCGCAGGGCTTGAGCTCTGTGCTCAGGCAGCGGCGGAGCATGGAACCAAAACAAGCGCGGACCGCGCCGGCAGTGATATTGCCTATGACCTTGCGCAGTGCCCTGCTCTTCACAACGCCTATCATTTCGGTCAGGTCGCTCTGCTGCGGCAGATCCAGGGCTTCTGGCCTCCTGCCGGTGGCGATGGGTCATGGTAAGAGGAATAAAATCAAAAAGAGATAAGATCAAAGACCTGTGTTTATCGCCGCTTGCAGTCCTATGTCATTCTACTTGCATCCAGATAGATCGGCCGAGCGCTCGCGGTGTGGTAACGAGGAAGCGCCCATGGCTAAAACCCGAATAACTTTTACCAATATCCGACTAATTTGAGGAATGGCTTTAGGAGAGGAGTGGTTCTATGAGACGCCTTATCGCATCGACATTTGCGTCCCTTGACGGCATCATGCAAGCGCCCGGCGGACCGGAAGAAGACCCGACAGGCGAGTTTACCCTGGGCGGGTGGATGTTTGCCTACGGGGACGAAAGCATGGACCTCTCGGCCGCGGGGTTCGATGGCACGGATCGCGAGCTGATGAAAGATCGCGAGCTGGTGCTCGGGCGCAGAACTTATGAGATCTTCGCGGCGTACTGGCCTCACCAGCCGGAAGACCATCCAATCGCAAAGACGTTCAATGCCACCAAAAAGTATGTGGCTTCGCGCACCCTGACGACGCTTCCCTGGAACAACTCGGTCCTGCTCCCCGGCGATGTCGTCTCGGCACTCCTCGCACTCAAGGCCGAGCCGGGCCCTAACCTGCAGATCATCGGCAGCGGCAATTTGATCCAAACGCTTCAAGGTGCCTCCCTGATCGACGAATACAACGTATGGACTTTCCCCGTGGTGCTTGGGCGGGGCAAGCGCCTCTTCAGCGAGACCGCCACGCCGTCGGCGCTGCGGCTTGTTCGCTCGGCGGTTTCGAGCACCGGCGTTGTGATGAGTACCTATGTGCCAAGCGGCGATATCCAGCTTGGCTTGTCCGGGAGCAGCGAGACGGAGTAGGTCTGACGCAAGACGGAGTAGGTCTGACGCAAGGAGAAAGCCGTGGCTCTGCATGAGCAATGTTAGGGGACAGATCCATGGCTGGGGGCAGACCAGATAGCGGTCTTAATCTAAGTGGACGAACAGCACCGAGAAAAGAGAACAGCACCGGGAAAAATAAGAACACCAGGAAAAGGTGAATAAAAAGGCGAACGAATGACTATCCAGGAATATATTGCCCGTGCCACGCAGAAGAAAGCGCAGGAACTTCTTGCCGCCGCCCGCGCCCTTCCCGAAGAGAGGCAGCACTGGAAACCTCTGGGTCAAAGCCGCTCCGCAGTTGATCTAGTGGCGGAATGCGCCATTATGAATCAGATGTCAGTTCAGCTGCTACAGGAGCGCACCTGGAACGAAGCCGGGCGCACAGAACGTCAAAACGCCCAGGCGGCTTTAGACACATTGGAGAAGGCAGCGGCGGCACTCCTCGAAAATACCGATTCTCTCGCTGCCGCAATCCGCGCTGTTTCTGAGGAAGATCTTGCGCTGACAATCACTCTGCCTGGAGAAACAACGACTGTTTGCGAAGACCTGCTTCATTCCTACTGGAATATGTCCTATCACGAAGGGCAGATCAACTATATCCAAACGCTTGGCGAAGTTGTCAGGAAGTGAAGTTGTCAGGAAGTGAAGTTGTCAGGAAGTGAAGTTGTCAGGAAGTGAAGTTGTCAAGGAAGGTTTGGAAATGTCTTTGTGACTGCCTACGCGCCCCGCAGCACGTCAAAGAGCTTGAGATTAAAATCAATTTTCGAGAAAAGCTGCTAAGATAATTGAAACAGTGCTCGACACTATGCAGTAAGAGGTTGATGGGTCCGTTGGAATGGCAAGCAAAGTGATGGCGGAGTCATTTAGAGTAAGGGAATTTTGTATGGCACTGTTTATCGGTTCTGTCGTCATCGATGTCGAGGACATAAAGCGGGCTAGTCAGTTTTGGGCAGCAGCACTGCATTTCGTTGTTAGAGATGCAGACCCGACCTTTGCGGTACTGACAGATCCAAATCGGCGCTGGGCAAACGTCTCGATCCAGCAGTCGGATGGGCCGAAAACCGGGCCGAACCGGGCCGAACCGGGTTCACCTCGACCTGTACGCCGACAATCAACTGGCAGAGATAGAGCGGCTTACAGTTTTGGGAGCCACCCAATTGGTACGGGACTACCCGCCCGGCGCGGACTATGTCGTCATGGCCGACCCGGACGGCAACGAGTTCTGCGTCATTAGTTCGCCCTATTCCCAAAGCTAAAGACCAAAGCTCAGAGACATTGCTGCTGAAAGACGCAGTTGATGAAAGACATGGTTATTATGGCCACAGCCCTAACTATCCTATTGCGCCCGCATCCTTCATTCCCAGTCCAGCATC
>JBPBQB010000258.1:0-88551 GCA_050954545.1 Janthinobacterium lividum | reverse complement strand
GCGTTTATACTGTGCCTTGTCAAATCGTACTACCTTCTGCACCGGCCCAAGCTCAGACATATACCTTGAGTAACTCAAACCCTGGCGCGACCGGAGGTCTCGTTAGCTTTGGTCTGAAGAGCGACGGCAGTGATGCGGCTTCTACACTCAGCATTGTGATAGATCCTAATACGAAAGTACCTGGAAATACATCAACGACCTCTGCGTTCTATATTTCTGGAAAACAGCTTAGTTTAGCAGTAAACGATGACAGCATCAAAGTACAACAATCGGCAAACAGCACTCCAGTCTCGCAGCCTGTCACCGTGTTTTCATTCAATCAGGCGCAAATGGTCTTCGACGGTATTGGTGGTCAATATGGAGTTCAAACAACAGAATATGAAGCTGGAGGCAGTTATGCCATTTCTTTTAAGTGCATAGCTTCTGTTACTCCAAGTGGGTTAGATGAAACAGCTCCACAGTTGAAAAGTTTAAAGACGGGTTTTATACAAAATGTCATGAGTTGCAATGATATATCATCTTGGAGCTCACCGATGGCTCCTAGCTGGCAAACTAAACAATCCTTATCGGTAACAGTTTATAACACTATAACTTTTACTACGCAGTTCACGGGACAATATAATGATGGCGTAGCAAAAGGAGCTTCATTACCTCTATATGATGAACCAGCCTTTAAATCCTATCCGTATTCAACTGAACCAGTTGGCACTTACACACAGGCAGAGGATAACCCAGGTGTATTTTTCCCGACCTCATTTACTACGTATGTTGGAACCTCTGCAGTTCCTCAGGCTGCTCTCGTGACATACATGAAAGCAGCGAAAGCTATCGTAAATAATAGCTTTACAATATGGTGTGTTATTTTTCACGATAGTACTCAATCCGAGTTCAATTCTTCACCACGTGAGTGTACACCTTTAGCTCAAAATACTTGGAGTGTCAACGCCGATAGTACCATGCCACCAGTAACAGCATCAAAAGGAGACCAAACTGATGTTAAGCTTGCGCCTACTGTTATCGGACCAGTCGCTGGTGATTATGGTGCTACGGTGACAACCACCAAATTTGGTGGTACTGGAACGATTTATACTCAATAAATTTAGGAGTTACGCAGTTGAAGCAAAATTGAGAGTAATTTCGATGCCTCACTCATGCCGATTTACACTCCGACTGCGTAAGTCCTAAAATTTATGAAGTGAACTTCTGCGGGCACACTTTCCAAACGGAAAATATAGTGTGCTTACTGAATCGCTGCATGCGTTTGCGCGGGAGTTCAAGCTCGATCTGTAGTGCCAAATCCAGAGCGATGCTAAGAGATTGGGAAACCATATATGCGAAACAAGATAATAACGATCATTCTCTTGCTCATCTTTAGTGAAAGTCTCCGGGCAAATGCTCAACTGCCAGAAGCTTCTGTCAATCTTGACCATGAGGCAACAGTTACATATGATTTGGCAACTCTAGATTTCAGTAAGCTTTTGGTCAATGGGAATACATTATTTGTAGTTTCTGTTTTGCCAGATAGCAATAGCGGAGGTGAGATTGATCTGAGCGGCTGGATCGATAGTGCGACTGGAGAACGCCATCCTATACCCGGCGGTACAGATGTCATCCATTTTAGTGGGAATGCAAAAGTTGATTACACAACGCATAAAGAATTGAAGCAACATTCTTTCAGATACTCTTTTGATATACCTGTCAGTCGAATCCAGCATCATAGTTCACAAAATGAGGAAGGAAACTATGAGAGTTTGCTCAAAGGAGGAGAATTGGTTTATACAGGTGCAGGAAGCGATCCTGTCTTTCATAATGTTCCCATGGGATATCTTATACCGAGCGAATATGTCAAATTTGTGCCCGAAGTAGTCACAATCTTGCAAGACCAGTCAAAGCAATTTAATTCAACACTCGGTTCCGAAAATATCTACAGATCTTACTTGAGTTCTAGTAACCCTTTTCTCCGTATTCTTGCGTTTAGATTTCTCATCAATGGATCAACACCTAATGATAAAATTGTTAATGCTGTGTTAACGTCAACTTCATACGTGGAAGCTTCTTTAACTGCTCTTGGTTTGGCTGCGCCGATGCGGACCAATAGTTTTGTTGGTCATGCACTGGCATTAGATGTTGTTCAACGTCCCGATGTTAACAGGAATGCTTTCATTGCGCTTGGATGCTATGTATCATCGCAAATCCATATCCCGCTAGGAGTAGAAGCAAGCAAGCTATTGAATCAGATAGAATTAGAAACTGGGCCTTCTATTCCTGAGACGAAATCATCTCATTTGTTAAGCCTTATACTGTCAGCTACAAAACCCATGCGGCGTAATTGATGCAATCCTGACATACATGATCTATCAAACAGCAACAGTAAAGACTATGTTAGTGTAAACTTGTTGATCATGCCGGCGAACTTTAAGCAGCCATAGGCGCTACTGTTCGAGGCGCATGCAGCGCGATCGTCACTCCATCGCCACTTGTATCTCCATCAGCCGAATGTACACCCGGCAAAAGTTCAGCGCCGCAGACGTCGCTAAATTCTGCCAATGGGTCTTGGTACGTCCCAGATAACGGCAGTGACGCAGGCCAAAGGTCCGGCTGCCTGCGAGATTGTGATTTCGTTATCAGCACAAGTAGCGTACACGGAACTGCAAGGGGGGACACCTCAAGAATATCCCAAGCAGCAACATCAATAATCACACTCATCCAAAAAATGCACGATAGTCAAATACTATGAATAAAACTCTTGATGTGTCAATTTATCGTAACTTGAAGTACGGCAAAATTACAGCCGTAACTTTATCAGCACTGTTAGTGCTGCTTGGAGCGGTGAAGCCTGGATTAACAAGCCCCGACCACAAAGTCACGGTAAAAGCATCGGCTCTTACGATCCAAATTAACGACACTGCTGCTACAACCGACGATATAGTTCGCTTGCCCGACCAAGTAGCCGCTCAAACAGCTACGCCGAAGCTGATAACACGCGTTTATACTGTGCCTTGTCAAATCGTACTACCTTCTGCACCGGCCCAAGCTCAGACATATACCTTGAGTAACTCAAACCCTGGCGCGACCGGAGGTGGACTGAACCCCATTTTCCGTACCAGTGGCGAGAGTCAACTTTTGCGGATACGGGTCAGTTCGTCAATCTCGCCTCAAACTCCGTCGGTGGCAAGTAGCCGAGGCTGGAATGCAGGCGCTTGGCGTTGTACACGTCGTCCAGAAACGCGCCGAGATTGGTTCGCGCTTCCTCCAAGTTCTGGTACTGGCTGAGATAGACCTCCTCTTTCTTAAGCGTCTTGAAGAAACTTTCCGCTTTAGCATTATCATACGGGCAGCCCGCCTTGCTCATGCTCGGACACGCCCCTATCTCGCAGAGGCGAGCGACGTACTCGGCACTGGCATACTGAACGCCCCGATCCGAATGGTGGATCAGACCCACACTTGGGCGGCGGGCGGCAATCGCTTGGTTCAGCGCCGCCAATGTCAGGCGCGTGTCAATGTCCCGCGCTAAGTGCCAGCCGATCACGCGGCGGCTGAAGGCATCGAGAACACAGGCCAGGTACACAAAGCCCTGCGGCAGACGGATGTACGTCATGTCCACCACCCAGACCTGATCGAGTTTCGTCACCGTCAAGTGCTGTGTCAGGTTCGGGTAGGCCGTTTTCGTCGAGCCTGCCGAGGGCGGGCGAAAAGCCCGCTGCAAACGGCACAGGAGGCTTTCGGTCTGCATGACGGTCAGCACTCGCTTATGGTTCACCGTCCAGCCATCGCGGTGAAGCTGGGCGGTGACGCGGCGGTAGCCATAGCCAGGAAACTCCAGGCACAGCCGCTCAATCGCGTCGCGCAAAGCCGTGTCTTCCTCCGTTGGCTCTGCCGTTACGGGTTTTTCATAGAGCCAGGAGCGAGACACGCCGAGCATCTGGCACATGAGGCGCACCGAGGCGGCAGGATGTGCTTGCCGATGAGCGGCGATCACAGCGTACCGTTCGGCGGGCGTTGCGTGTTGGCTAACTTTTTTAGAAGGGCGTTCTCCAGGGAAAGTTGCCCACAGAAGCGTTCCAGTTCTGCCACCTTCTGCTCCAACAGAGCCGTGGGTGATACTTCGGGCGTGTCCTTGACCGAAAATGCGGCCTCGCCCCGCATCTCGTATTCGCGCCGCCAGCGCAAGAGCAGCCCTTCTGCGATCTGGTGCTCACGGCAAAGCTGGGCGGGCCGCTTTTGGCCGCTGTGGATTTGGCGGCAGAGGTCGAGCTTGAACTCCCGCGCAAAGGTGCGCGGCGTTTTGGTAGGCATAATCGTCTCCGTTTGGGTAGTGTACCCGCAGGAGTTGCCTCTACCCAGTGGTACGGACGGAGGGATTCACTTCACACGGAGTATACCACCCTAACTGTTTGTCTCATTTCAGGGGTGCAATCCAGAAAGTAGTTCTCGAAAGTTTGATGCAGATTTAACTATTATTTTGTAAAATAGTGTCAAGACTCGTGTTATAGTATCCTAAGCAACTTGTGGGAAATCGGTTCCTTCTGTGCATCTTTATTGTTTAAAGAAGCCTAACGCCACTTTTGCCGCATTGGAGCGGAACAAGATTGGAGCGGAACAAGTTCTTGGCCATTTCGATAACGAGCGCAGTTTTCTCTTACTGATGGCACTCGTCATATGTGGTTCGGGCTGCTCAGGTTCTCCACTCTGAAATTGTGTTTATCGTTCTTTTGGCTGAGCGATTTTTCTGAAAAGGGATTTTGATGAATCGATTCTCTGCTGCTATTGTCTCTTTTTGCCCATTGACCGTTTGGGAAAATTGCCTTTCCCGGCTGCTGGTCTTATCTTTCATGTTCATAGCCTTGTTCGGCATCATCTTGCCGGCGGCACACGCGCAAACTCCTGGCCAGGTTCGTTACTTCCCTCGCCCTACTTACGAGAGCCGAATGGTCGGCGGCCTATTCCAGGGTAGCAGTGATAACAGCACTTGGACCACCCTTTACACCGTTTCCACGGCTCCGACGGATGCTTATACTTCCGCTGCCCTCACTATAGACCCGCGCATTTACCGCTACCTGCGCTATCTTGGGCCAAGCGGCAGCTACGGCGACGTCACTGAGATCGAGTTTGACAGCGGGACCGGTACAAACGCCGTCAAGCTGACGGGAACAGGGTTTGGGACTGCTGGCTCATATAATAACAACGGCAATGTCTATGGGAATGCCCTAGATGGCAATTCCAGCACCTATTTTGACGCACCCTCCCCCGGCAACGGGGATTATGTCGGTATTGACCAAGGCGCTGGTCCAAATGGCCTAGCGGCGACCGCTGGGAACGCGAGCGCGTCCCTGAGTTGGGGTACCGTAGCAGGCGCTTCGGGCTACAATGTCTACCGTGCCACGGTCTCCGGCGGTCCTTATACGAAGGTCAACAGCAGCATTGTCATGTCCACTTCGTACTCGGACACAGGGTTGACGAATGGCACGACATATTATTATGCCGTGACCGTCTTAACTGCCGGAGGTGAAAGTGCCTACTCCAGCAGCACCAGCGTGGCGCCCGTCGCCTCAGTGGCTGCGTTGCCGGCACAAGTTCTGGCAATCAACGCGGGTGGGGGGACGGCCAGTCCTTACAGTGCAGACAGTGGCTTCAGCGGCGGCGGTACCTATAGCTCCACCGCTGCCATCACCACGACCGGCATCACTAGCCCCGCCCCGCAGACCGTGTACCAGACCGAGCGCAACGCCAACTCCGGCAACTTCACGTATACTCTCCCCGGCCTGACGGCGGGTGCCTCCTATACTCTGCGCCTGCACTTTGCTGAGTTGTACTTTACTGCGGCCAGCCAGCGTGAGTTTAACGTCAGCGTCAACGGCACGTCGGTACTCACCAACTTTGACATCTTCGCGGCGGCCGGAAAAAACACCGCCCTCGTCAAGAGTTACCCAGCAGTGGCAAATAGTAGCAGCCAGATTGTGGTGGCGTTTACCAATGGAGCAGTGAACTACGCCAAGGTGGATGGGCTGGAAGTCTTAGGAACGCCCTCTGCTTCTCCATCTGGCTTGGTGGCGACAGCGGGAAACGCGAATGTCTCCTTGAGCTGGAGTGCCGTCTCGGGCGTTTCGGGTTATAACGTCTATCGCGCTACGGCTTCGGGTGGTCCCTTCGCAAAAATCAACGGCAGCGTGGTTTTTGTGACGAATTACACTGACTCCACAGTCACCAACGGGACGACTTACTACTATGTCGTGACTGCCCTCTCCGCAGGCGGCGAAAGCAGCAGCTCTAACACAGCTTCAGCACTTCCTGTCGTCCCAGCTTCAGACTTTAGCGTGTCCGCCAGCCCGAATGCCCTGAGCATCCCTCAGGGCTCCAGCAAGGCGACGATGGTCAGCCTGACCAACACCGGTGGCTTCAGCAGCAGCGTTGTGCTCACCGCTTCCGGCCTGCCGACTGGAGTCACGGCGACGTTTGCGCCCACCTCGATTTCTGGCACAACTGCCAGCACCCTGACCCTGACAGTGGGCGCAACAGCAGCAACAGGGGCAGCGACCGTGACGATCACGGGCACCAGCGGGAGCACGGCTCACACAGCAACCGTGAGTCTGACGGTAACAGCAAACCCGATCCTGACCAGCATCGTGGTTTCGCCGCCAACTGCCAGCTTGAACCTGAATGGATCGCAGCCGTTTACCGCAGTCGCTAAAGACCAGAACGGCACGGTCCTAACGACGCAGCCGACGTTTACCTGGAGCGTTGCCAGCGGGGTCGGGACGATTGTCGGTACCACAGGTGTTTACTCCGCTGGGACAGCGGCAGGCAGCGCCAGCGTGAAAGCGACCAGCGGAACCGTAAGCGGCCCCGCGTCGGTGACGGTGACGAATGCTGCGCCGACCGTGGCCACGGCAGCATCGGCAACCCCTAGTCCTGTGACAGCAACGACAACGGCCTTGTCTGTACTGGGGGCAGACGACGGCGGCGAATCCAACCTAACATACACCTGGGCGACCACAGGTACGCCGCCTGCCGCAGTGGCATTCTCGGCAAATGGGACAAATGCGGCCAAGAACACGACGGCGACGTTCACCAAGGCAGGTTCTTATGGTTTTCAGGTGACGATCAAGGATGCCGGAGGCCTGAGCACGACAAGCGCAGCCTCGGTCGTCGTGAACGCGACGCCGACCAGCATCGCGGTTTCTCCGCCGACTGCGACACTTGCCTTGAACGCAACGCAGCCATTCGCCGGCACGGTGCAAGACCAGTTCGGAACTGCCCTGGCGACCCAGCCGACTGTTTCCTGGTCCGTAAGCGGGGGCGGGGGGGTCAGCCCGGCCACGGGAGCCACCACCACGTACACTGCCCCGGCGACCGCGCCGACGGGTGCTGTCACCGTGTCTGCCGCCAGTGGCAGCGCTCATGGCACGGCAATGGTGACAGTCAGCTCGCTCGCGGCGCTGTCATCGGTCACGGTCAACCCCGTCAGCGTCACCGGAAGCAACTCGAGCATAGGTACCGTGACATTGAACAGCAACGCTCCTGCGGGCGGAGCTAAAGTGTTGCTGTCTAGCAGCAGCCCGTCCGCTGTGGTTCCGTCCACCATCACCGTCCCTGCGGGGTCTCTCAGCGCCCCCTTCACCATTACAACATCGCCGGTCACGGCTTCGACCGCTGCCACCATTACTGGAACGTACAGCGGTCAGGTGAAGCAGGCGACACTGACCATTGTTCCTGCGGTGCTGGCTGCAGTGTCAGTGCTTCCAACGAGCGTCACTGGCGGCATTTCGTCCCAAGGCACCGTCACGCTCACCGGAAACGCGCCGGCGGGAGGTCTCACTGTCGTTCTCAGCAGCAGCCTGACGGCGGCGACCGTTCCGGCAAGCATTGCGGTTCCTGCGGGATCGCAGACCGCGACGTTCGCGGTGACGACGTATCCCGTCTCAGCGGCGGCGGCCCCTGTCATTCAGGGCACGCTTGGCGGCTCCAAGTCCGCTACGCTTGCGGTCGTCCCGCCCGTCGTCTCGGCGCTCAGCATGTTTCCGGTCACGATCCTCAGCAACAGCTCCTCCACTGGCACCGTCACGCTCGCCGGCAGAGCGCCGAGCAGCGGCGTCACCGTCAGTCTCAGCAGCAGCAACACCGCCGCCGCGACGGTGCCTGCCAGCATCTTCATTAACTCCGGCGCATCTACCGGCACATTCAAAGCCTCCTCCCATGCGGTTGCCAGCAATACGCCTGTGACGATCACTGCAACCGCAAACGGCAGCGGCAAAACCGAGACGCTGAACGTCAACCTGCCCGGCTCTTACTATGCGGATGCTCCTGCACCGGACTGGGCGATGGGAACCATTCCAACCGATAGCGACATCGGCTCAGATGGGGCCGGACCGGCTTCCTCCATGGGAGTTGATCTTGCCTCAGGCGTGGAAGAAGTCTCGCCCGGAGCAGACCTGTGGGCCTACAACTCGGTGGGTCCCAGCACAAGTTATGAGCGGCTGTACCGCAGCTCTATCGCTGCTGCCGGCTACGCGTCGCCGGGACTTTCTCCCGGCTGGACGGACAGCTACGACCTGTACGTCGTGCCGGTCGGCAGTGGTTTCACGCTGCACTACAACACTGGGGCGACAGAAGGCTGGACGGGCACCAGCGGTACCCTGACGACGAACGGCGGCGTGCCGTATCTGGCAAAAGCACCGTCTTCTACGACCCTCACGATGACCTTCAAGGACCGTTCCGTCTACACGTTCACCCAGGAAGGGACAGCTTCCGCGAACTACGCGGCCGGGACGTACCTCCTGACAAAGATTACGAACCTGGTCGGCCATTCGATCTTTCTCGTACGGGACATTCCAGCAAACAATTACCGGCTGACCAGCGTCCAGAACGATGCCGCTTCCCCTGTCACGTTGCTGAGCTTCTCCTATGACGCCAATGGTCACTTGCTGGCCCTGCAGGATCTGGCTTCGCCCAATACCGCCGAACATCGTCAGGTCTCCTACACCTTTGGCCTTGCCAGCGATCCTGGCCTGACCAAGCCGGTTCTAACGGCTGTGTCTCAAATCGAGCCAGTCGGAGGCAACGCCAACGCTCTCTGGAAGTATGATTATCAGGCAATCAGCGGTATGCCCTTTCTAAACACGGCCACCTGCCCTGATCCCTCCGACCCGAGCGGCGCGACGTATACCAGCGCTCTTGCCAGCTACGATCCGGCTGGCCATGTGCAGTCGCAGGTGGATACACCAGACGGCTCCGGCAGGCAGCACCTGTACAACTACAGGGCCGGTGCAACGGACGAGGCTTACCTCAATAATGATGCAAGCCAGACGACGGCCTATGCCGATACTATGAACCTGAACGCAAACAACACGGTTGCAGGGGTCACCGATGCGGCAAATAATTCGGCGCACATCTCGTACTTTGCCAGCGGTACCTCCCAGGGGCCATACCTGCCGCACGTCGTCACGAACCGTCTCAGCCAGTCCGTGACGACGGAATACGATACTGCTCATACTTCAGGCAACACCTTCGGTAACGTCGTCTCAGTGACGGATCCGCGCGGTACGTCCATAAACTATGTGTATCTTTACCCCTCCGATTTTAGCCTAGGCGAGCTGAGCGGCGTTCAAGAAGTGAACGTGACCGGCAGCGTATCGACAGCCAAGCAACCGACCACGATGGATTATTTTGCTGCGGGAGACGGGGTTTATAATGGCCTGCTGAAGGACGTGGTTTCGCCGCTGCCCGGCTATGTGGACGGCACCGGAACGGTCACAACGACCTATGCCTACACCGGAACCAGCGCAAGCAGCCTGGGCGACCTTTTGAGCGTGACAACCATACCCACGAAGGGCGCGGCGATGCTGAACAATGCCGCCACGAGCCGGACAGCCGCTTATAACTATACCAGCGTCACGGACAGCGCCATCGGTTACACCTATACGCAAGCAAGTGAGGCGATCGGGGAGCCGACATCCGTCACTGTGACGGGGGGCGGCACCACGGACACCACTGTGTCCTACTATCAGTATGACGGACGCGGCAACACCACCGCGACCATTGATGGCATCGGCAACCGCACCGACTTGCTTTATAACGCAGCCGATCAACTGGTGGAAGTGCTGTATCCGGCCACCAATCCCATGACGCCGACGGCGCGGGCTTATCTTCTCTACAGCTATCAGTACCTAGGCGGACCGGCCAAAAGCGTGACGCTGTATGACGAGAGCGGGAGCCTTCTGCGGCAGTCGAGCTATGTCTACGGCAAAAGCGGAGAAACGCTTTCGGTCAGCGACTTGAAGGGCCTGGTGTCTTCCTATTCGTATGACGGCTGTTTCCGGGTGGCGACGGTCTCCGACGGCAACCTGAACACGACCAGCTACTCCTACGATTCTATCGGCAACTTGAAGCAGGAGCATTATCCGAACCCCGGCAACCTGGCAAACCCTTACGACACGCTGAACTATACCTATGACAGCGACCAGAACCTGACGAAGCGGGTCGACGGCAATAATAGTGAGACGGACTACAACCGGGACACGGCGGTAGATAGCCGCCTGACCAGCATGACCTACCCGGCAGCGGCGGCATCCAACGTCTACTACGGCTACGATCCGCTGGAGCGGGAGAACAGCATCGCAATCGGCCCGTCCGGCAGTCCGAACGTCGCGAAGAGCTATATCTTTGACGACCTGGACTCGGTGCTGACCCAGAAGGTCAGTTTCGCCGGAGGACCGCAAAACGATACGTTCACCTACAGCTACTACGCCGACGGCAGCCGCCAGCAGCTTGCCACCCGGCTGGGCACCTACGGCTACCAGTACGACGGGATTGGGCGGCTGACACAGGCGACGTTCCCCTGGGCCGGCGGCTTTGCCAGCCATACCTACGAGCGCAACGGGTGGCTCAAGCGGACGGTGGGACCGCGAACGCAGACGGACTATGCTTACAACGCCCGCGGCTTCCTGATTGGCCTGCGGAACACAGCCGTGCAGGATCACCTTCTGCTGTCTGACTTCCTAAACATGACCTATGACGGTGCCGGCAACCGGCTCACCGAGTCGGCGGAGCTGCCGGCCCTGGGAAACGCGCCAGACGCCAGCCGGGCGCAGAGCTACTCCTACGACTCGCGTGATGAGCTATCCGAAGACAAGAGCGTTCCAGACCTGTTCACCTACAACGGCACCGACCCGTATTCGGCGCATCATGACCAGTCTTTCAACTATGACCTGGCTCAGAACCCCTTGACGTTCCGCAGCATGAGTACATCTCACAACGCCGACAACCAGCTTTCGGGCAGTGGTTTCGGCTTTGACGGGAACGGCAATCCGACGACGTACATGAACAGTGCGGCAAACTTCAGCTTCGACCCGGAGAACCGCCTGACGAACATCACCGCGCCGATGGCGTTTAGCGCGACGTATGACGGGGACGGTTTACGGGCGAGCAAAACGGCGGCAGGGGCAACGACCTACTACCTGTATGACGGGGAGACGCCGCTGCTGGAAGAAACGCAGTCGGGAGCCACGACCACGGTGACGGCGGGCAATGGGGAAGCGGCAGACGGGTGGCGGGGGCGCTACTATCCCGGCAGCGTCAAGTTCGGCGGCAGCACCGATTACGGCAAGCAGTACTATGAGTATCTGTATGACCCGCAGGGAAACCTGGTGCAGCGCCAGAGCCAGAACAACCAGGCGACGGATGTGCAGGACACGGTGCTCTATGATGCTTACGGCAACCCGAGCAGCGACCTGGATGCGGCAACAGGAACGGCTGAGGCGTACAAGGATCCGGTGGGGTTCGGGGGGCAGCATGGGTACTATACGGACCCTGAGACGGGACTACAGCTTCTGACGAACCGTTACTATGACAGCGGCCAGGGACGGTTCATCAACCGTGACCCCATCGGCTACAAGGGCGGCATCAACCTCTACGGGTTCACCGGCAACAACCCGGTTAACGAGATGGATCCGGATGGGACTGATCAATTAGGAATTAACCCAAGCCAGTATGACCTCCAGCGGACTGCTGGGATGGACTGGCTTGATCATCGAGGAACAGAAACTTATACTCAAGCGTACAACAAGGCCAGCGCGGCAGAAGTACTTGCTTTTAATAAACACCAGCGGGAAAACCAGAGGAATTTTGATATTGAAGTTACCGTTCTTTCTCTTGCATACGGCGGTGGTGAAGTACGAGGTCTGTATGCTGGTGGACGGGGCCTTTTAGCGGCAATTGCGGCACGGCAAGCTGCAAAAACAATTGCAAAAGAGGTAGCCGAGGATGAAGGAGAAACCTTTGTCAGTTTCTTCCATAAAGGGCTTTTGGATAACCCTACTAAACCTTTGTCAACTGGAACATCAGAAGAGGATGTTGCGGCTGTAATAAAAGGCGATGCTCCAATACACGAGTTTCGAGTGCCAAGCCGCGTGTTTCTCAAATGGCAACAAGAGCAACTAGCTACTACAGCCAGGACAAGTATGAATGGAAGAACAATTACAGAGTGGGTATTTAGAAAAGGGGCTAAGCAGCAAATGCTCAACGAATTCAGGATTATTAAATGAAACCATGTTGTGAACAGATGGCAGAGATGATTGAAATGCAGGGACAACGTCTGTTTTCTGCCTACCTTCCAAAAGAAAACCCAACTCCTGTAAGTGTTTTTAATATGAACAATGTTCCACATTTGATCTTTAGGTCGTTTGATATTGAAAAAGAAGATTATGTACGAATTGTGTCCGAAGTACCCGTGTCAGTAGAGGGGCGAATCGGGTTTAAGTTTTGTCCGTGGTGTGGGACGGCCCTTGTGATAGATAAAGAGTTTTCCAACCCCGATGACCAGAAAAATATGGCTTTTAAGAAGCGAATAACTCAAGATTTATATGAATGAAAGAAAGAAAGCCAGATGTATCAGAAAGCGCTGATCACAGTTGGCCGCCACCGCCTGTTTGCACAGTGGGCGATGAACGGCTTACTTCAACCAGATCAAGAATTCCTACGGGATTAACAATTGGATTGGCACTCAATTTTCTGATACTGCTATTCGATACCAATCTGTTAGTCGCCCAAAAGGGAGCTTCCGTTAATATAGAACCGTTTGTAGTGCCAACATTTCTTGTGTATATCATTGGAATAATTGTTGGGTTGCCTTTGAGTGTACGAGATTTTTTAAGCGGCAAGAAGCGATGGAGTAGTACAATACTGTTGCTCACTGCGCTTTTGTTGAATCTGACGCCTTACTTTTTAGACGATTTCCTTGTTTACTCGACCGTCAAGGCAAAAGGCTTGAAAAATGCAAACAGTTGTTGTAGTCAACAATCGGCGATTGTTGTTCCAATTAAACGACATCACGAACAATGCCGCAGATTTAGTGCATCGCCCCCAACATCAGCCACACCTTTTCCTACGGCTACGACAGCCGCGACGAGCTGACTGCCGAGCAGAGTGTGCTTGCGGGCCACGGTGACGGCGGGCAACGGGGAAGCGGCAGACTGGCATCAGTACCTACGAGTATTTGCACGACTTGTGCAAATGCACATAAGACATTTGAGGATAGAAACCTTGACCAAACGAACTCTCAAAAATGTAAATCCGCTCTTTGTTGTGCTGAATTGTTTGCTGTTGTTAGCCGCTCATCCAGCGCAAGCGGCGGCCCCCACATATCTTGTCTCTGACTTTGGGCTAGGGAGTGCTCAGGGCCTTAACAATAAAGGGCAAGTCGTCGGGTACATCTACACAGATGCGAGTCTTTCCAACGATTATGCTTTTCTGTGGGATAGTACACATGGGTTGCAAAATCTTGGGAATCTCGGTTCCCCTAGTTCCGGCGCAAATGCGATCAACAGCAGTGGCCAGATTGTCGGATCGTCAGCTACGCCTGATGGCGATGCCAATGGATATTTAGAAGGCTTCATTTATAGTGGTGGAACCATGACAGATTTAGGGAACATTCAGGACAATTATTCAGGGGACAGTGAATATCCTTTTGCCATCAATGCAGGGGGGGAGGTTGTTGGAACGGTTACTGTTGCAGGTCAAATCAGTTTTAATTCGGGTGCTCAACCCTTCACATGGACAAGCGTTGCTTCTGGATTACAGATTGCCGGTGTCGAAGCTGGAATTAATGGAATAAACGATACTGGTGAGTATGTGGGGTTTGTATTAAGGTCCGCTGGAGACCAAGCCTTCCACCATGTTGGCAACGGAAGTTATCTTTCGTCGGATTATATGGGAACGCTCGGCGGTGGCACGACAAGCGAGGCTAAGGCGATCAATGCCTCCGGGCAGATTGTCGGTTATTCTTATCTCTCCAACAATACGACTTATCATGCTTTTCATCACACCGGTAGCGGCACCTTGGTTGCGACGGACGATCTAGGTACACTTGGCGGGACATCCAGCGTCGCTTATGGGATTAATACCGCCGGTCAAGTCGTGGGGTCGGCCCAGGCTAGTGACGGCACTTATCATGCGTTTCTTTGGACACCGAATGGAAGCTCCGGGACCATGGTTGACCTTAATACTTTGGTTCCAGCTTGCTTTCAGATGGTTCTCAACTCCGCGAATGGTATTAACGATCAAGGCCAGATTGTTTGTACGGGGGAAGAAGACAGCAATCCTAATTATTCCGGTACGCCCCATGCTATTCTGCTGACCCCGCTGTCCCTGCTGACCATTAAAGACCTCGGAACCCTCGGCGGCAATACGAGTGCCGCCTACGGTGTCAATATCCAGGCTCAAGTTGTAGGCCAAGCAGATACAACTACTGGAGCTCATCATGCCTTCCTTTGGAACGGAGCGCACGGCATCCAGGATCTGGGCGTGCTGCCGGGAGGATCGGAAAGCACCGCCTCCGGCATCAATTCTACGGGGCAGGTTTCAGGATCGTCTTATACGCCCATTCAGGGGCCACATGGCTTTTTGTGGAAACCAGGAGGAACATCGGGAACAATGACGGACCTGGGAACGCTGGGAACGGGAGGGAACGCTGGAGACTACAGTATGGCGAATGGCATCAATGATGCGGGCCTTCTGTGCGGCGTCTCCGAGAACAGCAGTCAGAATGATCATATGCTTGAGTACGACAGCAACACTATGACAGCCTATGATTTAGATCAATATCGATCAGGCGATTTCATCGGCGGCTCCTATAGTGCCGCCTACGCGCTGGATTCGGCTAACTATTATGTGTTTGGAGAGACCGATACTCTTTTAGGAACGACCTTCGCCTCTGTTTTTTCTTCTTCCCCCGCAAAATTAACAGAGATAGATCCTACCGCGTATCTTCTGCCAGGCGGGTCCTTCAGCCGCGTCCTTGCTGTAAGCAATCATTATAGCTGGGCAGGGGAAGCAGATATGGCCACTGGCGATACTCACGCCTTCCGCTTCTTAATTAACACGGCGCCTACGCCCAACTCGATTACAGATTTAGGGACACTGCCGAGCGATTTGTATAAGTACAGTTCTGCGGCAGGTGTCAGCGATCTTGGGCTGGTCGTTGGAAATTCCTACACAGATACTGGCTATCATGCCTTTCTCTCGGATGGAACCACAATGACCGATCTCAATAATTGGCTTCCTGCCGGCTCAGGTTGGGTCCTGCAAAAGGCGACAGCGATCTCCAATCCAAGTCAGATCGTCGGCTACGGGACGATCAACCATCAGGTGCATGCGTTTATTCTGGGGCCACCTTAGTTAATCGACAGCCGTCATACGGCCATTGTCCCACGATAGGGCGTTGTTTCGGTCTCAGAATTTCACTGAGAGCCTCTCATAATAGGAGCCTACCCAAATTGGATCACTACGCATCTTCAAAAGCGGTTCACCACAAGTCACCAAATTATCAGCATCACAACTTCGATCCAATCTCGGAAGCTGGGCCTGCACTTAATGCTTGTTGTGGCCTTAGCCGCTGCATTGGCCTAATAAGCCGCCGTGCTGCGACCAAACACTTTGTGTTATCCGTTACCTGCGTTTTGGTTACAGCATCTGCTGCACTTGCGGCACCTGTTACCTATACAGCACCTGCTGCTGCCGGAGCTTATACCATCACGGATTTAGGTACGCTCGGCGGAAGCACGAGCCGAGCCTTCAGCATCAACAGTACAGGTGAAGTTGCCGGAACTTCTGCCACATCAAATGGTGTGCAGGCTCAAGGCCACGCCTTCTTGTGGAAGCCCGCAGTTCGGAATGGAACGCAGGGAAAGATGGTGGATTTAAGCCCCCAAATTCAACGGGTTTCTGGGAATCCGCCAGGGGACGAACTGCCAATGGGCCAATATGCCCGTCCTATCGCCGGAACCCAACTTCCTGGTGTTTTAGTCGTTCCGAGGCTTGGTATTCCAAACGCCCGAATGTCACTTTTAAGAAAGCTACCTCAAAGCACTAACAATAGTGATGCTTACGGAATTTCAGCCGGAAACTGTGTTGTCGGAACCGTCAGAATGGTGGGTGGAAAACCGCATGCCGTTTTGTGGCGCAATGGAAGTAAAGAAGACCTCGGCACACTGGGCGGAGATCAGGATTCCGCTTATAGCGTCAATGATCAAGGGTTAGTTGTTGGTATGTCTATGGTTGACAGTAATTGTCATCATGCTTTTCTTTGGCGGAGTGGTAAAATGCATGATTTGGGTACGCTTGTTCGTGACCCAGATCAAGCGGGTCAATACTTGGAAGACAGTACAGCCTTAGCTGTAAACGCACGAGGAGAGGTCGCGGGTTTCTCCTATACCAGCAGCGGCCATGACGCGGACTATCATGCCTGCCTTTGGATTGGAAGATATATTTTAGATCTGGGTACTCTTGGTGGTCGTTACAGCACTGCGCGCGCGCTGAATGATGTCGGAGAGGTCGTTGGCCAGTCTTTAACTTCAGGAATACTGCCTGAGAGGCACGCCTTTTGGTGGCATGATGGAAAAATGAGCGATATCTCACCATTTAGCAGTAAACTGAGCGATGCTCTTGGAATAAACAACAGGGGACAGGTTGTGGGCCTTGCGGAACTTCCAGATGGTGATTATCATGCGTTTTTTTACAGCAAGGGGCAATCACAGGATCTAAATAATCTATTAGCCGCCGGAAGTGGTTGGGAGCTCCAGGAAGCACACTCAATCAACAACTTCGGTCAGATTGTTGGCATAGGCCGGGTCAGTGGCGAGACGCATGCCTTCTTACTGACACCGGTGCTCCATGAGGTGAAATAATTATGAAGTTTCCGCCGTTATATGTGCCATGGACGAAATAAGTGTTTCTGTTATCTAGCCAGGCGGCTTCTTCTCCGCTTGGTCTTGGTATTGCAAGCCTTGCTACCAAGCTCGCGCAATCGCGGCAGGTAGCCTATACTTTAAACTTCTGTGCGGACGCTTTTCATTGTACCAGTGCGATAGGCTCCTACGCGAATCTGAGTTTCGGCAACGGAAGCGAAGACTTGGTGGTTAAGAAGTTCGTCGCGTAGTTTGACGTGGAAGCTGTCCTGGAATCTGTTTTGCTAAGGATTACGTACATGCTCTCAGCCATTAGTTGCTTCACAACTTGCGGAAATATTCTCTCCATACCAAGTTTGATGGGCCTTGTCGCTTCTATTCGGAAGTTCTATACCATCGATGAAGCATCCATTATCATTTTTCTAGAACAGCGTGACTCAGCCTTTGAAGCATTTTGCAATGAGAATGGTGTAAGTCTACATTTTTTCGACAGCATTGATGAATGGCTTTTACCATTGGTTTATGAGAATCCTCGGTTTGCTGACTGCAGTCAGCATTTCTATCATCCAGATTTCAAGCCAGTACCGGGTTTAGACCATCATGTCGACCGAGAAACTGGATTTCATAAAATCCGGCATCTTCACCTAATGAATGTGAAGGCGTATTGCACTGGATATTGTCTGTGCGTCTGCGAATACGAGCAGGTCGTCTACCTTGATAGCGACACCTTCTTACTATCACGTGTGGATGCTCTATGGGAATCTCATGCGGAAGACAATACGGTCATTGCATTTGGCAATGAGCGGGAGACGCTTCCAAATCTAGAAGCGCTGTTTGGAGTTCAACTTCCTGCGAGCGCGACCGATGAAGATTATGGATTTAATGATGGGATTGTCTTCTACAAGAACGGTCCTGGCGTCCGCGAACTTGCGCTAGAATTCATGTTCTACAGCGATAGCTGCTATCACTGGATGTACGCCGGAACATCGGGCAGTCAAGGCATTTTGCGTGCGCTTGCTGCCAAGTATTCTACTTTAGCGCTAATACAGTTAGCGGTTGAGGACAACATCAACTGGAACCCGACAGACCGCCGGGGAGATAGTTTAACATTCAATCAAGAGCATCAGGAATGGACGAACGATTCGAACGGCAAGAAGCAATATCTCTGGCGTGGGGAGGGCAATCCGGTCTGGAACGGCCGCAATCAGTCGTCGTCAGTCAATGCGGCCTGGCAATGGATCGGCGGCACTTACCGGCTGGATTGGCGAGATATTCGCGGCGCTCTGACGCCGCACAACTGCGAGTATGTTGCAAATCGAGCAGCAGAGTTCTTTTCTGCTGAACCCGGGCGTCATCTGAACGTTCTTGAGATCGGAACTTGCTTTGGGCGAACAAGCATCGCGTTCTGCTTATCGCTGCAGGAAAAAGGGTTTGACGTCCATGTCGATACCTGCGATATCTATGCATCCAGCCCAGACTACCCGGATGATTATACGACTATTGACAAGGTACAGGAAAATATTGCTCTCTTCGGGCTCGAGCGCTACGTGACCCTTCATCACGTCGGCGGAAACGAGAACCTACTCGCAAGATTTGGCGCAAAGCGATTTGATTTCGTCTACATCGACGGCTCTCATGAATATAAGCAAGTCGCCGCCGACATCGTCATTGCGCTCCAGCTTGTGAATCAAAAGGCAATAATTATTGGGGATGATTTCAATCTTCGAGATGTCAGGGACGCTGTGTTTTCTATCTTCCGTCACAACTGCGTGTCAGTCGAACACCAGCAGTGGTCCGTCGCCATCAACTCCAAGAGGACGCATGATTTGATCAGCCTTTTGCCAGAGCGCAGGCAAAATCGACAGGCCATCTATCCGGCAAATCTCCTGCCTGGAAAACTTGAATATAGCAACAATCTCGTGGAAGTGGTCGCCGATCTTATTGCCAGCCGGGTTTCTCAGAAAGATAGTCTTGAAAGTCAGATTCCTGGTGCCTGAGAAGCATTTTCAAGAATACTGAAAAGTGTTCTAATTTGTCTGAGAAGCTGACGTTTCCAAGTTTTGTTTTTCATACCTCGATCTGCCGAAGCTCCAAATCCCTGACTTCCGAGATACTATTCCCAAATACGACCTCTCATATCTAAACTTTTATTATGCGCAAGATTATACTGAAACACTTTTTGGCACCGGGCGATGTGCTCATGCTCACGGCTGTCGTGCGCGATATTCACCTGACGTTTCCAAATGAGTATCAGACGGATGTTCGCACCCCGTATCCAGCCCTCTGGGAAAACAATCCTTACCTAACACCGCTCCAAGAAGACGATGACGACGTTGAGGTTATCGATTGCATTTATCCGCTCATCCATCAGAGCAACCAGCTTCCTTACCATTTCATCCATGCCTTCCGTTTGTTTCTCTCGGAAAAGCTCGGCGTACAGATCCAGCCCCATGCGTTCAAGGGAGACATTCATCTGACGGAGCAAGAGAAGAGCTGGACGTCGCAGGTAGATGAGATTACCGGGCAAAAAGGCACCCGGTTTTGGATCATTGTCAGCGGTGGAAAAACTGATTTTACTGCGAAATGGTGGGATCCGGTGCGGTATCAGCGGATTGTAGATCATTTCAAGGACCGGATCCTTTTCGTTCAGTGCGGTGGGGCCTATGACGACCACACCCATAAACCGTTATCGGGCGTGATTGATCTTGTTGGGCAGACTGACATTCGCCAAATGGTGCGTCTGATGCATCATGCTGACGGGGTCGTTTGCCCTGTTACGATGTTTATGCATCTGGCTGCGGCTGTCGAAGCCCGGCATGGCCGGTCAACTAACCGCCCCTGCGTTGTTGTTGCGGGAGGGCGTGAGCCTGCTCAGTGGGAAGCTTATCCGCATCACCAGTTCCTGCACACGAATGGCTGCCTGCCCTGCTGCGACAACGGAGGCTGCTGGAAAAGCCGGACGGTTCCTCTCGGAGATGGCCAGGAGCAGGATCAAAGTCTTTGCTTATATCCTGTTGCGACGACCGAAGGCATACCACTGCCAAAGTGCCTTGACATGATTGGCGCAGACGATGTCATTGCAGCTGTAGAGCGGTGCTTGAAGTTTGATACTTATGCTTGGCGGACTATTTATGCCTGGCATGAAGCGCCAGCAGATGCATGAAAAGTGCGAGAGATAAATCTTGCCATTAATTAAATTTTTACTTGTATGATCAGTTGGTGGGTTTGAGTGAAAAGAGCAAACGCAAGAGGGTGAAGGAAAAGTCACAGTGAGCAGCAGAATTGAACCAAGTGTTCAGCATCAAGTCATTCCCTCTGTCATGGCGGAAAGCGACAGCCGGTTTATCGAGAGGCTCGCGCAAGCCGCACTGGAAAAACTAGATGAATTGGATTTAGTTGACTGCATCTTTGACCGGGTCCGGGCACTGCAGGTGGAACGATCAGAATGGTCAGAATTCGTTTCGTCTCCGCATACATCATTGCTTCCGGAAAATCCGAAAGACTTACCGTTGCACTTGCGAGTGTTAAGCGACGAGAATTATCTCCCAAAGCTATGCTTCACAAGCAGTCTCGACACAAAGTTTATTCCGGGAGCAGTCGGCCTTATCCAGTCGATACGCAAGTTTTATGACAGTCACGAAGCGGACATTGTGTTGTTCATTGATCGCCCTTCTGAGGCGTTTCGCCGCTTCTGCGAAATGAACTCTGTGGACCTGCATCTGTTTGAGGAAATTGAAGGCTGGGCCTATCCGCTTGTCTACGATGACCCACGTTACGCCAATGACTGCAGCCATTTCTACCATCCAGACTTTGAGCTCAAACCAGGTTTAGAGCATCATCTGGACCGCGAGACAGGATTGAGAAGCATCCGCCATCTTCATCCGTTGAACGTCAAGGCATATTGCACAGGATACTGCTTGTGTGTGAAGAACTATCGCCACGTTATTCATATCGATTGTGATGCCTTCATTTTAGCGAGAGTCGATGAGATTTTTGCTCGCTACGATGAACCGGGTACAGTTATTGCGTTCGATGATGGGGCAGAAGAGCTAAAAAATTTCGAGGCGCTGTTCGACACCCCTAAACCCGTGGATTTCAGGGATACCGACTACGCGTTCAATGCTGGCATTGTGTTTTACGTCAATAATCGTGCGATCAAGCAGCTAGCCCGCGACTTTATGTTTTTTGTGGAAAGCTGTTACCACTTTAAGTATGCAGGTCACTTTGCCGACCAAGGGGTACTGCGGGCTCTGGTTGCCAAATACCATATCCTCGGTGACATTATCTTTTACAAGGAAGACGCAGTGCACTGGAATCCGACTTGGTTTCGCGCGGATGAATTGGTTTTCGACCCCGAGACCGACAGCTGGTATAACAGCGCAGATGGCGGGCGGCAATACATCTGGCACGGTGCAGGAGGCGAAAAAGTCTGGACAGGAAAGTATAAAGCTCAGGCGGTGAACGCGGCGTGGAAGTGGATCGATGGCCCATCGGGTGATGATTGGATCAAGAGCCTTCCAGATGCGCCTGGGTATTATTACTATGAGCGTGTCATGAATAATGACGAATATGTGCAAAAGCTTTGTTTTACTTCTTGTCTGAATGCAAAGTACCGCCTTGGGGCGATGGGATTAGTTTCCTCGATCCGCAAGTTTTATTCGCCGGAAGAGGCCGACATCGTCCTCTTTATTGACGAGGATTTCGAGGATTTCGCTGAGTTTTGCATGCAGCAGCATGTAGAACTGAGATACTTCCACGAAATCGACGGCTGGGTTCAGCCGCTGGTTTACGAGGACCCCCTATACGCAGGGGATTCCTCACACTTCTATCACCCTGATTTTGTGCCATCTTTAAGGCATCCGCATCACAAGGATCGGGTCGCTGGGTTTGGCAAACTTCAACATCTACATCCGTTGAACGTCAAAGCATATTGTACAGGCTACTGCCTGTGTGTGAAGAACTATCTGCGTGTTGTTCATATTGACTGTGATGCCTTTTTGCTGGCCCGTGTCGACGAGATGTTTGACAAGCACAGCGCGCTCAATAACATTATTGGCTTTGAGGACGATGAGGACGAACTTGTCAATCTGGAGAGCGTTTTGGGAGTGAAAAAACCCGATACCTTTCGTAAAGACCAGTTCGGGTTCAATGCAGGGATCGTATTTTACGTCAACGGGCCGGGCACAAAGGCAATGATCCGGGATTTCATGTTTTTCACCGAAAGCTGCTATCACTACCAGTACGCCGGAAGTTACAGCGACGGAGATCAAGGCCTCATTCGGGCCGTCGTTGCAAAACATGACATTCTAGGGCATATACACTTCCACCGCGAAGACAATGTCAACTGGAATCCCACCTGGAAGCGCTGTGAGGAACTTGTCTTCGATGCCTCCGCTCAATCCTGGATCAACTTATGGAACGGCAAGAAACAGCATATTTGGCATAATCCGATGTTTGGCGGATTCCTCGGCAATCGTCTTTGGACCCGGCGTTATCCTTCAGCTTCCGTCAATGAAGCTTGGCGCTGGGTTGGCGGCGGTTATGAAAACTGGCAGGACATACCTGGCGTGCCGACTGATGACCTTTGCGAAGCTATTGCCGTCGAGGTAACTTCGCATATTGCGCTTTCTGTGGACAGATCAATGAACATTTTGGAGCTTGGCAGTGGGACCGGGCGAACTGCTGTAGCATGGGCCTCTCTCCTTCGCGAGCAGGGCATCGAAGTTCACATTGATACCTGCGATGATCTCGGAATGGTAACGGATAAAAGTCAGGCGAAAGAGACAATACAGGATAACATCCAGCGCTTCCATCTTTTAGGGCAACTCTCATTTCATGAAATTAAATCCACGGAAAACATTGCCGCTCGGTTTCATGACCAAAGATATGACTTTGTTTTCATGAACATGTCTACTAATTACCAGCAGGCCCTCGTCAAAGGCATCCTGGCGCGGAAGTTGACAAAGAGCCTGTCTATTATCGTCGGTCTGATCTCGGATGTGCCTGAGGTAGAGGAGGCTACACAAGATGCCTTTGGCTCAGACGTTAATTATTCGTTGCCAGGCTTATGGATTGTTCATCGTAACCCGATCAATATACACTCCCGCGAAGCAGGCTTGTGAAACGGAGGAAATCGTATGACAGGTTTCCCATTACTGCCTTTCGCCTTTTCTAGCTTCCGATAACGCCCGATTATCGGAACTCAGGAGGAAAGGGGGCAAGGAACGGTGAAACTGACTTTATGACACTCCAGTTAGCCGCATCTGAGGATTCCATGCCGCCGAAAGTTGATGCTGCCTCGCATACAATGCCCTCCAGCGCCATACCTTTAAATAGCAGCCCGCAAGATCCAGGAAAAAGCAGTGTGGAGGAAAGCCTAAAGCAAGCCGATAACCAGCAAGGTTCAAGTCAGCAGAATGAACCGCCGCCGGAAACCCTGAACTTGCCGGTGAGCCTCGCGGCCTACAGCGAGCAGGCCAAAGACTATGCCCGTCAGGCCAAATCCAAAAACACGCGCCGCGCTTACGCTTCCGACTGGGATGACTTCGCCCGCTGGTGCCAACCTTACGCCTTTGTCCCACTGCCCGCCCGGCCCGAAACCGTCGCCCTCTACCTGACCGCTCTCGCCGACGCCCTCAAACCCAGCACCCTCGGAAGGCGACTTGCCACCATCTCCCAGGTCCATCAAGCCGCAGGCCATGACACCCCGACAACCGCCGCTCCCGTCCGCCTTGTCTGGGCCGGTATCCGCCGGGCCAAAGGCACAGGCCAGCAGGGCAAAGCGCCGGCTATCACCGCCGAGATCGGGCGCATGGTCGACACGCTCGACGACCGGCTTCTGGGCGTGCGAGACCGGGCGCTGCTCCTGATCGGCTTTGCTGGTGCCTTCCGCCGCTCGGAGCTTGTGGGCCTCGACGTCAAAGACGTTCATGCCGGGCACGATGGCCTGACCATCCTCATTCGCAAAAGCAAAACGGATCAGGAAGGGCAGGGACGGAAAGTCGGCATCCCCTACGGCTCTCATCCCCACACCTGCCCAGTGCGAGCCTACCTGACCTGGATGGAAAAGTGCGGGCTGACCGAGGGGCCGCTGTTCCAGTCCGTCAACCGACACGGCCAGCTGCAAGCGGCGCGGCTTTCCGACCGGGCAGTGGCACTGATTGTCAAGCGTGCGGCCCAGAAAGCGGGGCTGAACCCGGACAAGTATGCGGGCCACAGCTTGCGGGCGGGCCTTGCGACCAGTGCAGCGCAGGCAGGGGTCTCCGAGCGTGCGATCATGGCGCAGACGGGGCACAAGAGCGTCATGGTCGCCAGGCGCTACATCCGGGACGGGTCCCTGTTCCGCGACAATGCCGCCGCACAAGTCGGACTTTAGGGACAGGTCAAATTGTGATCAAAATTGTGCTTCACAAAATTAATAGCGATGAAGCTATTTTTTTCTTGAGATTTCGTTTTGACTACAGAAGTTGGGCGCTTCTGTCTCTGCCATGATTGCCTATTATTGCCGTTTCGAGATAGACCAGAAGTCCGTAGCTTCTGCTAACGCGAGATGGCTTCTGTCTTATCGATACTGAGTTCGGGATTTGCGGGGCACTACTTTGGTTTCTGGATTTCGCTCAGGGCGAACTAGCTTCTTGCCAAGCCACGGTTCCTCTTTTCGTAAGCGGAGACCCGGTTGAGAATGAGGGGAGTAACTTTGATGCTGGATCACGGCGCTGAGCCAGTTTTCTAAAATTTGACCATCGTTAGGATGGGTTCCGTACAAAGATCGTTGAATACGCAGTAGTCGCGCTGTTTTGTTTTTTTGAGCGAGAAGTGCCACATAATGTACTAACTCTGGACCGAGAGTGAATTGTAACTGGCAGGCAAGGATCAGTGAACGCACCACAGCCTGTTCGGGCGAGGAGTTATACTCCAAGTTAATGTTCACTTGCTTGCTTTGTATTGCCTTGAAAAAGCCCTTTTCATATACTTGATGTACTTTTTGCAAATCATCTGTCAGTTCTACGGCTACTGCCTCAATGTCAAGAAACGTACTTTCAGGCAAACGGTCAAACCCATATAATATACCACTACCAAATGGCCTGATGACTCTTTCTCTGAATGCCCAAGTTTGATCTAATGGCCACAGATCAAATGTCCACCCTTTCCACTGAACTCGGATGCCGCCAAATCGAGTCCAGCTATGGGGATACTCAGCAAACACACGCTGTAAGTCCCCTGTGGATGCTCCAGCTAAAACAATGTCCACATCACGCGGCTTGTAATTAAATCCATGAGCCAGTAAGCGACACATAAGGCCTCCAAACAAGCAAGCATGCCATGACTGCTTGGAAATAATTTGAAGCACCTCTCTAAGAGGTGCCCAGGCAGGATCGGGGTTACAAATAAATTTCTCTACGAGCCTTGTAAGCCTATCTTGCTGATCAAGGTGGAAAGAGCCACTTTGGTTCCGTTGAAGATCAGCCATTTGTCATTTCTTTATGGACAGTATAAGCAAATGTATCGGTCATTCCGCAAACATGGTCAGCTACTAACTGCATTTTACAGTAGGCTTTTGGCAAGTTACCTTCTTTCCAAGCCTTCTCAAAAACAACACGATAGTTACGGGACATGAGGTAATAGGCTTTCCCACCGAAGTTCCTCAAGTCTAATGGTTTACCTTCATACTGCATAGCACCTTCCCAATAAATATCCATTAAATCTTGTATGACTTGGCGCCCCATGATCTCCAACTTGAGGACTTTTGGTGTCCTGTAAATATGCTCGCGTGCGGCTTGTTTACAGGCACTCACTAGCGATTTAGCTGCCCCATCATGGTCAAAAAGCAACTCTCCATGATAGTTTCCAGCCATAATTTCTTCGTAGTTCTGCTCAAACGATGCCAAAACAGCCTTTACCATGATAGAAATGGCATGAACACGAAACGCCTGTCCCATGGCGCTACGTCCCGTGGTACCGAAGAAATTTTCCCCCTTTTCGACAAGTTTGGTAGCATCTTCAATGCAACTTCTAAGCATTGCACGATCTGAATGAGTAGTATCTCGAAAATATCGTTCCAGCGACCCCTCAATCGTTTCCCAATTTACTGCACCTGTTTTTATGCCGTCTTCTATATCAGCGACTGAATAAACAATGTCATCGCTGGCCTCGATCAAATAAGTAATTGGATTGCGAGCATCTCCTGTACCAACACGCTTACGAATTTGGTTGATTAAGCTGCTCTCAGAAAAAAAATACCCAGGCTTGGATCGCTCGTGAATACTAGGATTGGTGCCTGCTTCATGAGAAGGGGAAAGGTACTTGCACATGGCTGATACGGTGCCGCAGGTTAAGTTGAGGCCATAAGGATCTGCCAGAAGCTGGAGCTTACTAATGAGTCGGAGGGTCTGCGCGTTTCCATCAATGCGAAGAAAATCGCGAGCATACTGAGTTTCATGACCTGGACTCTGAGAAGTAGCAAAAGAAGCGAAAAAATCGTTTCCCTGCTTGGAGAACCATTCACAAAGTGCGGCCTCGCCAGAGTGACCGAAAGGAGGATTTCCTATATCGTGCAGTAGCCCGCCAGTTGCGGCGATAGTTACAATATCTTGGGCTTGAGCCGGGGTTACTTCCCCTTTAGACAAAAGCCACTGAGATGATGCATAGGCAATGTCTCGGGCGACAGTAGAAACCTCTAAAGAATGCGTCAGTCGTGTGCGAACTGCATCGTGCGGCTCCATAGGAAATACCTGCGTCTTATCTTGAAGGCGTCGCACAGGGGTTGAAAAGATGGCTCTGTCATAGTCGCGCATGAACTGCGTCCGGTGATCCACAGACTGCGTTTGGTCCTCAGTGTTTCTTTTGTTCAAATCACTGGTACGAACAGCGCAAAGTAGCTGGTTCCATTCCATATAACTTCTTAGAAGCTCCTCATAAATCTGTCGATACTGAAACCAAGTCAAGTTAATTTGACAACATTTCGCTTCTTGAATGCATCTTTTACACAACTGTGTGCTTTCTTCCACAGTTGTTCCGACAACATCCTCGGCACAACTTAGCCATGTTTTTTATGATCAAGAACTATTGCATAATCTTGTAAAGAAAGTCAATACGATAAAGCATTACACAGCGAATGTTTAGATGTGTTTACTGAAGATATCGGTATTCATTTGTGGTCTTCTTGAGGGTCACTATTTGATGTAATCCGCACATCGTGCGAGCGCCTGCACTGGAACCAGCAGCCACAGCACCTCACTATCAGGACGGCACCAGCGCGACTTTGCCATATTTCCCTCTGGCAGAACGTTCTGGTCAGCCAGCCAGAACCGCTTTGCTAGGCCATTGGGCAAGCTGCACTCATGCACCTGCGCCGCGATGAACCTGGCTAACGCATCGCGCCGAGCTTGGCTCGGCGTCAGCACAAGAACTCGTGCGTTGACGTAGCCGGTCACCTGGGGCAACCGGCCACTGGCAAACAGCACTCCATAAGCATTCAGCTTCTCTCACTCTAAATCACCGTAATAAGCCCAAGTGTACTAAGCGTATCGACATCGCCGGCGCACTGACATTAAACCGCTTGGCTAAAGCCTTTTGATCTTCTTCATCATCTAAATCGTAGTCATTCTTTATTATTTCCTCCATGACAAGATCGGCCGGCATGAGTAATGCAGCGCTAAAGGCATTAGCCTGTCCTTCCTCTACATCATTTATGCCCGAAGATTGGTCATTGCGCCGATAAGCAACGTACTGGTCAATGAACAGACGTGATTGGGTCGATTTGTTGACGTGCAAAATAAAATGCCCAATCTCATGACCAATTGTAAAGCGTTGGCGTACATGAGCATGGGATTGATTACAAGCAATTGCTCCACGTCTATTTTCAACCACGAGAACGCCGGACATTTTACTGTCCATGACCGATTTCTCGATCTTTAAGCCCAGATATTCAGCGACTTTCTCAACTGGTATGGGAAGGCAAAATGCGCCACAGTCGAGAAGTATCCGTTTGGCCTGTTCTTCAATCTGCGTTATAATTTTCATGGTCTGTTACACGGCTGGGAGTGGTTTCAATGGTAGCCAAGAGTTTCTCAACAACATTTGTCAGGCTCTTTTCAAGAGCGGGGTTGTTCTTGGATTCGCTCTCTATATGCTTTCGCATAGATTCATTCAATTGAGTTGGAATACCCGCACCAGTCAATAATTCGTCAGGCTGCGGAATAAGCTTGATGACGTCTACATCCAATACATCGGCAATCTGCCAAAGGAGATGCAGCGGCGCATGTTGGCGCCCGGCTTCAATGTTCACGACTGATGCTCGGCTGATGCCAAGTAAGTGGGCAAGCTTATCTTGGCTAAGACTTGGTGTAATTCGTTTTCTCCCTTCACGAACTTTCTGCCCCACAGCTCGATAGAGTGTATTACAATTAACCACAGTTATATTTTACATCGAAGCGTTAAAATTGTCAACATTGTAAACATGTTTATATTGCAAACGTGTATTTAAAATTGTTGTCACCATACGTTGACTTTTCCCCCAACGATGTGGATAATAGAGGTGTCTCTAATTTTAGGGCCGCGTGTCACATAGATATAGACCTAACATTGCGGGGAGGTGGAAGATGAACATAGAAAATGCGCTGGAGAGCGACGCGATCGTCGAAGAAGCGATAGAGGACATTCAGAAAAAGGAAGCAGAAATTCTCCGGGCCGAGCAGGCAATCCTAAAGGATGAAGAGCATATCCTTGAGGAGGAAGTTAAGGCGCATGAGCATCACGAGTTCAGCATCCGGATTGATCGTGAGGACTATGTTGTGCGGGAACATCGCTTAACCGGTACAGAACTACGATATATCCCCGTTGTGACTATCGGGCCTGATCGAGATCTTTTTGAAGTGGTAGCCGGAGGCTCTGACCGCAAGATTAGCGATACGGAGACAATCGAAATGCGAAACGGGTTACGCCTCTTCACTGCGCCCGGTCAAATCAATCCAGGGATGGAAGGCCCTCAGGAGGAGCGACAACATGCTGCCACCTTACGACAGTAAATACCTGCAGGAGCGTGCAGAAAATCATTCCGTTGCCTCAGAAGCAAACATGACCTGCGTCGTCTTACCTGGTTTCAAGCTGCCAACGGGATTGGATCCCGCACAATCTGATCTTCTTGTCAGGATCAGTGCTGGGTATCCAGACGTGGCACCAGATATGTGGTGGTTTGATCCGCCGGTTGCCCGGTTAGACGGACAACCCATTCCGGCGACCCAGGTGATAGAACCGCATCTGGGGCGTAATTGGCAACGTTGGTCGCGACACCTTACAGCCGGACAGTGGCGATCAGGGGTCGATGGGCTTGAAAGTTTTCTCGCCATAATCCGGCGAGAACTCGACAAGGCGGTTACAGGAACCACGAATTGACAGTTTCATTAGTAATTCCCGAAGCTTTGCTCCGGGAAATTCAGGCCGCAGCCAATCTTTCAATGGAAACCGCCGGGGTATTGCTGGCGGGCGTTGCGCATGCCCCCACTGGCGATTTCCGGCTTTTGGCACGTCAAATTCGATGGGTCGCAGATGCAGCATATATCAGTCGCGAATGGGACAGTCTCCTTATACGACCCGAAGGCTATGTGAATGCCTTGGCCGAAGCAGAAACCATCGGTGCGGTGTGCATATGGATTCATACACATCCCGGCGACGGTTCATCACCAATCCCAAGTAAGCATGATCGAGTTGTAGATCAGCAAATCGCAGAACTTTTTCGTATTCGCTCAAACAGCCCATATTACGGGACGCTAATTTTTTCCCCGAAATCCTCAGAACTAAATTTCACAGGCCAATTGGAACATGAGGATGGCACTCTGCTCCCGATCGAAAGGATGTGGCAGGTTGGTAACAAATGGCATTTGACCCGGGCTTTTGATTCTAACCTACCGGAACTGCCTGACATCTTTGATCGAAATGTGAGGGCGTTCGGGTCCGCTATCCAACAAACTCTCGGCGATCTGAGAGTGGCGGTAATAGGTTGTGGTGGTACCGGATCATCTGTTGCTGAGCAGTTGGTGAGGCTTGGGGTCAGGTATTTAACTCTGATCGATCCAGACCATGTGTCACAGAGTAATCTGACGCGGGTTTATGGCTCGACCGCCCCAGATGTTGGCCGTCCAAAATGTCAGGTACTTGCAGGACACCTTGGCGCAATAGCCCCGGAGCTTCAGTGTAAAACTCTTCAGTCGATGCTGACGATGGAGCAGACAGCGCGTCAGCTTCTTGGGTGTGATATTGTGTTCGGCTGCACAGATGATAATGCAGGTCGCCTCGTGCTTTCTCGCTTGGCAAGTTATCTACTTACGCCAGTAATTGATTGTGGTGTACTTCTTAGCAGCAATCCGGATGGTGAACTGACGGGGATTAATGGTCGCGTAACAATCCTATCTACAGGACAGGCCTGTCTTATTTGCCGTGGCAGGATTGACCTTCGACGCGCTGCTGCCGAGCTCCTTACACCTGACGAACGTTTACGTCTCGAGGACGAGGGCTATGCACCCGCACTGGCTAGAACAGAGCCTGCCGTAGTCACATTTACAACGCTAGTTGCCGCGACGGCAGTGAGCGAACTCTTGGAGCGATTGATTGGCTATGGACCAAAAGTTCGGCCGAGCGAGATACTGCTGCGGTGTCATGAGCGAGAGATCTCAACCAATGAGGCCCTTCCCGTAGATGGGCATTACTGTGATCCATTTCGGGGAAAGATTGGGATCGGAATGACAGAACCCTTTTTGGAGCAAACATGGCCCGCGTAAGTAGAATCTCATGGTGGCAGCGACTACCGTTCTGGGGCTGGCGAATTGTCACGAATGTTGAGTCTGCCGACGATATACCATCAGAGATTCCACGTAACGGCGCCGTGTTAGTGGGTCCCCGTATTAAGCCAAAATGGATTGCCTTTGACTGTCCGTGTCATAGTGGGCATCGCATTATGCTCAATACTGATAAGTCTCGCTTACCCTACTGGAAAGTCTCAACGAGCGGGGCATTAACTATAGCTCCAAGCATTGATTATTCGAATGGCGAAAAGAGGTGCCATTATTTTATCCGAAAAGGACACGTCCAATGGGTTCCTGAAAGGCATGCACCATGATTAATTTGGGGGCTTGCACCAAAGAAGAAGCAGCCAATCGACCTGAGCTTATTATAGGATTGGTTAGTCCATCCGGCACACGTCTTGATGATCTATCGCAAAGGCTAGCGAATGAATTAAAGTCCTTTGGATACCAAACGATTGATATTCGACTTTCTGATTTACTGGTCAATTTTTCCGATTGGAAGGAATCAGATGGAACGGAATATTTTCAAAAAATTAAACATCTGCAAGAGATGGGTAACGCATTCCGGCGCAAATTAGAGGATAAATCTGCCTTGGCGCGAGCAGGGATTGCTGCAATCCGAGCCGAGCGCGGCCATCAATCCGGTAACCCTGATCTTCCGGTACAAGCCTGTGCATACATTATCCGTCAGCTAAAGCATCCCGCCGAGGTCGATCTGCTACATCAAGTTTATGGTTCATCATTTCTATTGATTGCAGGTCATGCTCCGCGTGAACTCCGAGCGACTCTTCTTGCAGATAAGATGGCCAGGGAAGACCGTAAGCCCGGTGAAGGAAATAGGTACAAGAGCCACGCCTATGAAATAATAACTACTGACGAAAAAGAAGATGATGAGTATGGACAGCACACGACTGACACATATCCGAAAGCAGACTTTTTTGCGAACTTGGGGGAGAATTCAGGCGAACACCAAGTCGGCCGCCTTGTAGAGTTGGTGTTCGGGCACCCATTTCATACGCCGTCGCCAGAAGAAAGCGCTATGTATCAAGCCCATGCTGTTTCACTGAAATCAGCGGACGAGAATAGGCAGGTTGGCGCAGCAATTGTTCATCTTCATGTAGTAGATAAAAAAATCAGAAACGCAGACGTGATTGCTGTCGGCATGAATGAGGTTCCGCGGCGCGGCGGTGGATTTTACTTTATGGACTCGCCTGACCCTAGAGATCAATGGCTTGCCGCGTATGCTAAGGAAGATCGCGCGAAAGAGATCAAGGTTAGCGCGCTGACCGAACTGATCGCCAAAATTCAGACTAAAAACTGGCTTGTGACAGACATTGCGGAACAGGATGCGAGCAATCTAGCTGAACGACTGTTACCTGATCTAAAGGGGACGCAATTCATGAATATTGGCGAATTCAGTCGCCCTGTTCATGCAGAGATGGCAGCACTCATTGACAGTGCTCGAAGAGGCGTATCGGTAAATGGACACACGATGTTCGTGACCACTTTCCCTTGCCATAACTGTGCAAAACACATTATCGCGGCTGGTCTACGGAAAGTCGTTTATCTGGAGCCATATGCAAAGAGTCGAGCCCATAATCTTTATAAAGAAGAAATTGATGTAGATCCTACGCCTACTCAATCAAATGAAACAGGAGACGACAAGGTCGTTTTCTGTGCGTTTAGTGGCATAGGGCCTCGTCAGTATCAGAAGTTTTTCTCAATGTCTGAAAGAGGCGCTCATAAAGGAAACTCATTGTCGCAATGGGATGCAGACCGGCGTTGCCTATTCCCTCGGTACATAAGCCGGAATGCGTCATTGGCTTACCTTCAAGCAGAATATCAGGAGCTAAGCAAATTACCGCCTGATCTATACAAATGGGATGTTCAATTTATCTGCCCAGATAACCCACCGCAACACGTCTCACTCATCCCAACTGATAGTTAGATGCGTGCAATTCTTAGTGATACATCTGCTATTCTATTTAATTCGTGATAACCCCCTTTATCCCGAACAATTTCAGCAAGGATGCAATTACGATGCTGAATGAAAAATCTTCACTTTGTTTTCGCATCTTTTTTCGTTCTAAACAGCACTTCGCTGTGCCTATTCTTGATTCGCTATTGCCCCGAATCCTTTCTGCTTTTGGCGTATGACAAAACTGAAGATTTAATATACACCACATCTCTCGCTTTTAAGTGAACAAATCTCATATCCAATTTGACTAGAGCGTTTGAGACGCTAATTAACAGACGTGAAGAGAGACGATACCAACAGACTGAGTGGCATCTGTATGAACGGTAGTGAATTTGACTTTCAAACGTTCGTTTAAGAGACATGGTCCATAGCGGTGGCGCTTTCCGAATGCGTCGGAGGAGAACCTGCTGATCCCGATGCACATCTAGCGGCCATTCTGCTTTTGCCGACATGGGCCGTGGCCCTTACCCAAGCTCACAGCGTCTTTAAGCAGAGACGTAATACAAAGGACGCAGAAGCCGCCTTTCTCGCTGTCGTTGTTACTAGTCGTCCGTACACTTCCGTTGCTAAGATGCTCCGCTAAGTAAGGAATCGCATGGTCGCCGGCAGGGGCATTAGATATGAGGAGTAGATCTTTTGTAAGACCAGAACAAAATTTGAATTAAGATCCCCACAAAAGCCACCGCCACAACGTCAATAAAAAGCTTGGCAAACGCCGCACCTGTGGGCTGCCACCAACGGAAATATGTCCAAATAGGACCAACGACCTCGTTCGCTATAGGCGGAACCGCTACCAGTCCAGCGACTAGAGATAACAATCTCCCCCTTCGGTCGACTCTCCTCGCTTCGATCAAAGCCGTTTCTGATGCCTTGATTTCCAATGCCTCGTTGGTTCGCTCTTGTAAAGACGGAATACCGAAACGTTCCCAGCCCGCCTGTAACAAATCACGCAATTCAGTGAAGTGGCTTGCACCGCTCATAACCTGTCTGAGTGACACAAGATCGCGCCTTGCCCGCAGAACTGCCTCCGGTGTCGAGTGTCCAACTACGCGCTCGTACAATCCCCTGTGCAGCATATAGCCGTATTCCAACATCTCAACAATGGATTGATTAGCGTAGACAAAGGTCTTACGGCCCATACCAGCATCGTTTTCATATGAGTCAAGACCTTTTTTGGCACACACCCATAAAGTTGACGCGATACCGATATATGAGGTGTAGTCATCAAATGCTCGGCTGTTGTTCGGAAGGTCATCAACTACCCTTGTAAAATCCGTTCTCCAATTTTTGGACATGATCTGGCGAAAATCATTACGATAGCATCTTTCGTTTTCCTCAGCAGTTTCTCTCTGGTTTTCGTATTGGAGTAAATAGATGTGTGGCCTTCCAACCCAAAAAGGCCCCATTTGGGGAAATTTAGCAGGGCCTCGAAGGAGGAAGTCTAAAGACTTACGATGCTTGACCAACGCATAACCCACGACACCAACAATAGTCAATGCGAGATTGGATAGCGTGTCGTAATCCGCCTCTTCCTCATTTGTAAGTGGTGCCAAATCGAAGTTGAACTCTCCTTCTTCACGGCTAAAAGTTTTTTGATTGACTGCCTTGAGGTGAGACTTTTCAAGAATCAGCAGCGCGACTCGTGCTCGAAGTGAAGATATTCTTTTCGAGTAGAGATACGCAGTCGGAGCAAGCCTAGCTATCGCTGGGGGAACCGATATTTGCTTGATTGCTTTTCTCGGCAAGTCCAAGTAGTCTTTGATGAAGTCTTCTGTTTTGCATCCTGTTTCAGGACTTAACATCTGGAACTCTATCAATACAACGCCAGAACCGTAAAGCTTCAAGTTGGGATAGATGTAAAAGAGTCCTTCCTCTCCTAAGTCGAGGTCACAACGCCCCAAAAACGCCCTAATATATGCTTCTGGCGGCAAATTCTCGTCATCACCAAACTGGCGAATCTCGTTGAAGCGCAATGAGCAAGCCTGCAACCAAGAAGCCTTTGCAAAAGCGTTTAAAGACATCTTAGCATCTTTAGGTGCGAGAGAAATACTTGCTTTGTCCGAATTTGAGGACATTCGAATGGAGGTGCGTCCTTCACATATTAAGTTATTCGACTCCCAAAACGTCTTTCCATCCCGATGTAAAGCACATACCGCGATGCCAGATTCTACTAAAGCACGTCCCGCTGCTTCAAGGTCTTGCACTTCCACCGTGAAAAATGTTGAGTAAGTGTGCCAAAGTTGCCACTCATTTAAAACCATAGGGTTACTGTACCTCAATAACTAAGTACCGAGGTACGGCAAAAAGTTGCAAAATCGGCCCCAAAAACTCAAAGAAAGATGAACCCGCCAGCGCGCCGACATGCCAATCGTCTACCAGCAGGGCAGACGGCTCCAAGACGTGCCAGCTCTACCACACAAAAATCCACAGCCGCCGTCCTGTGCGCCGCCGAAGCCGACTTTGTTCGGATCAACCGGTAGATCACAAAGACGCGCTGCATCACTCGCCGCCAGCTGCTTAGGCTGCAGCACGCCGCCGCGCAGAAAGTTCGCAATCAATCATGGACGTTGCCGTCAACGATTTTGGAGGAGACACCACACTGCAATGACTACGCTATTCTGCAATGCGCTACGCCTGGCGCTCAGAAATAGCAAGTTAAGGTCAGCACGCTATTTCGTTCAAGAAACTATCCTAAGTGGATCAGTTGATGGGGTTGACAGCCGCTTGGCTTGCTGGGATACCATGAAGCCATGAACAACAGCAAGCCATGAACAATAGTACTCGCAATCTTTTAGAGACGTTCATCGTCTCCACTGCCGAACTGTCAGCACTGACCGGAGTTCCCATGATTACCCTTCAGAAGTGGGTCGAGCGCGGGCAAGTGGACTGCGTCAAGAAAGGGCGTACCTATTTGTTTGACCGCCGGGACTTCGCCGATCAGATCTTGGCAAAGGATAACGCGACGCCATAGCGAACTCTTAAACACAAGCCTAGGTCCAACGGTATTTGGAGGGACTGGCGGTGGGGTGAGCATCAGTCACCATCGCGGGAAACATGCTGGAACAAGGGAAAGCCAATGTGAAAACTTGGCAAACGCCTTGGAGTTTGCTGAGGCCTACACCGGAACGGTGAGAATTCATGCCGCAACAGGTTTAAATAGCCCAATAAGTGTATGCAAGTATTGACAAATAATGTATGTTCTTGTATAACAAAACCATACAAGTAACAGACACTCATGACCGCATCTCCCCGTTTCCCGCTCGGCCAGCTTCTCAGCACTCCCGGCGCTATTGCAGCCCTTCAAGCCGTCGGTATGACCCCGCTTTCGCTTCTTGTCCGCCATGCCGCCGGGGACTGGGGCGACCTTGACGCTGAAGACAAGCAGCTCAACGAGCGGGCGCTCCAAGACGGTAGTCGCATCTTCTCGGCCTATTGCCTCGCCGCCGGCTTAAAGGTTTGGGTCATCACCGAGGCCAACCGCGCTGCCACGACAGTGCTTCTCCCGGACGAATACTAACCGGCAGAACTTCGATCCACGCTTCGCCTCTACCCTCATCCTTACCAAAGACAATCTTTAGAAAAAGACAATCTTTAGAACACGATTATGATCAAGCGTCTCCAACTGAAAAACGCGAAAAATATAAAAAACGCGAAAAGTACAAACCCCAAGAACCCAGATCTCGGAGGCTGCACTATCCCGGACGATCTTCCTGAAGAGAGTGCAGCAGCCATCGCGAACTCCATGAAGGAAGTCGCACGGGAGATATCCGGGGTGAACATCGGCGTTGTGAGGAAGATGCTTCCTTGCCGGAGCGTCAACGTCTCAGGCTTTGTCGTTACTCTTCCCCCAAGCCTTACCCAAGAGCAGCGCGCGGAACTTGACTACTGGCTGCGGGAGGTCTGCGGAAACATCGAGTACGCAGGCGAGTGAAGTATGCTGGCGAGTGACCGGGACACAGACGCGGGAGCAGGCCAGGCATCTGCCTGGCCATCACTTGAAGTGAGGCGGCCCCAATTTGCGCCCGCCCCCGGCTAGAGGTTCTAGGGGGAGGCAAACCCTAGTTTCTAGGGGAGGATGAGACGTCGAGCGTAGAGCGAGACGGTGAGGATAAGAATAGAAAGCCGGAAGAAAAAGGGCGTCCTACCGACTTTAGCAGGCCGTCCTGCCAGTTCCCTAGTCGTGGGACGGGTGGTTGGACGGTAGTAGGAAGGGCTGAACGCCGCCCCCGGAGACGCGCCACTGCCCAAAGCCGTCCTGCTCCAAAAGTGAGATCGGTGTAAACCACGCCGCTACGCCCGCTTCTCGCAGCAGTTCATCTACCCAGTGGCAGCGCGAAAGGTCCGGGCAGATCACAGCCAGCCGCGCCTTCGGACGCCCGATTAGATCAGTCAGATCCGGCAAGCCAAGCAGCCGTGCGTACTTCTGCGCCTTGTCCCGCCACTGCCGCGCGGGCTCGGTCGAGCGGTCGCATTCCACGAGCGCACAAAGTGCCTTCTCGCCCACCGGCACCGTTAGTACAGCGTCCGGCACCAGTCTGGGCGCGAGCTGCGGGGCGTAGCGGATCTCGGGTGGGGCAAGCCCGGAGGCCCGGCTGGAGGCAGCTGCCCAGGCGGCCACATCCCGCACCAGCAGTTCGTGCTCCAGTTTCCAGGCGGGGGGCTGCTCGTAGCGTTTGCTCCCAACCCGCCGCGCTCCAGCTTCGGTTAGCCCCCGCACGGTGGGAGCGTTCTGCGGGCTCATGGCACTGGTCGGTGGACCCGGCAGGACAAAGACCAGTTGCGCGTCGAAGAGGCGGCGGGACGTGCGCTGACAACCTTTTTCCGAGCGCCCCAGAAGGCGAGAAAGCTGAGGCAGTGTCACGGGCTGGTGGACCGCCACCGTTTCAAGCATCGTCCAGTCGTAGGCGTTCAGCAGGACCGGGCGCGGGGCAGGTGTCCAGCGGCTCTGCCGGCCAAGCACTGACTCGGCTGACACTGGATCACCAAATAAAGGAGCACTATATTTGGTCATGGAACGCCATCATCTTTGGTCATGAAATGCCATCGTCTTCCCAAGAAATGGGACTTGGGCGCGGGGTGCTTTGCCTCTCTGGCTCCGGGCGTCTGACCATTTTTGCGCTGCTTGCCTGATTATTCCCGCCCTGATTATTCCCGTCTCGGCTGTTCCCGCTCTGAGTGTCTCTGCCTTGATCGTCCCTGTGGGCGGGGCGCTTGCCCCAATTGCTCTCCGCCACGCCAAGCGGAGGCAGCGCCCGCCCGACCGCCGCTTTAATGCCGGCGCGGCGGCGGTCCGGCAGGCCCTCCCACTCATCAGCTCTGAGGTGGCCGCCCAGCCGGTCCCAGCCTGGTGACGGCTGTGGGTCCAGGTCTGCCACGCGCACGATCCGGGGCGTTCCTTTGCCTACCTGAACCAGGCAGTGCTGCGGGTCGAGGTTTGCTGCCCGCGCTCCCCAGCCCACGCCTATGGCTCGGTCCACCAGCTTGGCGTCCTCCGGGCCGAGCCGGAAGAAGCACTTGAGGTTTGCGTTGGTCAGCGCGCTTTCCCGAAGCCCCGCCGGCAGCTGATTCAGATATTGGCAGGCCAGCAGCAACGACAGGCGGCTCTCGCCTCCTTCCGAAAGCGTTCGCTCCATTCGCCCACCAGACAGGCGGTCCACTTCGCCCGCTTCGTCGGCCAGCAGCACGACCTGCCCCGGCCCCGAGGGCTGGATGGCGGCTGAAAAGAGGCGGCGAGCGGCCATCGAGCCGAGTGCTCCCGCACCTTCCTCGCCCAGCCGCCGCCGGTCCAGGTGAAAGCAGGCCAAGGTCTGCCGCTGCCAGAGCTGAGCCATGGCGAACGTGTTACGCTCAGCGCATAGACACCGCTCGAAGTAGGGCACGTCCAAAATGGGCAGGAGTTTGTTGAGAACCGGGTCGGTATCGGCGTCCTTGCCGGTCACCCGGTCCAGCAAGTACCCGCCCAGATGCGACTGCTGAACGCCTCCGGCCAGAGCGCGGGTGTAGACGGAATCGCTGATGAGCGCTGGCAGCTCAAACAGGGAAAGCCCGCGCTGCTGCAAGAGTGCCAAGGCGCTGCGAAAGAGCGTACCCATCTTCGGACCCCACGAGCCGCCGGCCAGGGCTATAAATATTCCCAGGATTTCCGCGACCGCTTCCGGCCCTTCCAGCAGTGGATTCCAGCCGGGACCGGGGGAGACAGACGGCAGAAATAGGGCGCGGTCATACGGACCGAGACCTGCTTCGTCTGCCACGGCGCAGAGGCGGCCCAAAGTGAATTGGGCATCTTTGAGGTCAAGCGCAGCCACGCTGGCCCCGTCTGCTAAGGCTTCGCCCGCCAGAAGCAATAGAAGCCGGGTTTTGCCCATGCGGGTTGCCCCAACAACAAGGGTGTGTCCCGCCACGGCGGATGGCAGCAGAGCTTCCTCGAAGGCATAAGTGTCTGAGGCCCCAGACACGTCGGCGTAATGTCCCAGCCATGCCCGGCCGGGCCGAGCACCCGGCGACCATTCCTCTCGCACGGGCAGCGGAGCGGGAAGGCTGTGCGTGTCAGGCGCAGGAGCGGACAAGGACGATGGTGCGGGAGACAGTGTTGCCCGCGAGGCGGGCTTATGCGGCGGAGAGGGCTTGTACGCTAAGGCATCTATATACGCCTGACGGTCTGTCAGGCGCTTTTCCGCGACCGCTTGACGGTGACGACGGCGCATCTCCTCGTATTCATCGCTGTAGGAACTCATCAGGACCTCCAACCCAACCTGACAACATGCACATAAACCTGACAACATGCATCGCCTCCTCACGCCCAAAAGTGGGCGGAAGGCGTCTGGACATGGCGGCAAGATGCGATGCGGCGATTTCATCTCTTAGGCCTACTTTGCACGCCTTAAATCGGTATGCTTTGCACCTCTTGAAGATCACACGTCGTCCGCTTCCCACTCGACGTCCTCGACGGTGCGCAGGGATTTCATCAGGTGTTTCTGGCGCTCAGCCTCGACTTTTCGCTGGGCCAGCCGGGCCATTTCTGCCGCCATCGGGTCGGCCTGAGACCGAGTCGGGGACAGGGTCGGAGCGAAGATGCCGGCCTTGCGCTCCTCGTCTTCCACTTGCTGGCGCAGCGCGTGGAGCTCCTGCATCTTCAGGGCGTCTTCTTTGCGCGCTTGCAGCTCAGCCTGGGCCTGCTTGTACATTTTCGGGTTCGTTGTCAGCTTCGACGAGGCATTTGGACTTGATAAGATTTTCTGAATTTCTTTGCGCCCTTCCTGTTCCTTATTCGCCTGCCATCCTCGTATGAGTGCCATGACCCATCCCACGATAGCGGCCAATTGTAAGATCAAGTATGCCAAAAGAATCCATACAAAGCCCTCATTCCCGTAGCGCACCGAAGGTGGGGCTAGGTTCCCTAAACACATAGTCCCGAAAAATATAAGAATGCACAAGTAGCCCCATACTGTGCTGCGCATCCCAAGAAGCTTACCGTCGTTATGTTTGTGGTTTGCCATGGCACAGTGTTAGCCATCTGCGCCGCGATTCCTTCCTGGCAGACGAACTCAAATTTATTTTTTGGGGAAAGAACACATCAGCTGATGCTGTCCTCTCTCCTGAGTTCCAATCTACTGAGTTCCAAGGTATGAGGTAGGAGAAACCGAGGTAAATAATCTAACAAATGTTCTAATCCTACAAATAAGAAGAGCCTCTTGAGAGAAAACCAAAGAAAAGCCCGCTGGCGCGGGCTTAAGAAAAACTTGGATTGTTTCTGCTCTAATATCGCTTCTGCTTTGTTCTGGAAAAGCTGTGAAGCTGTCCAGCTGCCAGTCCAGTTTTAAATCAGTTCTGTCTTCAGAAGGATGTCCTCGACGAAGCTTCGTGAAACCCGTTCCCAAACAGGGCGATCTAAGGTCCTATCTGGCTTAATCTGGAATGTGACGACGCTAAAGTGCTCTTTAAGCCGGTGAAGCTTCAGATTCTCAGGATAGTGCTGGATCAAGACTGGGCCAAGCAGCGGGTCGTCACTCACCTCTGAAAGCAGGAGGTTGATTCTTGAGTGCGGACACCCTTGCCGGGATCGAAGCGTCTCGCCGGCGATATCCTCAATGAAGTTCGCAATCCCCGCAATGGATTCAGGGAGCTGGCTGGCCACGATCACCGGAAACAGTCCTAGCCCTGGATGAACGGGCTCAAAGATGCTGATCCGGCAGACGCCGGGATGCGCGAGAGAAAAAGAAGAGAACGTCTGCTGGAAATCAGATGTCTTGCGGAAATTGGACGTCTTACGGAAGTCGGATGTCTTATGCAGCGTCGTATCGGGCATCGCGGATGCCTCCTGTTGATAAATTTACCGTATGCACGGATTGCACTCCGGCGCCCGGATGATAACAGGAAGCGGGAAAGTGTCAAGATGGAGGAAATTGTCAAGATAATTGTTTTCTGTTGAATCATTTCTGGCAATCATGAAATCAAAAAAACCGCCTGTCAGGATGTTGACAGGCGGGAGGGGTGAGAGAAGCTTGATTGCTGCTCTCAGAAGTTGTAACTGCCCGGCCGCTGCCGGCCTTGCACAGGCTAATCCTTAGCGCACGCACTGAGTCGCTGGCTATCCAAGCAAGCGGTCGGGACTTTGCCCGCAGAGGGCAATGCTCTCTGGGGGCGGCTGCCATCCCTGGCGGCCTGTGGCAATACTAATCATCTGCCGAGCAAGTTCAACGAGCGTTGCATGAACGGTGTGCCCCGCTGCCTGCTGGTCACTTTTTCACTGGTCGCGGAAGGGATCCTCCTGCTCAAACTGAAGCCGGCGGTACAACGTTGCAGCATTTTGCCGACGCGCTTCCTCGACAAAGATGCGCGTCACCACGTCGCTCGGCACATGGCCCTCCCGCCTGAGCTTTGCGGCGTAGCGGGTGAAGTTCATCGTGCCGGCCTGCGAGAGCGTGTGGGCGAAGGTCTGTCCGCTTTCCTCTTCCCGCCAGGCGATCCACCAACGCGGGAAGCAGCAGCCTTTTCGGTCTTCGCAGGAGCCGCACTCGCGCCCCGGCCTTCCCACGTCGGCGATCTGCCGGTTGGAGGAAGCGCAGAACACGCCGCCATTCCTATCCTTCTCATCGTTGTCTTTCATCACGCGCACGACGCGGCTTTCCACGATCGTACCGACGAATTCACATACTTCCACATCCAGGTTCTTGCAAACCAGCAGGCCGCGCGGGGCGTCTAATGACACCCAGGCAAGCTGCGGCCCAAGTTCTTCCAGGCCGTCAAGTTCCGGCGCGTGGCTTGAAACGGACAATAGACTTTCCTGCATCGCATCTGCATGGACCGTATCTGCATGGACCGTATCTGCATGGACCGTATCTGCATGGACCGTATCTGCATGGACCGTATCTGCATGGACCGTATCTGCATGGACCGTATCTGCATGGACCGTTTCGTCTGACAGAGCGCTTTCGGGCATAGCGGTGGCAGTGCTCCGGCAGAGCGCCGATGGCATCGGAACGAACGGGTCATCCTCCAGGAAAGGGTTTTCTATGGAAGGATCTTCTATGAAACGGCTTTCCATAGGGTGTTCGATGCGGTCTTCTCTCAAGTCACGGTTCGGCGCGGCAGGGGGCCGCGGCTGTGATCTCATCTGTTCATCCCTCTCATCTTCTCGGTTCCTCTCTTTCTATCCCTCGTTCGTTTCAGTTCCTCATTTGGACAGCTCAAGGGACTAATTGGCGTAAGAGGAATGGTCCGCCCCGTTGTGCAGGATCGCTTGCTGCAAAGCTGCTAGCAGTTCGCCCGCCTCATCCTTGCTTAGCTCGCGCTGCTCCTTCTTGCCGAACCGCTCCCAAAGCAGCTTCCGCAGCTCCCAGTCGGCGACGCCGTGGCGGGTGCAGTGGGACTGGATAGCCATCTGCTGAGTCTTGGTGATCGGCGGAACATACGCCGGGTAGCCTGATGCACCGCTACGACCCGATGAACTGTTATGGACTGATGCGCCATTTGTCGCCGGTATTTTGCTTCCGTTCTGATCGGGAGCTGCCTGACCGGAGCCAGCAGGCGGATAGGTACGTACCGGTTGATTGCTAACCTGCTGATGGCTGGGTTCAGGTGTGTGACCGTTCCCGTTTTCAGCGGACTTTGGCTCGCTGGAGTTTGGTTCACTGTTGAGGCGCGGTACTGCTTGAGTGTCATAACCCTTTTCAGTGTCGTAACTCTTCTCGTCGCAACCCGCTTCGGGATTGGGACGCCTCTGAACCGTCCGGTCGGCTTGCTTCAGTGCTCGCGCGGCTTCTTCACCCAGAATAGAGGCCATCAGTGTCAGGTCCTGCTCTTCTTCCGTCAGCCGCCATGTCACGCTCAGGCGCGTTTCGCGCCCTTCGATCTTCTCGTCGCTGCCCTCTTCGCCGCTCTGGTCGCCGCCGTACACGGTCCGTCCCAGCGCAAGCGTCATCTCGGTTACCGTTGCCATTTCCTAATTCTCCTGTTCTCGTGATTGTCTATCTTCGTATGTCCTGATCGTCCGCTTTCTTAGGTGCAGGCGAAAGAGGGAAGGCCAGGCACAAGATCGTGCCCGGCCCGTAAGTCATTTTCAAACCGATGTTCAATTTTACGTCAATGTTCAATATCGCGTGAATGGGCGTTGTTATGATTAGTGTTGTACCGGCAGTGAGGCGACAGCGGGGATGTGGTGAGGCGCTTGCGCTTCACTTCGTCCGCCAGGTGCCGCTTCTCCGGAGGCAACAGCCGCCGCACCACTTCGATGGCTCCTTTCTTGTAAACCGCCGTGACAACTAAAGCGCCCAGGGCGTCTTGGACAGCCCAGAAGCGGCCCCGCCGAATGAGGCGGAAGTCGCCGATCTGAACCGTGCAAGCGTTCGTGGGTCTGACGGCCGCGCGGAGTGTCGTCATGGCGCTATCCTCCTTGCGTCTGCCCGCTGCCTGTCATTCGCCCGTTCTGCTGGCGGCGAATGATGGCATCCGCTTTAAGCGGAGCCGGCAGCCCCTCGTCCAGCAGCCGTCCCGCCATCACTTCCAGGTCGTACCGGTCGTCCGGCGCGAGGCTCTGAGCCGTATAGGTCAAAGCTTGCACCAGGCCGTACACCCGCTCCTGCTGAGGCGGCGGGGTAGACAGAAGCGCCTGCTTCACCCGGTCCTGAACGGACTGGGTCAGCATGGCCTGCTGTGCAATGGCCCGGATCACGCCCTCGATGTCTGGCACCGGTTCCCGCGTGGCCGCTTGCAGGCGGTCGATCAGGCCCGCACCGGCAGTCACCGCCTCGCAGACGGCGCGGTTCAGGGCGTCCGCAAAGCGCGGACGGTCCCACGACACATGCCGCTGGCGCAGCAGGCTCTTTCCGCGCACCAGGCGCACCATGCCGTTCAAGCATACTAATCGCCACACGAGGGCATCGACCGTGACTGAACGCCTTCCTGTTTCGCTGTTGGCGACGTGAACGCCGACCATCAGCCGGTCGTTTGGCAGCACCTCACGGGCAAGCCGCGGGTCCACCAGCCGCAAGTGGAAGCTCTCCGGGGTCAGGGCGATGCCCCGCACTTCGAAGCGATCTTCCAGGATCGGGATAAGCGTCCCGACGAGGTCCGCATTGTCCAGCGGGCGATAGCGATCAGACAGCACCGCCCGGACAGTCTGCGCCTTGCAGCGCAGCAGCCAGGGACGGGGTTTGCCAGGTTTGCCGTCCTGTTCCTCATCCGGGTCTTCTCCTATCTGCCAGGCCCAGTGGTTGAACTGAGCATCTTGCAGGGGAGCGGAGCAGCGAACGAAGTACGGGGCGGGGATGCCAAGGCGCTGGCAGACCTGAGTGGTCGCCCAAGGCGAGAGCGCGAGGAACTCGGGATGCTCGTCCTGGTGCTCTTCGGGCAGGACAAGCTGGCCGCGCGACAGGATCAGGCGGTCTCTCGGGATGGTGAGGTCCCACTTGCCGGCATCATCGTGTGTGATTTGGCGCTTCAGCTCGGTGAGACCATGCCGCGTGGGCAGGTCCAGGGTCGGCTGAAACTGTGCCCAGTTCGGCGCAGGTTCTTGGGAAGCCGGAACCGGTGCCGGGGTAGTTGCCGCTGCTGGGGTTGCAGCAGGGTTCGGGTCAAAGCCCGGCGAGTTGAAGTCCGCCGAAACGATCGGCGGACGTTGGTCCTCCCGCGCGGGGAGGGTGAGGGTGTCGGGGTGCATCTGCTGCTCTCCTGGCCCTAAGCATGCGTCAGATCATTCCGCTTAGAAAGAATAGATGGAGAGAAAGGTTGCGCTTCTCACAGTGAAAAGCGCAGCTTCTCAAAAATCATCTTCAAACTATCTTCTGAGCGTAACTCTGCAGGGTGCATGTCAAAGGGCGGGTGAAGAGGGGGATTTGCCACGAGCCTTTGGGGCTGCGACGCTCTTCAGAAGACAGCGTAGAGGGTGCGGTGGCGGGGAACAACCGGTGGTGCGTGGAACGCCATTCGTGGGTCCAGGCGAAGGGCATCAGGATCTAGCGATAAAGAAAAGCTTGCTATAAGAAAGCTTACTATAAAAAAAGCTCCGCGCAGGGTGCAGCGCGGAGCAAGTAGTAACAGCCAGTATCAACAGGCCAGAGTCGTTAGGGGTGCAGTCTTCCGCCTAATACTCGGCGGGGAGCAGCAGCGTTGTTGCGGAGCGATCTGCCTCCGTGATGATCCAGAGCCGTGTACCGTCCGGCAGCGAGTAGGCAGACAGCAGCCGGTCTCCTGCTTGGAGCGCTCGTTCGTTCTCCCGGCAATCGTGTTCGTCGAGGTCGCCCCAATCGCCGTGAATATGGCGGTCCAGCAGCGACCAGGGCGAGACCCTGAGGCTGACCAGCATCGACAGCGCGGTAAGCGTTGCTACGAGCTGACCAGTGCTAAAACGCACTGGTGCAGTGGGGTCAGGCGCGTTCCTTAGAATTGATTCATCTGGCGACATAATTGGCCTCCGTTTCCTGAGTGTCAACGGGTTTCTTAGGCTCAGGGGCGAACGGCCTATCGTCTAGGTCCGCCCATACCTTAAGCAGCATCAGTGTCACCAGGCGGCGCATTGACCGCTGCCGGCACAGCAAAGTTTTGTAGCCCAGGATATGCTTGCAGGTATGCCGACCCAAGTGCCTCTGAAAGAACAGGCAGTCGCACGTCTCCGCACCAACGTCCAGCCGATAGACCGCATTTTTAGGGCTACGGACTGCCAATACAGGTCCATTTACCCAGCGGGCGCGGTAGCCGTCCGCGAACAGGCGCTGTGCCCGGTCGTTCACGTTCGCCATCAGCCGGGCTTCGTCAAATGTCATAGCTTCTCCTTATTGAGCGGTTGGGTATGTCAACTCGCAGGAGAAGCATAACGAGGAAGCAGTGTAGCGGCAATCAGGGACTCGTAAACGCAACCGAACTAGAACAGGGACAGTTCTAGTTCTTCAATAGACGCTGGCTATCGCTGATAAGGGCGCAGCTCTTCCGGGTGGTCACGCAGAAAGGAGATAAGCTGGCGCTTTTTTTCTGGACCTCGCTGCCCGTTTCCGGTTTCCGGCAACAGCTCGAAGGCTACGTCCGAAATACGTCCATACGCCGCACGCAGGAGGTTCTTGACCCGGTGGACCGGCACGCCCATCGTCGCCGCAAGCGCCGCGTCAGAAAGGTCCGGCTGCCGCAGACACAGCTCCAGCAGGGCCTGCTGGCTTGGCGTCAGGCCCAGCTTAGGAGGCCTGTGGACGAAGTAATGCCCCATCATCGAGCTGTCCGCTGCGGTGGCCTCGGCGTGCGTGATTCCCATGAGAAACGGATGCCATACCGGCGGGGGAACCGGCGGGTGGCTTCCGTAGTAGTCCGCATAGTCGCACCGCAAATGGAAGCCTGCCCGCAGAGCCAGGTCACGGGCCCGCTCGCCTGTGGCTTCAACCAAGATCTCCCGAAAACGATAGCCACATGCGTAATGCTGGAAGGCAGCATGCATGAAGATGCCTGCCTCCAGCATTTCCGCGTTGCTGAGATGCCAGTCGGCGCGGTGCCAGCGGGTAAATACCGCGTGTAGCCCCAACGTGGCATTGGCACGGGCGATCTGGGCGACGGTCATCAGGGGCGAAGGGCTGCAAAGTACGGCAGGGGCCAAACGGGCGTTGACCCAAGGCTCCGGCAACTCACGAGTCAGCCGCACGAAGCTTCCCTTGACAAAGACGAGCTGGGCACAGCCGATCAGGCGGCTGTCTGTCGGTCGTTCCAGGTCTTCCACGACGAGGGAAAGGGATGCTGGGCTGTCCAGCAGGACATGCCATTCATGCTCGACGACCTGACGGAGCACCTGGTCGGCGCAGGCGGCATGATAGCAGGCGTCGAAAAAGTGCGCGAAATCTTCATGTGCCGCCGGCCGAGATGTTAGATCCACTTCTTTTCCTCATTTCACAATCATTTCCATTTTCTTCCGCCATTGTGAAGAGATTTCGCCACTTACTCTTTTAGAGTGTTGTACCCGTTTCGCTTGCCTGTTACAATACGTTATTATTTCGCGGCTACAAACGGGCAGTTCCAAAACAGCAGCCCGAAAGATGCGAACAGATAGATCCTGGATTTTCATTTAATCTTCGGCTCGCTGTAAGTCACTCAAGCAAGCAGGCTCATTTTTTACCGTGAGGCTACAATCCTCTCTGGGTTCTGCTTTTACGTTCTGCCTTTGAAAGGGCCATCTTTTGAAACTCTGTGCTTTGGTCCGCTTGCTCTGCGGAGCCGCTTTTCTCTCTCTATTCCTTGTAGTTTCTGCCAATGCTGCCACGCTCAATGTCCCGTCTTCTCTGTATCCCACTGTCCAGGCGGGCGTGGATGCTTCCAGTGATGGCGACGTTGTGCTTGTGGCAGACGGCACTTACATCGGCCCCGGCAACCGCGACATTGACTTCAAGGGCAAAAACATCACCGTCACGTCTCAGAACGGCCCCACCAAAACCATCATTGACTGCGGCGGCACCGCTTCTACCGACGGCTCCGGCAACCATCGCGGCTTCAAAGTAGGAAGCGGCGGGACGAACAAAAATATACGCGGCTTTACTGTCATAAACGGTTACGAGTTTAAGCCGGCAACCGCAACCGGTGGCGACTTTTCTGGCGGAGGCATCGATGTTAGCGGCGGAAACGCCACAGTCCAAAACTGCATTGTCACCAATTGCACCGCCTCAGGAGGAGGCGGGGGCATATCTTGTCAGGTCAGTTCTACCGGGGGAGGCACAATTACTCTCAGCAACTGCACCATTTTCGGCAACACCGATCCCAACGGCAGCTCCAATGGCGGCGGCGGGGTTCTTTGCTTTGCCTTCGCCGGTAAAATTATGCTTACTGACTGCAATATTTACGGGAACAGCGCTCAATCTGAGGGAGGTGGCATCCTCGACATAGGCGGAATCCTCAACACAAGTCTCCAAGCCGGCTCAATCTCCCTTGAAAGCTGTGCTATTACAGACAATACGGTTCCCGGAGGCCCAGGCGGTGGGGTCAGTAACTACGCGGACAACGGTTCCGCGATTACGCTCACTGACTGCAAGGTCACTGGAAACACTGCGGCCTTTGGAGGTGGCGGTGTCTACAATTTCGTTGACACTGACGGCGGGCTGATCACGCTGGCAAGCTGCACTATCTCTGCTAACGCTGCGCCCAGTAACCGGGGCGGCGGGGTCGCAAGCGACATCTACGGCGGACTGATCACGCTGTCGAACTGCAGCCTCACCAGGAACACAGCCCACAGCGGCGGAGGCGTCGCTAATTATAGCGGCGAGGACAACAACGGTGGGGCGATTACGATAAACAACTGCTCTCTTGACGGAAATGCTGCAGCGAACGGCGGCAGCGGTGTGTCAAACGACATTTCTAACAATGGGGGAACATTCACGCTCACCAACGATATTGTCTACGGAGATGCGAGCAGCGAGGTATCGAACTCGGATGGTGCTGTCCCGGCAATCTCCTACTGCGATATCCAAGGCGGCTCCCTCGGCACGGGCAACATTGACAAAGACCCGTTGTTCGTCAACTCTGCTACTAACGACCTACACCTCAATCCCGGCTCTCCCTGCCTCGGAAAAGGAACGCACACAGGGGCACCTGCACTTGATAAGGACGGCAGAACGCGCCCCGCCGTGCCGAGCATAGGAGCGTATGAGCTAGCTACGACAATTGCTGTCTCTCCGCAGTATCCGACGATCCAGTCAGCCGTGACAGTGGCTCTGAGCGGCGACACGGTTCTTGTCCCCAGCGGCACCTATAGTGGGCCTGGCAACGTGGACTACGACTTCAGCGGCAAAGACGTGACCGTCAAGTCCATGAACGGACCGACTGCGACAATTATTGACTGTGGCGGCTACCCGTCGTCGGACGGCTCTGGCAACCACCGAGCCTTTTATGTCCACAGCGGCGAAACAAGCGCAGTCATTGACGGGTTCACCATTAGGAACGGCTACACGACTCCGATCCCCGGCGTTCCCAACAGCGGCTACGGCGGTGGCGTTTGCATTGACGGCGGCGACGCTTCTATCCTGCACTGCATTTTCACAGGCAACACAGCAACAGCAGGCGGCGGAATCGCACTTCTCGGCACTAAGCACTACTCCATCACAATTACCAATGCTATATTCACCCAAAACACCGCCAAGACCGGGGGTGGGGTCTACAACGCGGACAGCGGCGGCACAGTCACCCTGACAAGCGGTAAAATTTCCGGCAACACAGCGTCATCGGGAGGGGGAATTTACACAGTCAGCAGCGGCGGCTCCGACAACTACATCGGCTGCGCCATCTCTGGCAATTCCGCGACAACGGGTGGCGGTGGCTTTTACGACGAGACCGACACAGGCGACAGCACCGTCACGATCACCAACTGCTCCGTCTCCGGCAACGCCTCCCCGCTCGGCAACGACATGGAGAACGAGGACTATGTCGGCAGCACTATCACCCTGCTCAACGACATCTTCTACAGCAGCGCGACGAACGAGATCTTCACCCAAAGCGGCCCCGCCCCGGTTGCCTCCTACTCCGACATCAAAGGGAGCTATGGTGGCACAGGCAACATCGACAAAGACCCGCTGTTCGTAAACGCGACCACCGGCGACCTACACCTGAAACCTGGCTCTCCCTGCCGCGGCGCAGGCACTTCCACCGGCGCACCGGCCACCGATCTCGACGGCAACCCGCGCCCGAACCCGCCGAGCATGGGGGCATATGAGTTTGTGCCGTCTTCCGCGCATACCTTTGGCATCATAGGGATTTCTATGATCTCAAGCCATGAGCTAGACGTTGATATTGCGACGGCTTCGACAATTCCACTACAAAGACTTATTACGTTAGATATGACAATTAATGGACAACAGGTTCATGTATCTGATGAGGTTAACTTCAGTAGTCCTCTTGACAGCCCGCATTCCTTTGTCATCGACTTGAAAAAAGCTGGAGTTCCCCGCTTCAGGAATAATCAGCGATTCACCATTACTGAAACTTACCAAGATACTGGCAATGTAGCGGACAAAAAAGATGGCGTCATCTTGTTGCCTGTTGTTCTAGTCCCCGGCATAGGTCCCCTTTCAGGGACTATCATCGGCCAGTTGATGAATGACGACCATCCTGGTGGAGGACCAGGAACATTCCCTGGATTCGAGAAGTATCTAACAGCTCAATCTCTCAATCTGGTTAAGGGCGTGTTCGGTAACGGCTACAGCACCATGGGGCCTTACCAGACATTGTACACATTGACCTATGTAAGAAACGTCGAGTCCTTTTCTGATGGGTCAAACAAACTTGCTAATCAGATCAACACTATCATTGCCAACTCCTCGCTTGAAACATATGCCGACCGTGTGAACATTGTCACGCACAGTAAAGGGGGATTGGTAACCCGGCAATATCTGGCAGACATAGGGAAAAAATCTGGTAGCCAAAGCCCAAGTGATGTCGTTAAACAAGTGATTTTGACAGTGCCACCTAACCTTGGTTCACCGCTTGCTGTAGCAGGCAGAATAACCAGTACATCTTATGATTATCGCAACTTGTCTCCAACCTACAATTGGTTTCGCACCACTCAGATCGGTAAATACTTCAGAATCCTGCCGATTAGCGATTTAGATAATCTCAATCAACAGCGACTACCGGAAGGCATTCAGTATAGTATCATGTACAGCCGCACATTCCATTACTATCTGGGCGTTAAGACACCAACTACATACACAGCACTTGCCTTGTTCGGACAGCACTTTGGCTTTGATGACGGTGACGGAGTTGTACCATGGTTTAGTCACCTTGGTTTGCAATTCGACCCGAACCATCCAAATGCCCCACTTACACTAATACCGGCCTTTGTTGACAAAAATGGGCAGCCAGTTATCACGGACGAAGTTGAATTTAATTGCTTCCACAGTTCCTTCTTGGACAACTCAGACGTACAGAAGGCCATTTTCGCAAGGCTGACAGGAGACATAAATTAATGAAGAAGATAAACACACCACGTATAAAAGCGACACTGTTTTTCGCGAGTGCCATTTTCACCATCATATTCGGTTTTGGTACGAGTATAGCTGCTCAAGCACAGACTGCAACAGACTGGACATTCAGCCTGTTTCCCAGCAATGGGCAGATCGAGGGAGATGCCAGTACTGTAATTGGTTGGGGCTACAGTATCACGAACAACAACACAAGCCTTTGGCTGTTGCCTTTTAGTCTTGCAACTGACGCAGCCTTTCAGGATGCGACTGTAACGGCAAATCCGTTTGATTATCCTGCCCTAGCCCCTGGGGAGACGGTAACAACACCCTACAATGGTGTAGTAGGATTAGCGGACCTGACTTGGGACGCAGACGCTCCCACAGGGTTTGTTGATGCAGGCAACTTTACTTTGACCAGCTACTACTTTGACGGCGATCCGTCCATTGATGGACAGTATGTTGGAGATGCGGGTACACAACAGGCCACATACCAGGCGACAGTCACAGGCATGGCGGCTGTTCCTGAATCATCCACGCTTGCCTCATTCGGCGTTCTACTATTCTTGGGCGGAGCAGGACTTGTGGTGCAGCGGCGGATGCGGCGCACAGCCTAGCCAACCCGTGCGGCTCTCCATTATTTGTTTCCAACAGAGCTTCTAAAAATTCCCCGAGCCAGAAAATGCTACAAATGCAGTTAATGCAAAAAATAAGACTAAAATTCCGACAAACACACCAATTACTAGAGTAATAAAAAAATTGCTTGATCCAGCCACAACTGCTTGAGTTTTATCGCCATTCGTATTTTTAACTCCTGTATCGGCAGCAAGCTTAAAAAAGATTGGGGATAGCAAAAACAATCCAAGAGAAACAAGTGCTGCATCATCAGTGTAAGAAGTCTTAATTACAAACCCATAGCTGAAATAACCACCTAACAAACTAATGATTCCAAAAAAATACAAGGCTAAAATTCTAAAAATTTTGGAAAGTTGCATAAATTAATAATAGCAACTCGGATTATATTTAGATACAAAATGGACTGCACCCCTAAAGTGAGACAAAGTGTTAGGGTGGTATACTCCGAAAGAGAGACCACCGACTATGAACCTGAAACGCCGCCTCTTTACCAAAGACTTTAAGCTGCAAGTGATCCGCCAAGTTCAGGCGGGTAAGTCCATCGCGCAGACAGCCCGCGAGCGCGGGCTGTTCCCACTGGTCGCGATGGCAACCGTGGGGCTGGTGCATTTAGCCAGACTCTGCCTCGGACAATGATCCGAAATTGACCGTAAGCAACGCGGACAGGATTAATTAAAAGAACACTTTCTTATTGCACGGAGCATCTAATAAGGAATATTTGCGAGAAAAGTTATAAGCTCGGAAGGACTGGGCACCCAAATAGGATTAGAACCTACTTCTTCGAGAAGGATAACTTCCCAATTTACTTTCGTGTTATTGTTCAAGAGAACGTTGGCAACCAAAACCGGCGGTAACGTGGCTCCTAGAAAGCTTCTTAGTCAAAGCTATTGCTTCCGCACACCGCTTCTCGCTGTCTGCCGGTCCGCATGGTTTGATTGAGGTACGATCATTTATAACATGCGTTCCAAGAGTTGTGGGAGTATCTGTAGAGAATCTTCCCGATCTCATCTGTTTTCTTAAAACTGTTCACGCAAAAGATCTAATGTGACAATGGCAAAACTCTGCCAGCCGTTCGCGCTTGACTCGAACATAGTCCGAACATCATCCAGCAGGGGGAGCAAATAGAGCGAAAACCTCTGTCAATTGTCTGTTGATCGTGCCAACGAATATAGTACGCATCAGACAGAGACAACACACATGCCCACACATCCAAGTGGGAGCAGACGATGCGCTACTTTTCACCCTTTTCTACCACTTCTTCAGCAGGATGAGCCCCCCGAAACGTCTCGGTCGCTAAGTCGCCCATAGACGGCTCTTTCTCCGTTCCACAGACCAGCCACACCAGGCTACAGCCAAGGCCAGCCGCCAGGGCAACGGTCTCCACATCCGAAACCGTTCGCGTTCCAGCTTCGATCCTGTAAATGTCGTGGCGCGTAGGCACCCAAGCTCCCTCAGTGACGTAGGCCACGAGACCGCAGAGTTTGTCCTGAGTGACGCGGGCATCCCGTCGCCGTCGCTTGAGACGGCTTCCGATCAGATTCATGCGGCTGTTTGCGAGACGTATTCGTGGCGAACCGTGGGGCATGCTTACTCGTTTGGAAAAAGGGTCACCCATTATCTCAATTCTTGCCGCAGATTGTGCGACTATATAGTCGCATTTTAGGTATAATCTCTATGCCAGCCGATTTTGCACGCCGGATTTTGATCGATTTGCCCCGGTCTGAGCCGGCGGTCGAATGAATGTCGCTTCAGACAAAGCTCGGCAAAATCGGCTTTTGATACCATCAGACATCAGGACAGGCTTACGGCTTTCGACATTTGATGCTTCGGGGATAGGCATGCAAAAGCTCAGTGAGGCAACTGCAATCAAAGATATTCTTGTCCAAATATGCGGCGATGAAGAAGCAGGGCAGCTCGTTGGCCAGTTAGAAACCGTAGCGGCCGAGCTGTCCTGGCAACCCGGCAGCCAGCTGCGTTCCTACGCGGCCTCGGCGATCCATTTCGCCGCCTACGTAGACGGCGTGCTGGCAGGAGGCTTGCAGCTCGTGCCGTCGGCGCTCAGCGAAACGCTCCCCTGTGAGCTGGTCTGGCCCGAGGTCCGTCTGCCCAACCGGGCCGAGACGGCCCACATCAGCATCATGGCCGTCCGGCGAGAGTACCGGGGCAGCGCCGGGCTGATGTGGCCGCTGTGCGTCGCCATGTGGCGCTACTGCGTGGCCCAGCGCATCACGGACATCACCCTCGAAGTGACGCCCAAGACGTATCTCTTGTACAAACGATTGGGGTGGCCGCTGGAGATCGTGGGGGAGCTGCGCCCGCATTGGGGCGACGACCTATGTTACCTGTGCCGGATGGAAGCGGCCCAGGTCGCGGGCGCGATGCTCCTGAAAGCGCCGCGCTCGGCCGCCTACCGGGACATCGTCAGCCTGATGAGCCGGCCCTGGGACGCGCCTGTGCCAGCGCGGCTCCCATTGCAACCGGCAGCCGCATCTGGGATCGTAGTGACTGAGGTCGCAGCGGCGGCAGCGCAGCCGGAGTAGCACGGCGCAAGGCAGCCCCATCCGCGCGGCAGTGACTTGATCGCTGTGCCAAACTTCAGTTACAAACCCATTACGTCTACCCGGCATGACCCTTTTCACGGCGTCGCTCTACCTGCTCTGCCTTGCCTTCCTCTTCGGGTCTGCCCTGTTCGTCTACTCCCGCGCCCCGCAGTCCCGGCTCAACCGGTACTACGCGCTGCTTGCCCTGGCACTGCTCGGGTGGGTCGGCACCCTGTTCGTCTTCGACAGCTTGCCGGAGGGAAGCACGCTGCTCCTGGTCGGACGGGCTAACTTCGCGGCGGCAGCGCTGGTGGCGACGGCCAGCTGCCTGTTCGTGACGGAGCTTGCCGGGAAGCGGCTTGCGGTTCGGTCACAGCAAAGCATCTGGCTGGAAACAGCAATAGTGACCGGGATCTCTATGGCAACGCCGCTTGTCGACCAAGCCGAAACCATTCTGCACGGCCAGCATGTCACGGCTTACGGGCCGCTGTTCGCTCTGTACAGCCTCCATGTCGTGGCCTTCCTCGCAAGCGCCGTGATTATTGCTTTCCACTCGGTGCCCGGAGCTTCTGAGCGGACGCGGCCCCAGCTGCGGCTGGTCGGGACCGGCATCCTGGCCACCGCCCTGATCGGCGTCACGACCAACATCCTGCTTCCCTACGGGCTCGGGGACTTCCGCCTCATCAACGTCGGTCCGCTTTCGACGATCCTGTTCCTTTTGGCCATGGGCTACGCCGTCTTCGCGGCCCACCTGTTCAGCTTCCGGGTCATCATCCGCGCCGCCTTCGTCTACGCAGGTTTGATCACGCTGGCGCTGGAGCTGTACCAGCTAGCGGTCACGTTTCTGGCGCATTTGCTGCCGGTCGGGGACGCCGCCGAGCGTGCCTATGCGGCGACGGCGATCGCGCTGATCGTCAACGCCTTCACTCAGCAGCCGGTCCGCCGCTGGCTGGAAAGGCTGATCGACCGCTCCCTGCGGCCCCAGTTGAACCGCACCCGCCGTCCGCACGTGCACCAGGCGAGGGCTACCGTCTTCCCAAAAGCGTGACGGCTTCCGGATAAGTCGCTTTAAAGTGTGGAGACCAAACCATTATTTGACATAAGCAATCAAAAGTGGTAATATTATTACCGTTGTCGCTGCTTTACGTCAAATAAACAAATGACCCACACTTCGCTTGAAACCTTTTTCGCCCTGCACCCGGTCTTCACCGTCGATGAAGCGGACCGCTTCCTCGCGGGGCGGCAGCAGGACGGCGCGGCCAATCCCGCGACCCGGCAGGCCCTCCTCACGTATTACCGAAAGCAAGGGCGCCTTCAGCCGGTCCGGCGCGGCCTTTACGCCGTTGCTCCGGCATCCCTTGGCCCTGGAGTCCTGCCTTCCGTCGACACGTTCCTGATCGCGTCCCGCCTGGCGCCCGACGCGGTGATTGCCTACCACTCTGCTTTGGAACTCCACGGCCTGGCGCACTTCCTGCGCGAAGAGCGCATCTTCCTGTCCGAACAGAAATCCGTCCGACCTCTTTGGTTCGCAGGCGTCCGGTACCGCGCCGTGCCGCCGCCCTGCAAGCTGCCCGCGCCCGAGCGAATGACGCTCGGCGTGGAAACGCACGACCGGCATGGGCTCTCCATCCGCGTGACCGGGATCGAGCGCACGCTTGTCGACGTTCTGGACCGTCCTGCGCTTGCCGGCGGCTGGGAAGAAGCCTGGCGGGCCTGCGAGGACGCCGACCTGGCGCTCGACTTCCCTGTGCTGCTGGAGTATGCCCGGCTTCTGGGAAACGCGACGACCGCCGCCAAGCTGGGCTATGCGCTGGAAGTCAGCCGGGAGCGCCTGGCCGTGCCCGCTGCCGTTCTGGAGGCGCTGCATGTCCTGGCTCCGCGCCAGCCGCATCCGGTGGAGCGCGGGCTTCGCGCCGGAACCCGCCTCGTGCCGTCCTGGAACCTGCTTGTCGCTGCCACGGGCTTCGGCGAACCGGCAGGGGAGTGGGATGAAGAGGAAGGGAATGAAGAGGAGACGCTGCGATGAGGCTGTCCCGCGAAAGCTTGCTGCGCGAAGCCGCTGACACAGGATTCAGGCCGGAAGCGCTGGAAAAAGTCTTCCTGCTGCTGGACCTGCTGGAAGCCGTGAACCGGCATCCCGACCTGTCCGGCAAGCTTGCCCTCAAGGGCGGCACGGCTCTCAACCTGTTTCTCTTCGACGTGCCGCGCCTGTCGGTGGACATCGACTTCAATTACATCGGCGCGGGCGGGCTCCCTGAAATGCAGGCGGACCGGCCGCAGGTGGAGCAGGCAATCGGCCTGGCGGCACGCCGGCTCGGGCTTGTGGAGCAAACGGCAAAGAAAGAGGAGCACGCCGGCCGGAGCTGGACGTTCCGCTATGCCAGCGCCCTGGGCGGCAGCAGCAACCTCAAAGTCGACCTGGTGTACACCCTACGCCTTCCCCTCTGGTCGCCGGTCCGCCGGACCAGCCGCGACCTGTTCGACGCCCGCGAGCTGCTGCGGCGCCCTGAGCTTGATCCCGAGCGCCTGCGGCTGGCGTTCGTGGCCTATGGCGCGATGAACCCGCTGGACTGGCGCGCCGTCAAAGCAGGCGACATCGAGCCTGCGACGCGCGACCTGGACACGTACCTGCGTCCGTTGCTGCGCGGCGGTGCCGGGCTTTTCACGGGGGAGGCTGGCTGGGAAAAGCGGCTGGTGGAGGAGATCCGGGAAGCGCTGGCTGCCGTGCTTCCCTTGCGGCAGGAAGAGCGGGCGTTCCTGGAACGGCTCCTGGAAGACGGGGAGATCGAGCCGGAGCTTCTGACGGCGGACGAACCGCTTCGCGCGATTGTCCGCCGGCATCCGGCCCTGCTGTGGAAGGCGCAAAACGTCCGCCGCCACAAAGGAAAGCCCTGAAGGACAATCTTAACTGCCGGATACGCCGCTGTACCGGTTTTTAAGATTTCCGTTTTTTAGATATTGGCGGAACACTCGATAAGGGATCGCCGCGAAGTACTGCAAGAAAGCGATCGCTCGGTACAAGAGTATTGCTCGATGATCTCCGGCCTGATGCGCTTCTGCTATCTGACACAGCCCAGGCCGCTGGAAGAAGCGGAGCCGTCGAACTCGGAAGCTGCGATTGAGCCTTTGCCTCTTCATGCGACGCAACTGACGGCGCGGAAGGGAGGCAGGTCCCGGAAGAAGCAATAAAGCCGTTTTGTTGCGGGATCGGAATTACCCTAAGCGCCGCTACTCTGTTCGGTTTCTGAACGGGTAGTCTCTGCCCCACCAAACGGAACAGAATGAAGAGTAAAGACGCTTGAAATAAGCGTCTTTTTTTGTGTTTCTACTCTGATCGATCAGATTGAGCCGTTTCGAGTTTTTAATGCATCATTTGGCATGCTCTAGCGGATTCCGGCGTTATTTGGGGCATCAATTGTCGTAAGGGACTTTGACCGGGACTGCTCTTATCGGGAATTTGGGTTTACAGTCTTTGTCTTACCCAGCGTCATGGATGATGCTTTTGTTGTTACAGAGACTACAGGGCTCGCCTGTATGGTCGTTACCAGCGCCGCATCAATCTCCTCTTTGTCTCCTTTGACCATCATCACGTAATTTTTCCCGTCGTAGCCGATGGGAATCCCTTTGACGACATCGCCGTTCGTGAGCGCAAGTACCTTCTGGTGTTTCTCAGCATACGTTCCTTGCTTTTCGTTGAAACCGGAAATCGTCTGAAACGTGAGCCAGACGCCAAAGGCCCAGAATAGGCACCTTCCTGCCCGATAACGATTCATGACTAGCTTAGGAACTTCCTTGGAGTGCCAAGGGAGCGAGCAGGCATCATTTGGGAGCGGATTGTCACAGGGAAAACTGCGCCTATAAAAAAACTGTACTGCATGGGCGACCTGGTATGCGACCAGATCTGAGTACCTGTTGGGCACCCGGGTGGAATAGCCTCTGATGCCTTGGTTAAAACGGCGTATCCAGGATCCCATCATGAGCGTGTAGACGCAAAGCACTTCGTTCATGATGACGTATGTGAGGGCATACCCGGATATCCTCGCATGATAATGGGAGACGTACGCAAGGTATCCGCCGGGCAGGGACATGGCCACGACGGCAGGGATGGCGAAGGCGGAAGTTTCCAGCAGCCACAGCCGTCTTCGGTCCGAATGCATATGGGAAGACGAGGCGGCTTCCCATCCGAACGGTAGCTGCGTCTCCTGGTTATTGCCAGAGGCATCGGAAGACATGTGGGGTGAAAAGCCTGGAGATTCGGCTTCAACCATTGCCCGATTCGTGTTTTCGGCAAGGGGCTCGACGATATAGTCGCTTATGGATCTGGCCGTAAACGCAAGCCGAAGCTGCATCCAGGCAAGGGCATAAAAGATGAACGGGGCGAGCAAAAACAGGATTGGCAGATCGTTCTGCACGATGTAACCTGCGAGCGAAATGACGGCGGCAATGGCCACGATCGCCACCTGGGTGCCCTGTCGGGCGGAAGTTCCGATGGCTATGATCTCCGCTCGCAGCGATCGGTACTCTTCAACCCATGTATCGTGCTTCAATTTAATCTGACCAAGATCGGACCGGAACGTTTCGTCACCCGCTGTCTGGTCCGGCTCGTATCTCCGAGCATCGTTTTCAAGAGAAAGGGTCGCGGTGACGGGAACCACGTCATCCACGCCTGCTTCGCCAAATTCTGAACTCATTGTCCGTCCCTCCTATTGTAGATTATACCGCCTGGCCGCTTGCTATGATTTTCAATCCGTTCGGAATTGCGTAAAGAAGTCCGCACAACATATGTGCGGACTAGGGAGTTCATTCGAACGGTTTCAGCCGGTGATCAGGATTCCAAGCACGAATCCAGGAAGCGATCCGGCGTTCAACAGCATGAAGTCAGGCGGATCAGCGTCCTCATAGCCTATGGCGTACGCGCAATGAACGACCAGACGGCGGTAGTCCTTTCCCCAAGCGAAGAACCATACGGCATGGGTCGCCAGGGACAGGCCTGCCCAAACATACAGGACATAGCGAGTGAAGGTGCCGATGCTGAGGGTCAGAACGGCGGGCACCAGAGCGACGATGAGCAGTATCCATCCGACAAACAGGAACATGATGACCCAGAGACAGCGTCTGGCTTCGGCGGTGGTTTCAGGGGATTGCATGGCGGGCGCTCCTCAGCAGCAGAATGGAAGAACGGATTCTTCCTGGCCAGCAACAACGGAAACTTGCGTTCATGTCAAGGAAATCAGCCGCTTGTCATCTGCCAGACATACCGGTCAAAGTGAGAAAATTATCCGTGGCAAGAGTGACGACAATAATAAATTGGGTCCATAAAATGGATATCGTAACTGCCAGGCATGAAATTTATGCTACAGTAATTACAAATCAGACTTTGCTCCGAAGGACTACCCTCACGGCACATGAACGACAGATCCGCGACCGCAACAATCAAAGGCTACTGCTATCAGTTCGATAAGACGATCGTCGAGCTGCTTCGAGCCAACGAGACGGATACGGTGACTGTTGAGCATATTGAAGACGTCAACTTGACCGGGGATCAAGAGATCGTCGCGACCCAGTGCAAGTACGTTCCGGCGTCAAACCTAACTGATTCGGTAATCCGGGAGCCGGTCAGCCGGATGCTGGACGACTTCATCGAGCGAGCCGGGGGAGCGCTGCCTATCCGTTACCGGCTATACGCCCATTTCGGAGGATCCCCGGTCGTGCCGGCGGAGCGAACGGTCGCCTGGGTCAAGAACGTGCTGACTTACAACCGGCAGGGCAAGCGAGTCCGTCACCATGAGGAACGCGGCATATCGGACGGCACGCTTCAGGATTTCCTTGACCATTTCACCATCGAACTTGGTCCGGACTTTGACGAGCAGCAAAAAAGTGCCCTACGTCTTCTGGCTGCCAGATTCCGCTGCACTGGAATGGAGGGCGACCACCTGTATTACAACAATGCGTTGCGGATCGTCGCCCATCTTTCGATTCAGCCGGACCCGCTCGCCCGAACGATATGCAAACAGGATTTCTGCAATAAGATCAATACCAAAACTCCGCTTTTCAATCTCTGGTACCGCCAATTGCGGGGAAGTTCCGAGTATGCGCGATTCATCCGGGGCCGGATCAAAAACGACCTTCTGCTGCATCCCCAAAAAGACATCGCCGTTTTTCTGGATGCGGCGTACATAGGAGATAGTTCAGGGCACGGGGCTGCAAGCCTCATCCACAACTTGGCATTGCAATATTATCCCCTCGGAACGGTTTTCCACAATGTCAAGCCGCTTACGGTTCTGATCGATGCCACGGCTTCAACGGTCATCGCCATAAAAAAACATCTCCTGCACGAGCGCGTTCACTTCAACGACGGATATGAGCACTTGGCTTTCAGCGCTTTCCATTTCAGCCAGCCGCCCCTTATAAGACGCAAAGTGGTGGGTAGGAGAGCGACGGATTCGGTCGACATGTCGTCCTACCAGATCCGCCTGCTGTCCGTCAACACGTTTCTTGCCGGCGCGTCATCTGTCTTCGAACCGAACGTCGTATTGTTCTTTTCGGATCAGGATCCATCGCATTATTTTCCTTTGCCCGGGCCGGTCATCCTGCCCATAACCTGCGCTTGCCTTGAAGACATCGCGGCGGTCCTTTACAAGAAATAGCCAAAACCATGTACAAAATTATCGGCGTCACGCCAAACCTGCTCCAACTGGAGATCGTGGACGTGGACGCGTACCACAAGCAGCCCAACGAGGACAAGCTGTCGATCGGAAGCTACCTCAAAATATCCGACGACAAGGGCCTGACCATAATTGCCGTGGCCCAGAGCTTCAAAGTGCGGGACCAGGTATATGCCTCTGCCGAAGCGGACCAAGGGCAGCCGACGTTCCTGATCGAAGCGCAACAGGTCGGCTGCTTCAAAGACGGCGTGTTCAAGCGCGGCGGGCAACAGATCGCCATACCCCCGACGAACGTGGAAGTCGCCAGCGAGGACGATCTCAACAAGATCTACGCCGGAGTGGAACCCGCGAAGAAATTCGTTTTCAGCACACTGTCCCAAAACGCGTCCATCGACGTGGTCGTGGACGGGGACAAGTTCTTCGGAAAGCATATCGGAGTGGTCGGGTCGACAGGGTCAGGCAAGTCGTGCGCAGTCGCCAAGATACTCCAGGAAGGGATGTCGCCCAGCTCGGTTCAGGCAGAAAACAGCATGCTGAACAACTCGCACATCATCATCTTTGACCTGCACGGCGAGTACGGCCCCGCCTTTCCTGCCGCGAACAGCATAACGATAGACAACCTGGCGCTTCCCTACTGGCTGATGAACTCGGAGGAACTGGAAGAGATGTTCATCGAAAGCCAGGAGCAGAACTCGCACAACCAGGTGTCCCAGTTCAAGCTGGCAGTCATCATGAACAAGAAGCGCCACAATCCAGGATTGACGAAGGTCACTTACGACACTCCTGCTTACTTCAGCATCAAGGAAGTATGCCAGTACATCAGGAACCAGAACTTCGCCACAAAAGACGCCAAGACCGGCCTGCTGGCAATAAAGGAAAAGCCGGCAGACGTCGAGGAGCAGCACCAGCTCTTCGAGGAAATCGTTTTCGAGGAGAAGGCGACCGGCAAGTTCAACAACGGCCCGTACGCCGGCGACTTCGAGCGATTCATCTCACGGCTCGACACGAAGTCTCAAGACGACCGCCTGGCATTTCTCCTCGGGCCCTGCAAGCCGTCCGGCGATCCGTACAGAACAGACGATCTCGGCGACATCATCCGGCAATTCATCGGGTACGGCGGCGAAGCCAACTCGAACGTCACCATCATCGACCTGAGCGGCATTCCGTTCGAAGTGCTTAGCATCGTCGTTTCCCTTATCACACGACTGATTTTCGATTTCTGCTTCCACTTCAAGCGCCTGAAGTCACTTGGGTCGGAACTGCCTTTCCTTCTCGTGTATGAGGAGGCGCACAACTACATTCCGCGGAACGAAGGCGCCAAGTACAAATCGGTCACGAAATCCATCGAGAGGATTGCGAAGGAAGGCCGGAAGTACGGGGTGTCGCTTATGATCGTCAGCCAACGGCCGTCGGAGATTTCAGATACCATTTTTTCCCAGTGCAACAATTTCGTCGCGATGCGCCTGACCAACCCGGCGGACCAGCAGTACATAAAGCGGCTGCTTCCCGACTCGGTCAATGCCCTTACGGACGCCCTGCCTGTCCTTGAGCGGCAAGAGGCGATCGTCATCGGAGATTCGCTCGCAGTCCCTTCCGTCGTTAGGATGAGCGACATAATTCACAAGCCTAACTCGCTCGACATCGACTTCCATACGGAATGGAAAAAAGATTGGTTGGAACAAGATATCGCTCAGGTGGTGCAACGGCTGATCGGAGCCTTGCCGGAGGTATGCGAATAGTCATTAAAATCATGGCTGTTGAACCCGGTTCTCGAATATCGATTATCAAGCAAATAAGTGTCATATAAAATGCGGTGAATAGCATCGCTATTCACCGCATTCTCTTCGGAGCTTCAAATCGAATATGCCAACTGACCGATTGAGAATTCTCCAATTGTTCGGATCAACCGAGCACGTAACTAACCAATTGTGCAACAACCGCTTGCACAATTAGGGCTTCATGTTCCAACGCTGAGCCTTAAACGCGCATCGAAATCAGCCTTCATGGCCCACCGACTTTTGAACGTTTGCAAAGTCTTTGCAGGAAATGAGCGCCTGATGTGTGCCTTGGATCTCTTCGCCGCCATAAATCATGATCCCTATGTAGAACGGATTGGTCAGGATCCTCCACAGGCCGCTGGGATGAAGCGGCGTGCCCCGCTGCGACACCAGACCCTGCTCCGTCACTTCCCTCAGCACGTCGCGCAGGCTGTTGCGCTTGAGGGCGGCCAACCGGAACGCTTCCCGGACCAGGGGAGCGACGGCCTCGTCGATCTCGACGCGCACCGTGCCCATGTCGTGGACTTTCCGATAGCCGAGCGGCACCGGCCCGGTCGGCACGCCCCGCAGCGCTTTGGCCCGCATCCGCGCCTTGACGGTCTCGCCCCAAGTTGTCGGTCGTTCTGCATTCATGGTGTCTGTGTTCATGTCGTCAATGTTAAAGGGTAAGGTCCACATTGCCGGGAATCGGTGCGTCCACGCACACGAAAAAGCCGGCGGGATTCTGCCGGCGGTAAACTTCTGCTACGGTGGGAGCGATTTATTTCTTAACTTCCCTTCATGCGAGACGCAGTCATCCCGTCCTTTTTGCCGACGCCTAACGAAGAAGAGATCCATGGCTTCATGGAACTGTACCGGACCAAGTACGGCAAGGAGCTGGACAAAGTCGACGCCCAGCGGATGCTGTCCGGCCTGATGCGCTTCTGTTATTTGGCACGGACCAGACCGCCGGAAGAAGAGGAGCCGACAAAGACGGAAGCTTCGACTGAGCCTGTGCCGCTTCATCCGACGCAGCTAACGGCGCGGAAGGGAGGCAAGTCCCGGAAGAAGCAATAGAGCCGCTTCGTTGCGGTATCGGAATCACCCTGATCGTTGTTACTCTGTTCGGTTTCTGAAGGGGTAGTCTCTGCCCCACCAAACGAAGATGCCGCCACAAAGGCGGCTTCTTTGTGGCTTCCAGAGCTGATTTTCCGCGTTTCGAAGGTGCTCAATTCAGGAGCCTTTACTCTTGATTTCAGGATTTTTGGCCGCCGTTTCGATGGCGTAACGGAAGGTGGCACCATCTTCAGCAGCAGATGAGGCATCAGGGCCGGATGCGTCTCAATCGTCACCGCGCCTCGATCAAACCGGTAGCTCAGCCCCAAAGCCTGCGCGATCTCGCGCTTCTCATAGACGCTCCCTACCAAGAACTTCTCCCGTGCGCCGCGCATAAACCGAACCGCGCTCACCGCCGATGCTTTGGCCCGGACCAACTCTTCCATTGTCTGGTTCAGTCCCTGGTCCAGCAGAGCGAGCTGCTCTTCCAATGCAGCCTGCTTCTGAGCAAACAACGTATCGGAGACCATTCCCCGCAATTTTAGCGTCAGCAGCGCTTCCAGCTGCTTCTGCGTTTCCGCTTTCACGGCTTGCTGCTGAGCGAGAAGCTGATCCTCATCTCCGAATTGGGCGATCTGCCACCGGCTCACCGCATCCAGCACCCATTCCGCCACTTCCGGGTCGATCGTGATCCGCGACAAATGTAAGTCGATCTGCGCTTCCAGGACGTCTTCCCGCACACTGGTCCGGTCACAGCCCCCTTTGCTGCCCGTGCAGTGGTAATACACGTAGCGCCCTTTGCCATGACGGCCCGTGGTCACTTCCGCCGTCACCTGGCAGCCGCAGTTCACGCAACGGATGAAGCCCGTGTAGGCAAACACGTGCTTCTTGGGCTGCGGCTTCCCTTCCCGTGCCAGGTACTTCTGCACGGCGCGGAACTCCCCGGCCGTTACCATCGGAGGGTGCAGACCTTTATGCGTCACGCCTTTCTCCAAAAAATGGCCGGTGTAGTACGGGTTGTGGAACATCAGGTAGGCTGCGCTGAAAGACAGAGGTCCGCCGCCACGCTTGGGGGTCTGGCGGGTAACGTAACCCCACTGATCGTTCATCGTGGTCACCACCTCCCGCACCGTGTGCGTTTCCCGCAGCATCAGGTCCCAAGCCCGGCGCACCAGGTCAAAGCGCTCGGGATCGGCAATGATCGTGCGGGTCGCAATGTCGTTCCTGTAGCCTTCCGGGGCGCGGTGGGGGCACCAGCCCTTCTCGGCTTTGCTCTGCATGCCCCGCTGCACGTCGCGTGCCAGCTTGGAGGAGTAGTACTGGCTCTGAGACAGGGCCATCTGGAGCATCATCATGCCTTCGGGCGAGTTGTCAAAGGAGTACGTCACGAACTTCAGATCGCGCAGTTTTCCTTTACGCACCAAGTAGGTCAGGGCCGCCGCATCCACCTCATTGCGGGAAAGCCGGTCCGGGTGCCAGGCCAGAATGCCTTCAATGGGCTTGCCCGCGAGCTGCCCTTTCTCGATGAGGCTAAGAAGCCGGGCAAAGCCGGGGCGGCGCTGCGGCTCTTTGGCAGACTTGCTTTCGGTGATCTCGTCCAGAATGTTCAGGCCGTGTGACCGGGCAAACTCCCGGCAGCGGGAGAGCTGGTCGTCGATGGACTGGATCTGGCGCTCCTCACTTTCCTGGGACTTGCGAGCATAGAGTAGATAGGGCATAGGCTGACGGGGGGGAGTGAGTTAAGCCGCGGGATCGATAGAGGATGGATCGACAGAGTTCGGCGGATCGGCACTGCTGCTCCGCGGGGACGCAGTGCGGGTGAGATAGAGAAAACGCATGAGCCCGGCGAGCAGCCGCCGGGCCTGATCGGAGTCGAGCTTAGCACCATATTTCCGCTCGTACAACACGGCAAATCCAGCGACATCCTCGGGCGTCGGGGTCGGCAGCAATCCGAGCGGTGCCGATTCAAGAGATCCCTGTGTCTCCTGGGATTGCGGGAATGGATGAGAAGCAACAGGGATGTCTGTCGAAGCAACAATGCCAGTCGAAGCCGGCAGGGCAGAGCGAGGTTCTGACATAGGCAGGCAAATTACAAAAAAGTAGGTAAGGATAGAAGCGAAACCTACCAGGCATGCTCCGGTCCCAGCAAGGCGCGATGCGAAAATGCATCTCAAAAACGCATTTCATCCTTGAAAACCTCCATCGCTTCCTTCTTGCGGTCTGTCTTCTTGCGTTTCACGCCTATCTTTCGTAGGATATGCAGCAAGAGGGGCGCTTATTCTTAGGCTGCCGCCATGCCCACTCCGAACTCTCTCCCGCCCATCTCTGCCGAGTACCGCCAGTTCGTTCTCGACCATGCTCCCCGGTTTGCCACCGCCGTCGATAATGCTCGGAAGCGAGGCGGAGAAGCGGCAACGACTTTGCGTGCCTTCCGCGACAACCCATTCCTGCTGTATGCGGCCCTCTGGTACGCTGCCAGTGAAGGCGTCAGCGTCACGTTTAATGCCCCCACGCGGATTTGATGCGCCCCGCGCGGACGGAGTACCTGAATGTACTCTGGATCTACTTGAATGTACTCTGGATCTCATACCCTTGGATCTCAAGGGGCAAGGATTGAAGAGTAAGAGACTGACGGTTAAATAACTGACCCGGACAGTTTGGGCTGACCAGCCCACACCGCAACACGGCGCTCCTTGCGGGCGTCTTTTTTGGTAGGCATCTTTTCCAGAATGTATCTTTTCACAGCACGTCCTTTCTAATCCTTGTCCATTATGGGGTGTCGCTGGGACGTGCGCGGGCGCACCGATCCTTCGCCCATTGCCAAAATGGTTTTACACTGGAAAGGAACTGCAGTTCACCTTGCCTGGTCCTTCACTATGCCTCGTCCTTCATCATGCCCAGACTTGCGACGCCACTCGCTTGATCCACATAATTTTCTATTCGTCTTGGTCCCAGGGTCAGGATACTGCCTATGCTGCCTTCCATTCCATCGCCTCAACGGCTCTGCCCGGTCCACAACCGTTTGGAGGCAGTCATGGTGCATATCAACGGCTACCTGCTCGCGCCTGTCACGAGCCTGGCCCGAGATGCCGGCATTTCCCATTCGGCTCTTTCCCGCGTTCTCTCCGGTCAGGCGGCCCCTTCTTTCTCGCTGACCTGTAAAGTGGCTCGCGCCCTAGGGAGGAGACTAGGGACATCGCTGCCAGGAAGTCACCTGGACCCCTGCGAACTCTTTTCTCTGGACGGCACGTATCCCACCGCTTCTGTCTGTGACCTCACCGGCTGCACAAACCGGCCCCGATGCTGGCTGACCGAGGTTCCATCTCGGTACTCGCGCGGCTGCGAATGACAGCCGGCAATGGTAAATACAGCGTGCATCGATCCAGAAATCTTTTCAATTTGAACGATCACATTAATTCAACCCAAGCCTATGCCAGAGAATTTCACTGAGCCAGATAGTTTCATAATGCCTGCTACCTTAGCCAGGCCAAAAACTGCTACAAAAAGCGTCCTCAGCCCTATCCTATTCAGACAAGCCGACCGTTCTCAGACCAATCACTCTCAAACACGGCTTCATGCCGCTACTCCACTCTCGGAAATGCCACCTCCTGGCCGAAGCTCAGGCCAAGAACCACACTTCCAGAAGGGCCGAGCGCCTGTCCCAGAAACCAGTGCCGATCCGAGACGCCCCCTGGGCCTCAGCCAAGTTCCGGTCCACAATCGCGTCCGCATCCTGCTCGTCCATATCCCTTTCCTCAGCATCCGAGGACAGGCTAGGCTGGCTGCTGACATCGCAAGCTCGCCTTCCGCCATCAGCCGCCTGGTCACCGGACGCGTCAACCCTTCATACCGCCTGGCACGGGCCGTCACCGATGCTCTGGAGAGGCGCCTCGGTCGCCCGCTGGACATCCGTGAGGTGTTCTCCCTGGATGGAACGTACCCCACTCAATCCGGCTGCGCTCTGTGCCGCTGCCGGGGCTGCTTGCCGGCCTCAGCCTGGGGAATGGACAGCGTTCTGAAGCCGGAATGGCAGGACGCACAGCCCGGCGATTGGTCGCTGGCAATTCCTTCCAGAAAGGAGATAGAAAAAGAGGAAACAACGGGAAAGGAGAGCCGATGAGTCCCGTCCGAACAGCCATGGCACCGGACTGTTTTGAGCCGGAAGATTTTCCGTCAAAACGTGACGGCATCCTCAGTGACCGCTGCGGCCTCACCGATCAGTTGCAGAGGCGGCTCCTGGCACTCGACTATGCCGCGTTTGCCCGCTGCGTCTGCCTGCTGCTGGCCGACCTCGGATACGAGAACGTGCGGCTTGCCGGACGCCGGGAATGGAAAGGGTTCAACCGTCCGGGCGGAGGCGGCTATGACCTGGAAGGGGTGTTGCCAGGCAACCTGGCCCCGCGCCGCATGATCGCTCAGATCAAGCACTTCCACGGCCGGCTGGTCCCGCAGCGCAGCGTCGACGAACTGCGCGGCGCATGCCTGCGCACAGGAGCCGCCGAGGCGCTGCTGGTGACGACCTCATCCTTCTCCCGCGTCGCCCGTACATCACTTGCCCCAATTTCCGCGACTGCCGTCTCTCCGGACGTAGCTCCGATCCGGCTCATCGATGGGAAAGAACTGCTTGGCCTGCTGGTCCGCCACCGGCTCGGCGTCCGCAAACGAAGCCAAACGCGCCACCTGGAAATCGACGAAGCGTTCTTTCAGGGCATCGCGAGTTGTGGCGACAATGAGGCGCGAAGAAATGCCAGAACAGGAAACACCCTCATGACAGGAAACAATATCGGGACAGGAAGCACTGCAATCTTTGGCACAATCAGCGCTCCAGCCGCGCCGGTGCCGCAGGAGACTATCCATTCTCCAAGATGGCGCGTGACCATCCGCATCTCAACAGCTTCTGGGCAAGGGACGCGGAGCAGCGATCAGGAAGAGGTTAACCTGCCAGGGGTTGGGTCAGCGGAAGGAGACTGCTGACATGGCCGACGCACGCTGCCGGAGGCATTGCTTCCCTCTGGCTTCTGGCGCTTGTCCCCGGTGCCGTCCCCGGCCAGATGAGTTCAACCCAGCTGATTTTAAGCCAGACAATTGCAAATCCGATCTTCGCAAATCCGATCATGACTGGTCCGATTGTTACAAGCTCGATAATTACAAGCCAAAACATCGGCGCGCTGGCGGTTCTGACCGCCGGAGCCGCCTTGTTGCCCGATCTGGACGCGCAGCACTCCAAGATCCGTTCTCTGAGGCTGGGTCCCCTTCGGCCCTTTAATCCGCTGGGAGCCCTGATCTACGGCGCCTGGGGACATCGGGGACCGCTGCATTCGCTGCCAGGCCTAGCGGTCTTCGGGCTAATCGCTGCGCTGCCGCTGGCTCTGACCTGGGGACCAGAATATGGCGCGGCGGTGCTGCTGGGGTACGGCTCACACCTGGCGCTTGACGCTATGACCCGGCACGGCATCCCGCTGCTGCCGGCACGCGGGCGGGACGGACGCTGGGGCTTCCGGTTTCGCCGCCACCTGCTGCCGCGCCGTTTTCGCTTTGTCACCGGCTCTGCGGCAGAGGAGTTGCTGCAGGCTGTCCTTTTCAGCCTGTCTCTGCTGCTGCTGATCAAAAGCCTTGTATAAGTTAAAAGCCTCGTGTAAGACGCCTGCTGGTGAAAGAAACTGGATCGAAATAGACTTGTCATCAAGAGTACCGATAGGGAAACAGCAAACAAGGAGAACAGCAAAAGCCGCGCCCGCCGCGAGCCCGTCCCGCAAGGAGATCGAGTCGCCGGACGGGTCTGCGGCCTTCCCTGGCCACCCGCCGCCTGCCCAAAAGGGCAGACCGATGCGCCGGATCAGATTACGAGCGGCTCCGGCAGGAGGCAACGACCGATGCGCCGCCGCACCCTCTGCCCCGACTGTTTTTGCTACTGGACTTCATTGAACTCAGTAGCATTTTCTAAGACACCCGCGCCCCAAAGCGCTTAACCCAAAGAATGCTCAATTCAGAAAATTCCTAATCTCGAAAGGAGAACCATGCCCGACGAGCCAATTCAAACCTTACACACGCCGGCAGCCATTGGGAGTCCGAAGAACGCTCCCTTCGTCATCGAACACCGCCAGGAAGACCGCACCGGCAGCACCTTCCGTCCCAGCGCCTGCCTGATCCTAACCGAAAGGGTCCGCACGTCCGGGCTGTGGCGCAGCCTCACTCCCGAGGATTTCAAGACACTTATTCTTCTTTTGACCTTCGTCACACCGAACGGCTGGTGCCGCCCTACCCTGCCGGAGCTGGCCGACGCGATGGGTGCCTCCCCACCCAAAGCCAGGGCACGCCTGGACCGGCTCCTCCAGACGACGTGGCAAGGCCAGCCGCTGGCCGAGCTGCTCGCCCGCCCGGACGGTCTGGACGCCTATTTGCCGGGACGCCGCCTCGTGGCCCATATGGACGCTGCAAAGGCCCCAGAGACGCCCCAGGAGACGCAGAGGCCCACTGCGGGCCGGGAAGCGGTCATCGCCTACAGCCGCGCCCGGTACGCCAAGACGCGCGTCGAAGTCGAAAAACAAATCAGCGAGATGATGGGCTGGGCCCCGCCGGACTTCGCCGGGGACGATCCCGCCGTGGCGGACGGCAAGCGCCGGGCGTACAAGGCCATGACGGACACGGGGATGCCCAAGGAGCAGGCGCTGGACCTGCTGGCCCGCTTCGACCTGGGAGCCATCGAAAGTCAGATCAGCTGGCTGCCCCAGAGGAGCGCCAAGAACCCCGCCCGGTTCCTGGCAGCGGCCATCGAAGGCGATTACGACAGGCCGCTGGCGCTGCGCCGTGCCGCCGGTTCCCCGGCAGCAGTCCCCGAGGACACCCCGCCGGAGGCGTCAGAGGACAACCCCGCCGAGTCTCTTCTGACCCCATGACGAACCCTATGGCTGACCTTATGACTGACTCCATGACCGCCCACCCGCCGGAAAGCGACGCCTGGGACAAAGCCCTGGCCGAGAACATAACTAGAAATGAGAGCATAGCAGGAAATGAGAATACGGTGCAGGTCGGAGACTGCGCCCGGTTGCTGGCACGGCTGCCCGAAGAAAGCGTGGACCTGACCGTCACCAGCCCCCCCTTACGACCACCTCAGACGCTACGACACACCGGCGGACCTGGATCTGACCGCCCTGGGGCAGGCCCTCTTCCGCGTCACCAAAGACGGAGGCATCTGCGCCGTCGTTACCCAGGACGCTTCTCGGGAGTTCGCCAAGTCCCTGACCTCTTTCCGCCTGGCCCTTTCCTGGTGCGATCAGGCCGGATGGCGCTTGTTCGAGACCTGCCTTTACTACCGGCACGGCGTTCCCGGACCCTGGTGGCGCACCCGCCTGCGCGTGGATCATGAGTACGTCTTCCTGTTCTTCAAGGGCCGCCGTCCCAAGACCTTCCGCAAAGACCGGCTCCTGATCCCCACGCGGCACGCGGGAGAGCGCGTCTTCTACCGCCCCTTCGCACGCAAGAGCACTTCCGCAGACAGAGGCAAGAGCACTTCCGCAGACAGAGGCGCGTTCCCGAAAGCGGCTCCCACCCATGTTCAGCCCCGGCAGTGCCGGGGAACCGTCTGGCCGTATGCCGCCAGCAGCAGCGAGCGCAACCGGGTGAAGCTTGAACACCCGGCGACCATGCCGGACAAGCTGGCCGGGGACCTGATCGCCGGGTTCTCCGAACCGGGAGACCTGGTGCTGGATCCGCTGATGGGCAGCGGCACGAGCGTCGTCATGGCCGCACGATTGGGGCGGCGCTACCTGGGGATGGACGTCTCGGCGCGGTACGTGGAGATCGCACGGCGGCGGCTGGCGGCGGAAGCCGCGCGGAAGCCTCCTGGGGCTGACGACGGGAGGCGGGATGGGTGATACGGCTTATCCGCTTACCCCGGCCACTGCAAAGGACGCGGCAAAAGACAGGGCAAAGAGCATCCCCGAAGCAGAAAAGACCAATGCAATAGCGGCAAAGAACAATGCGATGGTCAGGATGCGCGGCAAGCAGGCTTTCTGGCATCCCGTTCCTACCCAGGTGGTAGACGCCCTCATGCCGGGCCTGAAAGACACGGAGCTGCGCGTGCTGCTAGTCGTGCTGCGTCAGACCTGGGGCTGGAAAGCGGACTGGGCGGAGACAAAGCAGGGTCGGCGTACCAAGCGCCGGGACTGGCTGTCGCACAGCCAGCTGTGCCGGCGGACGGGGCGGGGCAGCGACGCGGTTTCGGGAGCGGTTGCCTCCCTGACGGCTTCGGGACTGATCATCGTCGAGGATGCTGCGGGAAACCTGCTTCCGACGCCGGAAGAGCGCCAGCGCAGCCTGGGCCGCCTGTATTATCGTCCGGGAGAAATGTGGCCGGACAAAGAAACATAGAATGCATCCTGGGAAAGTTCAGGTCTTGTGCAAGTTCAAGCCCTGTGGAGAAGTGGAAAACTCGCGCCTGCTGCCGTCCGGGAAAACCAGAAACAACAACAGAGCTATTCATAACAATACAAGAGATGTGATGAACCCACGTGAATTGTTCAACAGAAATGCACCATCGATGGTGCATTTCTGTTGTCGCTACAGCATGGTTCAGGGGTTGACATCGCAAGCGACGTTCAGTTTCGCGGCACTGAGGAATATCTGCCGGGGATTTCAATAATTTCCGGTTTCCGGATGACGGTTGCATATGATTTTTCTGAATATGGAGTTTTATATATCCGTTATCGCCATTATTTACAGCTATCGGAAACATGTGCGGCTTTTTTACTAAAAACCCTTGACTGTTTTCGGTTTTGGCGTTATAATTTACCAAATTGCGGCTACGCAAGCGGTCGGGCATCACCGAAAAGCGGGATACGCGTGGACTCGGGCAGCACAGAGGAGACGGCAGCGCATGAGGAGACGAGAAACGGCAGCCGACCAAGCAGCGGTGCTTTACACGAGCCAGCAGATGGCTGAGCAAGTCGGCCTGTCTGTCGATACGATCCGCCGGATGGACAAACGCGGGGAATTCAAGCCGTCCCACGCCACTCCGGGCGGACAGCGGCGCTACACCGAGGACGACGTGATGCGCTTCCTCGAAACGCGGCGCCGTGCGACCGGAGGCAGCCGGTGCCGGGCGATCTCTTTCATCAACGTCAAAGGGGGCGTCGGCAAAACGACTCTGTGCATCACGCTTGCCGGGGCACTCGCCCAGAAAGGCTACCATGTTCTGGTTGTCGACGTAGACCCGCAGGCCAACGCCACCCAGGGCCTGGGGCTGGACCCGTATGATTTGCCTCAGACAATGGCGCAGGTCATGCTGCCGGAAGGCGAGCGCGACAAGATCGCGATCACCGACGTCATCCGTCCGCTCCCGGACCTCCATCCTCACTTGTTCCTTGCACCGGGCCATCTGGACCTGGCCCGCGCCGACCAGCTTCTGACGCTGCACCGCGTCCAGCGGGAACTGGTTCTGGACGAGGCGCTGCGGAGCGTGGTCAGCGAGTACGACTTTATCTTCATCGATTCGCCGCCCACGCTCTCCAACCTGCTGTCGAATGCCATGTGCGCGTCCGATGCCATCATCATCCCGATCGACGCCCAGTACGCGCTGCGCGGGGTCGAGATGCTGGACCAGGAACGGCGCATCTGCGACAAAGTCAGCCCGCATGCCGTTACGCTTCTTGGGGCGGTTCTCAACAAGCAGATGCTTGCGACCAACCTGCATACTTCCGTCCGGCGCGAGACGCAGCTTCTCTTCGACGGGAACGTCTTTGAGACGATCATTCCATACCGCACCGAAATCGAGAAGTCGCCCGGGTATCGCCCGGTCGTGTTCGGCGCGAGCGCCGTAGCAGGACCGTACCACGAGCTTGCTTCTGAACTGCTGCGAAGGCTGTCCGCGGCGAACGATCCGTCCAGCTCCCATGCTGCTGAGACGGACGGTACCATGGCACGGAGCTGAAGGTGAGTTGGTTACAGATAACTCAGCGATTTTCGGTCAGTGACTTAATGTCGTTAGGATCAGGACCATGCCAACAAAATTCGAGTTAGAACGCGATGCCCAGCGGCTTGCCCGGCACCAACGGGTTTCGGAGCAGATCAAAGAAACCGACAAGGGGATGAGCCGCGAGACCAGCCGCACACTTCTGCTTTACACGGGCGACATTGTCCCGGACCCGGACCAGCCGCGCCGGTTTTACGACGAGGATGCGGCGGCGCTCCAAGAACTGGCGGCCTCGATCCGGGCCGTGGGCGTACTCTCGCCGATCCAAGTCCGCCCTTACCCAGGCGTTCCGGATAAGTACATGATCATCGTAGGTGAGCGCCGGTGGCGGGCCTGCCAGATCGCCGGCGTCAACCGGATCGAGGCCGTTGTCCGGGAAGAGTGGGATCCGTTTCAGATTCGGGCAGCCCAGTACGAGGAAAACGAAAAGCGCCAGGATGTCTCCGACATTGCCCGCGCCCGGTCCCTGGCCGCAATGCGTCAGTCCGAGACAGGCAGCAGGAAACGCGGATGGGAAGAGATCGCAGGCCGGTTGGGCATGCAGCGCAACCATGCGATGCGCCTGGTAGGCCTGCTGCAGCTGCCTGATGGGGCAGTGAGCCTGATTGATCGGCGCTTGCTGCCAGGAACCCACGGAGCAGAATTGGTGCGCCTGCTCAAGCGTGTGCCCGACGAAGACATCGTCGTGCTCGCCGAGAGCTGCGCTGCCCCAGTGCCAGGCGGCAAAGCACGCTGCCCAGTCAAAGAGCTGGCGCGTACCGTGACGGACCGCTTGCAGGCTGTTCATGAACAGCAGGCTGTTCATGGGCAACAAACAGTTGTGACCGACGAAAATCATGAACGCACCTCATCAAACAACGTAGGCGGGCAGTCAACAGAAACTTTATGGGAAGTCGCTCAGTTGCTTGTTCCGGGAAACCTAGAGCAAGCAGCCAGTCAGAACGCGGAAGGCGAATTCGGCTACCCGCGGAGTTTTGTTCAGGAGCTCGTTCATGCCTGGACATCCAATCTGCTGACCGCCTCAGAGCAGCATCTGATACGCGAAGCGTGGAAATCGCATCCACTCCTTGACAATGATAAACTTGAAGATGACGAGAAAGACAAAAGCGATGCGGGAAACAGAAACGAAAACCCGTCCGCTAGAAAAGCCCGACCTGAGAAAGCAGCGGACTTACATACTGAAAACACCTGAGATGCACCATTGATGGTGCATTTTTGCTTTCAAGACCACTCGGCCACAGCACGACTTCAACACAGCTCTGGCCGATTTTCCGATGTGACATTTCCCGTTCCCATGGGACAGTGCCATTGATGTTTTCGGATTAGTGTTAGACACCGCAAAGAAAAACAAGACGCGAAGAAGATGAGCACAAAGCAATGACGGAACCTGCAAAAAACCAGCCCGAGGACCAGCGCCAGGATGGACAGATAACCATCCTGGCGGATTATTTCAGCCTTGCCAACGAGATTATCCAGCCGGACCAATATGTCAGCACGTCGCGCTATTTCTGCCTCAAATGGGAACCATCCTTGGGACTGGTAGGAGCGCGCATTATCCGCGTGTTGCGGTCCCTGGGGTATTACAACCGCCAGACCGGCGAGATGCGCGACGGCATCCCGATCGATTTGCCGGAACTGGCTGCGCTGTGCGGGTTCTCAGTCGCGACAATCAAGCGCGAGTTCGGCAGCGGCAAGGACGGCAAGCCCGCTAATCCTTCTTTGCACACCTTCGTCCAACGGGAAAAGAACTACAAGCATGACGCCGTGACCGGACAGATCTGGCGGGAAGAGAACATCTACCGGGTGAAGATGGACGATCCGGTCCACCCGGACGATCTGCCGCGTTTGCAGCAACTGTGGGAAAGCCGGCAGAAGGGCGGAAAGGCAAAAAACGATAGCGGTGGACCGGCGAAACCGCCTTCTCAATCGCCCGCCAACCGTAAGGCGCAAAATGATCCCTATGGCAGCAGCAACCGTAAAGCGCAAAGTGAGCCGAACGGAAACGCCCGTAGAGCTCATCCTGACTCGAAATCGAATCAAGATGACTCGGAACCGAATCAATCTGCACCCCAACTGAGTCAACTTGACTCAAAATCGGTGCAGAATGAGCCGACTCTTATAGACTTCTCTTGTTTTCCTGAAAATCCTTTGAATTCTTCTTCCGACGTCTCGGAGGGTTCGCTTTCGCTTTTTCAGGAAGAGAGAAAAGGCCTCCTAAGCTGGAAAGCCCTCTCGGAAGCGGATCAATTGCCTTGGCGGGACCAAGCCCGGCGCGAACTCGTTGCGATTCACGCTGGCAGCGGGATCACGCCCAAACCCATGCTGGTCGAGGTGCGGGCGAAAAACTTATACGAAGTGTCGCTGCGGGAAATAAAACTGTGAAATTTCTAATTTTAATCCGCTCCCTGGAGCACTTATGAGAAAGGATTCTTTGCCTGAAAGGATGCTGCTGCCTGAGCCCAAGAATCTGTACGAGGCTGACTACTTAAAGTTTATACAAGGTGCTTGGCGGTTCACCTCTCACTCGTCACGGCTATGAACAAAACGCGAGACGCTGCCTTGAAGCTCGGAGACGAAGCGCCTGAACGACAGGTCCTCCGTCGTATGCGAAACCTGGGTGTCCGCTCCGTTCGACGCCAGTGTCAGGTACGCCGCGCCTCACAGCCGCTCCAGGACAAGCCGGCAGCCCAGCAGTCCGCAGCGCCTATTGTAGGAGGCGTTCCCGAAAAGTGGACCCATGGGAAACTAAGGCTTGGCGTTCTTCACGTCCTTTTCAAATGGCCGCCTTCGTCACCAAAGTTGCTCACTGATTCTCATTAATCCTGACGCTTGATTGTTTTCTGGTGCTGAAAACAGTAAATACGACCACCAAACCGCGCGGGATGCGCCGCGCAGTATTGCTGTACCTTTTCAGAAACCGCACTGCCGCAAGTCGCACAGCTAACAGCGGCGGGCGGAAACGCCTCGCAGGCTGGAAAGCTGGCCTCGGAAGATGCGGAGGCAGATAATTGCGACGAGGACACCGATGTTGCCGGCACAACCCCGGGAGTATCTGGGATCTTAGGGATATCTTGTGTTTTGGATGCACTCTGGACTTGCAGAATGGCTTCGACCAGACGAGCGCGATCCCAGAGCAACACCCGGTTTGCCTTGGCCAGTTCCATAGCGGCCCGCGTGAAGGTGCTGTTCGTCACGACCATGGCCTCCGTGCAGGCATACATTTCCTTTGCCGCGACGGCTTCCTGCACTGCCTTGATGCCGACAGCCTTCGCATACCGCTTGGCCTGAACAACGGTCTTGACGTTGTTTTTGTAGGTGATGAGGTCGGCCCCATAGTCTCCGACATACCGAGTAAGTTCTACTTTGTAGCCAAGCTGACGCAAGAGTGCTTCCAAATATTGCTCGAAGGCTTTGCCATCCATGGCGTCGATGTCCGCGATGCCAGAGGCGAGGTATCGCTGTTTTCTCCGAAAGGCGAAGAAGAACGGAAGGCCATACCGAACCGCCAATGCGACCACAACCAGCCACATCAATCCGTGCAAATCCGTTCCATGCACATTCATCAAGCATCACTCCTTGTCAAGCGTCTTTCCCCATTGGATGCGTCTTTGTTGAATGAGACCCTTTTAGACAGGTCTTAGATCGACAAATTCTTATTCGGTCACTTGATTTTTATTTGTCTTTGTCAATCTTGGAGCCGACTTTCGCTCCACCAAAGTAGCCGATGACCCCGCCAATCAAGGCTAGCGGGACTGTCGCGACCAGTCCCGTCCCGAGAGTGATAATGCTGACATGCGCTCCCATCACCGCGCCTGCCGTCGCCCCGCTGAACGCTCCCGCCCAGCCGCCTTGCTTCTCAAAGTTCGTATTCAAGTCTTTCGGCACCCGGAGCAGCTCCTGCTGGCTTTCGCCCAGCAACTTCTGGCGTACCGGGGCCAGGATGTCGTCGTTGTCCCGGCGCATCTTCGTCATCCGTGCAGTCACGGCAGACACTGTTTCTGGCTTCATCCACGTTTCTCCAGTCGCTGTATTATTCCTGTCGCTATATCATTGCCGTGATATGATCATTCTGGAATTCCTTACTGTTCCAAGGATGCAACTCGCTCACCGCCAGGCGATGTGTCCATTCCCGGATCTGGGAGGGCCGGAGCTTGCTGCGGCAGAACTTCCGGCATGCCCTTGTAGCTCTCGCGCAGGGCTTCCACCAGACCTGCCATCTGCGAGAACTCCTCCATCTGCTGCTTCTGATGGCCTGCCCAGGCTTCCCCGATCTCGCCGGTCATGCGGCTGATGATCGCCGTTGCCTCTTTCCCAAATATCTGTGAGACGGATAGCGTGTCAAGCCAGCTGAGGCAGTCGCGGAGAAACGTCTTCCCGAGGGCTTGCCGGCTGGCGCTGTTCTGCCGGAGCGCGATAGAGAGGCTTTCGCGGCGTTTCTGCTTGATCGCCGCCTCATCTTGCAGGGCTTGCAGCTGCGCCCGCTTTTCGCCTGCTGCGAACAGCTTGTTCGCAGCCCCAAACGGAGCCTGCTTTTGGAACGCCGCCAGAGCTGCCTTTTCTTCGCTTTCTGCCGCTTTCAGATCCGTTTCGATCTGGTCGGCAACACCTTGAAGCAGCACCCATTTCTCAAGTGGCATCTGGGAAAGGCCCGCGACTTCCGCCCGCTCCGCCTCGGACAAGGGCCGCGCTGTATCCAGTTCCAGCAGCCAGGCAGACAGGAGGAGCAGCAGTTCTTGTTTGCCTGCCACCGCGATCTTGCCGATACGTTCGGCGACCTGGCTTTCGGACTTCTGGCTCTGCTGCACGGCCCGGTAGACGGCTTTGCGGTGCAGATAGGTTTGCTCGAAGTCGATCACCCTGGGGTTTCTCCCGTTTTGCATAAAGCGCTCATCGTGTCTAATTTCCTTATCCCTGATTTCCCCAACGTGCTTAATTGTCTCGCCATGAGACTGTTTTCCCGCTCGTACCGAAATATTCCTTCTCTCAAATTGCTTTCTGCCTATCTCTATTTTTATTTACCTTCTTCGTCTGGCTCTGGGCTCCGCTTCTGCCGCCTAGTCGCTTTCTCGGCATAGCGTAGTGTCGTCTGGATGCGGCTGATGGCGCAGGGTGGGGAGAAGGGTGGGAGACGCTCTCAGGACTGGGCGGGAGAACTAAAATGGACCGGTAGGGCTACGGGTGTGGGTGGGAACGCTTGTTTTGAGTAGGGCTGTTTGTCTAGGGCAAACATTGCCGCGTCTACCAGTAGACAACGGTACAAAGTTCTTTCAATCGAACAGCGGGAGGCGGTTTCCATCGGAAAAGTTAGTAGACGCTCGTGACTGCTCTAACAGATACAGAAACTGTTGCTGATGGAAATGAGCAACAGTTTGTCCAAGGTTACTGCTGGCGAAGTCGAACCTAATTGCTTCTGGGTACTCTGTAACCGGAGGTCCTCATGTGCCTGAAGCCGCGTTCATTGCTGCCCATCCCAGACGACACACGCGCCGTCGCCGAGCAAATTTACCCACCCGATCATCCGATGCGTCGTCTCGGAGCAGAGTTTGCCGATGTTCTCTGCGACCAGGACTTCGCCGATCTTTACTCGTCCACCGGGCAGCCCGCCCTTTCGCCGGCACTTCTCGCACTGGTCACTGTGCTGCAAGCCACCGAGCATTGCTCGGATCGCGTCGCCGCAGAAATGGTCCGTTCCCGGATCGACTGGAAATACGCACTGCATCTGCCGCTGTCTTATCCCGGCTCTGATGCCAGCGCCCTCTGCGAGTTCCGTCAGCGACTCGTCGCCCATCACGCCGAGCGACGTGTCTTCGATGCCTTCCTCCGACGGCTGAAGGAGCGCGGCTTCCTCAAAGGACGAGCCGTGCAGCGCACGGATAGCTTGGCGATCATTGCTGCTGTCCGGGAACTGGACTTGCTGGAGCTGGTTATGGAAACACTACGCCTCGCTCTTAAAGCCGTTGTCCAGCACGATCCCGCTTGGCAGAAGGCACATATCCCGGACGCCTGGCTCCAAAATTATGGGCCGTGGACACAAGCCGAGCGCTTAATCCGTGAAAGCGGCCCGCGGGCTTCGGCAGAGGCCCGGCGCTTACTTTCGCGCGCCGGACAGGACGGCTTTGCATTGCTGGATGCTTTGGACGCGGACGAGGCAGCGCAGCTTCGTGATCTTGCCGCCGTCGAAGTTCTGCGGACCGTCTGGACCCAGCAGTACCAGCGTTCAGACCCGCAACGAGTGCCGATCCCGAACACTCCGTCAACTGAAGCGGACAAGGATGCTGAAACAGAGACTAAGGCCAACGCGGACGTGACGATTAGATCGAGCGTGCAAACGCGGCCAGCCCCGGCACTGGAGGACGGCCAGCGCGGGCACGTGATCATCACTCCCCATGACCCACAGGCCCGATGGGCCACAAAACAAGACCACGCCTGGGGTGGCTACAAGTTGCATTTGACGGAGACTGCCACGGAAGATGCGCCGCTCTTAATTACAGACCTGGACATCGTTGCGGCGGCTGTGCATGACTCGCAAGCGGTGACTTCCATTCAGCAGCGGTTGCAGGCATGTGATTTGCTGCCGGACACGCATCTGGCAGACGCTGGCTACGTCAATGGCCTCACCATCCAAAGCAGCTTAGGCTTCGGGGTAAACCTGCTGGGACCCATTTCCGCGGATACGGTGGGGACAGCCCGCAAAGACACGACCTTCCCTTCAGAAGCGTTCACGATCAATGTGGAAAACCAGCAGGCGACCTGCCCCGGCGGACATTCTGCACGGCTCTGGTCCCTGTACCAGCATTCGAGCCGCAAAGGAAGAAGCCTCGTCGCCATTGCCTGGGACAAGAAAGACTGTTCCCAGTGCCCGCTTCGGCAGCAGTGCCTTCCACCCCGCCAAATTCAGCGCGTCCTGCGCCTCTCCCCCTACTACACCTTGCTGACCACTCGACGGATGGAACAAAAAACGCCGGCGTTCCGCGAGCGCTACCGCCGGCGAGCGGGGATCGAGGCGACGTTTTCGCATCTGGTGAATGTGCATCGGGCCCGGCGAACGCCCTACTGCGGCTCCGCGAAGACGCTCTGCTACTATGCGGCTCTTGCGGTGGGGGTGAATTTGCGTCGGGTGGCACTGTGGGAGGCTGGACATCGTCCTCAGCGAAAGCGGTTTACGTATCTTTCCCGCGTGCTGGTGAACCAGAGCGCGTTGAAGGAGCCGGAAAGAGCCTGTTGAAGTTCCAAGCCGTGCTCGACTTCAGCGACTGACAAGGCCAATTGCCTCAACCTGCGGCAGAAACAAAGATGTTCATTTGGGTTCGCCAGCGGTAACTGTCCAAGTTTTGTTGCAGATCCCGGAACAACTCCTCTGAAATGTAGCGCTTTAGAAGCCGATTTGTCCAATTACTGTAATACTTTGCGCTAATAACGTTGCAGTATTTCTGCTCATCCAGCAAAACAACTTCTCATTATCACCTCCCGTCAAAATCTAATATAAAATTTTGGTAGTGGTTTCAATCGCGTTGTCGTTTGGGTGCGCCTCGTGCCATCTTGGTGTTGTAGTGATGCAGGAACAGCAATAAGCAAACCTCGTGCATCGCCTCTGACTTGCTGAACGAAAGCGTCTGGCGCACAAACCGTGCCAACCGCTGGCGCAGCGTGTTGTTGAAGCGCTCCACATGGTTAGTCTGCCCGCTGCCTTTGCCTACCGCCACATGCTGCGCCTCGGGCACCACCTTCTGGTAAGCCTTCCAGAAGTCGGTGAAGGTCACCGCGCCGCGCAAGGACAACGGCACCTGCTCCCACAAAAGGCGGCAAGTCGTCTCGCTCCGATCACCGACGGCACACGCGACGATCTGGTGCGTGCGGCGGCACAGCGCCAGCCACACCCAGCGCTTGTTCTTGCGGCGGGCCACGAAGTACCAGAGTTCATCAAGTTCGAGCACATCCGCGGGCTCGGCAGGAGCGAGCGTCTCACTCAGCGGCGGCAGGCTCTCGGCTTTTTTTTAACCATTTGCTGAGCGTGTTGCGGCCAATGCCGAACAGGCGGCAGACCCCGCGCATCGAAGCGCGTTCTTGGTAAGCCGCTAAAACCCGCTGCTGGAAGGCGACAGAATGGGTGCGCGGGTTCGGTTGTTGTAAGAACGTACGGTGGCAGTCATGGCAGCGAAAGCGCTGACGGTCTGCCATGTCTTTGCCGTGACGGATGACATTTTGGCTGTGGCAGTGGCGGCAGGCGATGACTTGGATGACCATCCCACACTTTTACCGAACAACAACGCGATTGAAACCACTACCAAAATTTTTAACAAACACCTGATGAAAACGGAACAATTTGTGTTATAATAAAGCTATCATTAAGTAAAGTCGCAAGTTTCCTCCAAGTGTTGACGACTTTCCTCTATCCATCTGTATGCCTCGTTTCTACTCCTTAAGTCTTGTTGGACATCTGTGTCCAACGGCGATGTGTCAATGAACCCTTCCAGGCTACCTGGACGTTTTAATCCGGTCTGATTTAGGATTACCGCTGTAGGTGCTCCGCCAACTGATGTTTCTCGGAGTCCAGTTCTTTGCGCCGTCTTCACATTTATCTCATCTGCTTCTGCTCCCTGCCTCCTGTAACCGTCACGGTTTTGCTCAGTGGCCTCCTGATCAGCTGTTTGACTGAAAGGAGCTGCTCTCAAGTACCGCCTGCACCGCTGCCATTCTCTTCCAGTCATGTCATACCTGTTCCTGGTTCAACCGCTTTCAGGAAGAGTGGGTCTTCAGAAGAAAGTGCCGACCACACGTCTGCATTAATACTTGGGGCTACTGCAGAGAGGGTCGACATCCTGATTGATCACGGCCACTACGACGCTGCGGTGGCCCTACTGAAACCATTAGTGACGCGCTATGGTCGTGCTTCCCGCGCAGAGGCGGCGGCTAGTTACCTGCTGGCTTCCACGCTTTTTGATGGCGGATGGTACGTCCAGGCACTGGCCGAGGCGACTGCCCTGCAGCGGGAATTGGATCGCCGCTCACCAGCGGCTACGGAGGAAAATACGGTTGCGGGAAAAGATACGGTTGCGGGAGATGGTGCGGCATCGGCAACGGAGCTGTCAGTCTTGATCAACGATCTGCGTCCACGCGCCGCCGAGGAAGAGCGCCTGACGGTTCTGGCAGCCCGGCGGCAGGACCCGGCGGCGGCCCTGTGCGCTCGGGCTGACCTGGCGGCTTGGCGCGTTCACCCGGAAGAAGCCGCCGCTTTGTACGGGGCGGCTTTTGCAGCGCTCAAGACCGATCATGTCGCAATCCCGGCGACCCGGCTGCGGGTGGATCAGGGGTATCTGGACAGCGTGATGCGCCGCCCCTCCTCTCGGCGCACAGTGCTGGTGCCGCTGACGCTGCATCTGCTGACAGCGGAGGGTCTCTCCCGAGGTGAGCGGCGGCTCGGGCTGATGGCAGAGGCGCATTTGCTAGGACAAACGCCTGCAGCAGTGGCAGACGCAGATCTCGATGCGGCGTCGCACGAGGCGGCAGCGGAGCTGGTGGGAATGCGACCTGCCCTGTCCAGTAGCTTTTTGGGCCAGTTCGTGATGGCGCTGTGCCGAGACGCGAGAGGCGGCATTTGGGCGGGTACGGAAGACCAGGGAGTGTGGCACTTTGACCCGCATCCGGACGCGAAGGCGCGGCAGGGCCACTGGGGCCAGTTCACGGCGGAGAATACCGGTGGCGGACTGGGAGACAACGCCATTTATGCGCTCTGCAGTGACCGGCAGGGAAGGATCTGGGCCGGGACGGTGCGCCACGGGGTCAGCGTCTTCAACGGGCGGATTTGGCGTTCCTACGGACTTCGCGAAGGACTTGCCGGCTCGCGCGTCTTTACCCTCGCCTGCTGCCCGGTCACCGGAGACACCTGGGTAGCGACGGAGGGCGGCCTGAGCCGTTACGTCTCGTCTGAAGATCGCTGGATGACCTATTCGCGCTTGGACGGCCTGCCTTCAGACACGATAAACAGTCTCGCGTTCGGTAAAGACGGAACCGTGTATGCCGGCACTCTGGCAGACGGAATTGCCATTGCTTCCTCTGCCGGCGGCTATGGACACTGGCATACGGTCCCTGGTCCGCCGGGAGTGCCGAAAGCAACCGGCGGGGTAGGCTTGCCGTCGACTTCGGTGAACTGCCTGCTTTCGGCGCGGGATGGGATGATTTATGCCGGTACCGATGACGGGCTGGCACGCAGTGGCGACGGCGGTCAGCACTGGCGCTTCCTGCGCGGCAAGAATGCACCGGCCCGAATCAGGGACATCTACACGGGCCGCGTCGATGCCGCTATGGTCTCCGGTGTAGAGATCCTCTCTGGCCCCGACGTTGAAGCCAACCCCTGCGTTGCTGTGGCCGCCGGACGCAGCCGGGCCGACGGCGGTGGTTTCACCGACTACTTCTCCGCCGATGACGATCCGTCGGCCGGCAGCTTCACCGGAGGAACCGTTCAAGCTTCAGCGGATCGTGTGGACGTCGGCGATCCCGCGACGGCCGCGCCGGAAGCCATGTACCAAAACGCCCGCTACGGCAACTTCACTTACACGTCCCCGCCGCTGGTGAAGAGCAGGACCTACTGGGTGCACTTGGACTTTGCGGAGGCGCTTCACGACGGGCCGGGGCAGCGCGTGTTTGACGTGTTCGCTAACGGCGCACACGCCTTGACCGGATTTGATGCATTTACCGCCGCCGGCGGGCGCAACCGGGCGGTGACGCGGGAGTTCCCTGTGCGGGCGGACAAGGCCGGGCGGATCATGCTGCGATTTCAAGGTGCGGACGCCGATCCGGTGACCGTGAACCCGTATGCGCTTCAGGAGGATTATGTGACGTGCCTGGCTGAAGACGGGGCGGGGCACCTCTGGGTGGGGCACCGGCAAGCTGGGGTAGAGGTACTCGATCCTGCTTCGGGTGAAAGTCTGTATCCGGGGCCGAATGCTGCCCCGCCCGTGGATAACGTCCATCTGGCCGATGAAGTGGTGGCCGTGCTGCCGGATGACGGCGGGGCCTTGATCAGCGGGTATGGGTTTGGTCCGGGCGGCCTCCAGGACTTGCAGCTGTGGCCATCCCATCAAGAGGTGGGCGTACAGGAAGCAAACATGAGCGGGGCAGCAAATACGCCGGTGGCTTCTGTTCCGCCTCTGCCGTCGGCGGCAGGTACTCCGACGCTGGCCGAGCTGAACGCGCTGCTGCGGACAGCCAGCACAGTTCCGCCCGATCCGCAGGAAACGGCGCCGCATATGACAGCGCTGGAAGATGACTGGGCAACGGAAGGCGACTGGCTGGGGCGCTACGGGCGCTACTGGGCGTGCCTGTGTGCGCTGTGTTCGCCCAGCGACTATGTGTGGGGAGCCGGCTGGGAGCCGGTGAACTACGCTTCCCTACAGGGGCCCGGCCATGATCCCGGCGACAGTCTGCGCTACTGGGTGCAGTGGCTGTACACGTCGGACCCTCGGGTGCTTGAGCTGCCGCCGACATACCTGGACAGCCGCATCAAGAAGGGGCTGACGGACGGGAGCCAGCCGCGGCGGGAAGCGGAGCAGGACGACCACGGCGAGGCTTACAGCGACGATGCCGACGGCCTCGGGGTGTACGAGACGGTGACGGTTCCTTCGGGCTTGTATGTGCTGTCCCTGTACAACATGAACAAGGACGGCCATGAGTCGAGCAACCGCTTCCGGGACTATCGCCTCTCGGTGCGTCCTCACCCCGAAGGGCAAAGGCTGGATGATTTAACCGGGTTTCAGGACACTCCGGAGTGGGCGCATGGGCGAGTGACGCAGTTTTGGTATGGGGTCTGGAAGCGATTTCTAGTCCGGGGGCCGGTGACGCTGACGGTGGAAGTAAACCGCAACCACTCGCTCAACGCGATCCTGCCGGCGGTGATGCTGGATCTGGTGGATGAGTTGCCGCCGCCGTACTTTGGCACGGTTGCAAGTTGGCAGGCAGGCCAAGTTCAGCAAACACGGGAGCGGGCGCATCTGGGGGCGGCGTGGCGGAGGAGCGGTAGCCCAGGCACCTTTGATCCCGCCGCAACAGCGCCGACGGCAGCAGCGCACTTAATGGCAGCACTGGACCGGGCCCGCCTGGTGAACTCTTCCTGGTGGGCAGTCAACGGCCGGCGCTTCTACGGGCCTCTGCTTCGCTGGTACGCATCCCAGCTTAGGGAGGGTCGGTCCGCTCCCTACCTTCCCTGCTTGACAACGTGCTACTACCAGATGGGGCTGTACCCGCAGTGGGAAGAGTGCCAGAAGCGTGCCGGCCTCACTCCCGCACGTGACATCGAAAAATCTCTGCGCTGGGACGGTATTAGTGATGCAGGGCAGGGGTATCAAGTGGTGACGTCTTACCTCGCAACGCGCCGGGGCAATCAAATAAGCCAAAAGCTGTAATGCATCGAACTTTTTTTATCCAAAAGTAGGAGCGTAACGTGGATCAACAATTTATGTTCAAGCCGAAATCAAAATTTAGAATGCTGCATAATTGCTTGAAAACTGAGTTGCAAAAAATTTTAAGTAAAAAAAGTCGAGTTATGCATATAAGATATGGTTGCTATATGTTATAATGAAACAGACTTATTGTTATTGGCTTTAATTCATACAAATCCTTGATACAAACCGTGTCTATTTCGAATAAATAAAGTCTCAAGAAGGTTGAACGGACCGTTTGAGCTTTCTTCCTAATTGTTGTAGAAAGGTGACTTTCATGTTTATCCTTGCCATGGGGTTCGGTAGCCCCGTAGAACTTGCTATTATCGCGGGGGCAGTTATTCTGATGTTTGGCGGAGCCAAGATTGCGGGCCTTGGCAAATCACTTGGTGAAGGTATCTCGGGATTCAAGAAAGCCATACACGAGGATCCCAATGTGCAGCCAGTAGTCCTGGAAACGGTCGCCAAACGCGATGAATGAAACTGTGTTTTGTTCACAGGTTCGGTGCTGACGCTGAAGAGCCAGACCTCAACATCCAGGGAGCGGTGAACGAGGCCATTGAAATCAAGCATGACATCGCTGGAGATACTAGGTTCCGAAACACTGGGCAAGGCAATCGCTCAGCGCCTTGCCTTGCGCGAAGAGGCGGCCAACCAGGTGCATGTCGTCGATGTTATTGCGAAATTACCTTTTCTTGCTGACCTCGTATTGTGCGGCAGTGCTGCGCTGCATGGCTGCTACCTTCATGGCCGGCGCGTGCAGCATCTAGATTTCATCGCACGACCGGAGGTTGCACAGCGGCTCGTTCAAGGTCTTCGCGTTGCTGGAATCCAATTTAAACAAACTCAGGCACATCACGAATATGCGGTAGCCGTGAATCGCGGTGCGATTGCTGGTATGCCAGTCAAGTTTAGAACGCACCCGCGGTTTGCTCTTGAGGTCGAAGCAGAACTTCTTCCTTTTGTTCAGGGAAAAGCTCAGAGTGCTGCAATTCGTATCCCTCGGTTCCCTGAACTGGTTGTTGCGAAACTGGCAAGTCTGTGTCTGAGGGAACGCCCCCTCGATTATTTCGATATTTGGATAGTGTCTAAGCATGGACCGAATGCCGGACCGGAAGTCAGAAGGTTACTGGCGTCACGCCGAGAGACTGGAAGCAGTCACACTCCTGCGAGCCTTTTGAGCACTGCCTTTTTAATGAAGCGTTTCACACAAATGGAACCAATCTGGGACGAATCACTGGCTGCTCTTGTGAGCGATCCGCCGAGCTTCAGTAATGTAAAAGATGATCTCAATCAGTGGCTGCCAATTTTGGACACTCACAATTGATACCAAGTTATGTACACTAAGTCATTTATCCATTAAGTTATTTATTCACTGCGGCAAGCAATGAGCAGGATGCTGTTCACAGAGAGACGCAATCTCACAGAAGGAAGCGATCATGGCATTACTAGGTCAAGACGAGCGTGAAGAGTTAGTGGAACTGATCGCGCAGGCGGTTGTGGACCGGATTGAAGAGCGAGAACGCGTCAACCGATTGGCGGATCTCGTCGTCGAGCGTGTGCTGAAAATGCAGTCGGAAGAGCTTTCTATGCAAGGAATAAACCCTAATGCTTGATCCCGAAAATCCTGAGCTAGTTCCCTCGGCTGAGGAGGCTTCCGTTAGCCAGTCCGATATTCCGGCTCCTCACAGCCATCTAGATGCTGCGGAGAAGGCGCGGCTGAGCCGACGAGCGGCGCTCCGGCGTTTGGGTTTCACGGCAGGCGCCTCCGTCGCACTGTTGATGAGCGATGAGTTTACCCAGGCTGTTCTCAGCAAGCTTGCCGGTCGCCGCAGCGACGCTGTCCTGGCCGATGCGCTGACTGCAGGGCTGCGTGATCCTGCCGCTCTTCTTTCATCGCCGCTTGTTGTCAGCAGCGTCTCTCTTTCTGCCAGCAGCATCTCGCGGAGTGGCTCGGGTCTTGGTCTGAATTCGGGCAGTGACCCGACACCGAAAAGTGAAACGACTGTGACCAGCGGCAGCGGTTCGGGCAGCGGTTCGGGCAGCGGCAGCGGTTCGGGCAGCGGCAGCGGTTCGGGCAGCGGCAGCGGTTCGGGCAGCGGCAGCGGTTCGGGCAGCGGCAGCGG
>JBPBQB010000257.1:0-90723 GCA_050954545.1 Janthinobacterium lividum | reverse complement strand
CGCCGCTTACGGATGCCGAGATGACTGAGATCGCTGGGATCGACAAGAACAACAGGCTCATCAAAGGCCAGGTCTTTCTCTGGAAAGACGGCCAGAGCTGGGAAGATTTGTGGGATGTCACTGGAGAAATCACTCCTGCCTGATACACATGAAGCTATTATACAAGATTACATAAATACAAAAAGAGGGAATCGTCATGACAACAACAGAGGAACCAGCGGTCACAGAGCGCACGATGACGGGCATCGTTCTGCCCGGAAACAGTACAGTCGAGTTCCGGGATCAGCCGGTTCCTATACCTGGTTACGGTCAGGTGCTGGTACGTATGAAAGCGTCCTCCATCTGCGGCTCCGACATCCGGGCCATCTACCGCGAACATTTGGGCGTCGGCGACGAAGCTTACCGGGGTGTCATCGCCGGACATGAGCCTTGCGGCCAGGTGGAAACAATAGGGCCTGGCTGTAAGAAATACAAGCCGGGCGACCGGGTGGTGCTGTACCACATCAGCGGCTGCGGCATTTGCGAGGACTGCCAGGCCGGCTACATGATCTCCTGTCACACTCCCTACCGGGCTGCCTATGGCTGGCAGAGGGATGGTGGTCATGCGGAGTTCCTGCTGGCCGAAGAAAATACGTGTTTGAGCCTGCCGGACAATCTTTCCTATGTCGATGGTGCCCTAGTCGCCTGCGGTTTCGGCACAGCCTGGGAAGCGCTCACCCGAATCAAAGTGGACGGGCGTGATCGACTGCTCATCACAGGCCTGGGGCCGGTCGGTCTCGCAGCGGCGATGCTGGGACGAGCATTGGGCGCGTCGCAGATCATCGGCGTCGACATTAGCCAGGACCGCATCGACCTCGCCCGGAATCTCGGCCTTGTCGACGATGCGTTTGTCAGCGATGACAGAGCGCTCGACAAGATCAAGTCGCTGACGAGCGGCAAGGGCTGCGAGGCAAGTATTGACTGCTCGGGCGTGGGTTCGGCCCGCAAGCTGGCTTTGCTGGGCACCCGGCAGTGGGGCCGGTGCGTGTTTGTGGGCGAAGGGAACGACATTCAGTTCGACGTATCCCCCCTGCTGATCCATCCTCAGATCACGCTGTACGGATCGTGGGTGACTTCTATCCCACACATGGAAGAGCTTCTGGAGCGTCTATCCCGGTGGGACCTGCATCCCGAGCGGACGGTGACACATCGGTTCAGCTTAGCGGAAGCGGCGGCAGCCTATGACACGGCGGACAGAGGCCAATGCGGCAAAGTCGTGATCGTTACGGAATAGAAACGAAATAGACGCTGAGCGTCCGATCCAGGCACGAGAAAACGGCTTCACCTGGCTTGCCGCTCAGACGGGTTTGGGGCGCGATAGTCTCTACCGAGCACTTAGCGCGGAGGGCAACCCCTCGTTCCGCACCATCCGCAAGGTGCTCCACGCCCTCGGCGCAGATGAAAGCATTCTCGCGCACACCGCAGCAACGGCAGAACCAGCCCGAAAGCCGATCAAACGCAACAAATCAGTAAGAGCTGCGACAGCAAATTAACCATACGTGAACATCGATCAAACGTATTCGATTGGAGAAGAAAGCGTCACAATGTCATTCGTCACATACGAAAACCGTCGAAATCCCCATGTCACCATCCATTTATTAGGTTGTCGCCAGATAGCAAAAAACGGTGGCGAACATAAATATAGCCAAGGAAATTACAGCAATCACACGACCTACGCCAAAGCGGAAACGCATGCCGCAGGTACGAAGCTGCCTATCATAAATTGTTCTTTCTGTAAGCCAATGCCAATGTAATCAAGATCTCTTCTGCTTGTTCAAAGACTGTATAGAAAGCCCCCTAGCCCCCAATTCTGGGAGAACAAGAAAGTGAATGGGAAGCCCGCCGTCTCCTTCCGGCTCCCCAGGATTGGGGCGGGGGGGCTTCTTCGGGGCTTTTTATACAGTCGCTCAGCGGCAATATTCCTTCCAATTTGACGCGCTTCCCACTTTTCAGGTATACTCATACGATTGTTTTTTGTGATTTGCCGCAAGTTTTCGGCAGGGGAATAACACGTTTTGACGACCAAAGTGGGTCTGGTACAGCTCGGTTGTGCCAAAAACCAAGTGGATGGCGAAGAAATGCTGGGGGCGCTGGCCGGGATACGCGGCGAAAGCGTCCAGTTTGTCGCAGATAAAGCGGATGCAGACGTGCTGATTGTCAACACCTGCGGCTTTATCAACTCGGCGAAAGAAGAAAGTATCGCGGCGATCTTAGACGCGGTCAAGCGCAAGCAGCGCGGACAGATCTCGAAAGTCATCGTGACTGGGTGTTTGGCTCAACGTTACGGCGCTGACCTTGCCAAAGAGATTCCCGAAGTCGATGCATTTCTTGGCATCGAAAGCGGACCGTCCATCGGCAATGTCGTGTTTGGGGCTCGGCCCCGGCAGATCAATTTGGTCGAGACAGTCGCCGACAAATACCCGCTGATCCCCCAAGCACGTTTACGAGCGACGGCTACCCCTTGGACTGCTTACCTCAAAATCTCCGAAGGCTGCGACCATACCTGTACGTTCTGCGCGATCCCCGGCATCCGTGGCAAGCATCGCTCCAAGCCTATTGAACGGCTTGTCGAAGAAGCCCGGCAGCTTGCGGCGTCGGGGGCACGAGAGCTGAACCTGGTGGCTCAGGACACGACGGCGTATGGCATGGACTTGTACGGGCGTCTGGCCCTGCCGGAGCTTTTGACGGCGCTGTCTGAAGTCGAAGATATCCAGTGGCTGCGCCTGCTCTATTGTTACCCAACCATGGTGCGTCAGCCACTTCTCGACGTCCTGCGGGATCAGCCCAAAGTCATTTCCTACATCGATATGCCGCTTCAGCACGGCGATGACCAGATGCTGAAAGCCATGAAGCGGGGCGGCTCGGTGGAGCAGTACAAGCGGCTCTTCGGCAAGATGCGCGAGACGCTGCCGGACTTAACGCTGCGAACGACGTTTTTGGTCGGCTTCCCCGGCGAGACCGATGCTCAGTTCGAGCATCTGCTGGACTTCGTGACCGAAATGCGCTTTGACCGTCTCGGCGTCTTTACGTATTCCGCGGAAGAAGGCACTCCCGCGTTTACGTTAGAAAATCCCGTTCCCGCAAAAGTGATGCGGGCCCGGCGGGATGCACTGATGGCGGCGCAGCAGGAGATCAGCCTGGAAAGCAACCGGAAATGGATCGGGCGCGATTTGCCTGTACTGATTGAATCACGTCACGGCGCAGATGCCATCGGACGGTCGTTCCGGGATGCGCCGGAGATCGACGGCACGGTGATTGTCCAGAACTGCGACGCCGCGCCTGGAACATTCGTCTCGGCCCATGTCGTTGCCGCCGCGCACTACGATCTGCACGCTGTTACTGCACATTAACCCTAATGAAGAACACATTGCCCCCCAGCCCCCAATAATGGGGGAGTAGAACTTTCCTTTCCGGCTCCCCCATTATTGGGGGCTGGGGGGACACTGACTGAAAAGACACTTGAGGAGACCGCATGGCGACACCCCGCACATCTGAACGAAAACCCAGCACCAAAAAGGCTGCACCCGCAGCCGACCCGAATGAGGCCCTTGCCTCGGAAACGCTGACTATCCTGCTGCACCGCGCCCTGGTGCGCCTTGGCGAGCCGGCCCGGATCGGTGACATTGTTCGCGAAGTCGGCGACGATACCGTGACCCCGGCTCTCGCCCGGCGTCAAATGGAAACTCAGCCCCGGCGCTTTGTCGCCGTAGACCGCCGCTGGGACATCACCAGCCGCTATTTGGACAAGACCAAGCCGCTGGAGCGGACACTCGAAGAAGTGATCTCTGTCTACGGTGCCCCCATCCCTGCCGACGATGTCGCAGGTGAGCTTTCGCAGATCATGGGACGGGTCAAAGATGCTTACGTCGATGTCGCCGCCCGGCTCCTGCGCGGCGCTCCGTTCTTCCCTATCGCCGGTGGCCTCGCGTATGGTCTCCGGTCCTGGCTGCTCGACCTGATCTCCGAGCGTGAAGACGATATTCTGTTCTACAACTACCTGAGTGCGGACAAGCTGGCTCCCTTCCAGACCGCCGCCAAAGGGCTGGACTGGGACGGCAACCCGACCGGCGCTGCCCACACGCTCGTTTCCATCGGCAAGGGTCAGCCGGTCGACAACCGCGTTTTGCAGTATTTTGCCTGGAAAGCGCTCGGCGAAGAGTTCGACGGCGCGGCGCTTTACGACTCGATTGCGACCGACCGCGAGACGTTCCTGGCCCTCCCTGATCACCGCTGGCTTCTGCGCGAATCGCTCAGTCCTCTTCAGGCTCTCTGGCAGGTTCAGGCCGAAGCGGCCGCCCTCATGGCCCCCGAAGAAACGGCTGTGGAAGCCATCGTGGTCGCCGAAGCTCCTGCTAAACCGCTGGAAGTCACCGAGGAAGACGCCGAAGAGCTGACCAGCTACTTCGATGGCCGCGAGGAGATCGCCCGTGTCGGCGACCTGCTGACCCAGATCTTCGAGATCCGGCCCGGCAGCAGCACATTCGATGCCGATGTGGACACCCTGACCGCGTATTTGATCAGCAAGCCGGACGAGTTCCAGTGGGTCGGCAGCGACCGCTTCCGCGCCCCCGGCACTCTGCCGCCCTATATCGGTCAGCTTCCGGAGTCGCTGACCTTCCCGGCCCTCCCCCGCTTCGAGACTGCCGACGGCGAGATTTTGGATCAGATGCTGGCCGATGCCGGCCTCGACGAAGGCCTGCAGGACGAAATCCTTGATCCAGTCGCCCAGGATGTCAATGACCAGGAACCAGCCGATCAGACACTCTGGCCGGAAGGCGCGACTGCCGAAGCGTCCCGCCTGCGCCTTGTCCTGAAGTCCCATCACAAAGAGATCGGTACCTTCCCGCTGGCCCAGGTCCCGGCAGGCTTCTTCCCGGCAGAGCCGCACATTGTCGAACTGACCCTGCGTGATGCCTCCGGCAGCGGCTACCCGATCTACATCGATTACGATGTCCAGCTTGTCTATGGCCTGTTTGACGTCTACTCCGAGATCGCCGCCGAATCCGGCGCGGTCATCTACTTAGAGAAGACCGACAAGCCGGATGAATACAAATTCATCGACGAAAACGAGACCGATGCGAATGTCTTTGTCAGCCCCGCCCGCATGGAAGAGCTGCTCGATTTCCGCAGTGAAGTCGAAGGCGGAACGCCGATCTCGACCTACGACATTGCCCACCGCATCCTGAACCATTACGGCAAAGGCTGCTCGTTCCTGACCCTGCTGACAGAAGTCAACCTCGTCCGCCGCACTCCCCGCCGCCTGCTGGCAAGCGTGCTCAGCGGCTACTCTGCATTCCATCGCGGCGCGAACAAGTGGAAGTTCGATGCCAAAAAAGAGCAGGAAGGCTTCAATGCCAGCAAGACCGAGTATATTATTCAGTAGTCGCGAAACCCAAAAGGCCCGGCGCATCTGCGCCGGGCCTTTTTTCGCCTCATTGTGTAAGGGCAGGGCTTATGTTTTCGCCGTCATCAGCCGGGTCGGGTCTACAATGTTCGCATCGAAGATCGCGACATTAGACTGGACCTGAGCATTCGTTCCGACTACGCAGCGCTCCAGATGCGTCCCAGCGCTGATATGAGCATTCGCCCACAAGATCGTGTCTTTCAGGGTCACTCCCGCTTCGATCACGCTGCCGTCGCCGACAATCACGTTCTCCAAAAGCTTCGCCCCGGCCCCGATCGTGACACCATTGCCAATCGCAACGGGCGAGCCGATCTCAGCCGTCGGATCGATCTTGACGCCCTCACCCTTCCAGACGCCGTTCGATGCTTCCGTCAGCCCAAAGTCCAAGTGAACCCGGCCATTCAGAGCATCAAAGTTAGTCTGCCGATAGACCAGTAAATTGCCGACATCTTTCCAGTAGGAGTTTGTCGCAAACCCGTAAAGCGGCCTGCCTTCCGCCAGCAATTGCGGGAAGACTTCGTTGCCGAAGCCGTAGAATGTTTCGGCAGGGATAAGATCGAAGACGCCGGGCTCGAAGACATAAACGCCCGTATTCGCCATCTTCGAGAACACGTCGCCGCCCTTCGGCTTCTCCAAAAACCGCGTGATACGCCCGTCGTCGTCAGTCACGACAATGCCGAACTGGGATGGGTCCTCCACCATCGTCGTCGCAATCGTGGAGGCCGCTTTCTTGTCCCGGTGCATCTGCATCAGACCCGAAAGATCGATGTCCGAGATGTCGTCCCCGCCGACCACAAGAAAAGTCTCGCCTGCAAAGAAGTCTTCCGACCGCTTGACACTACCGGCGTCGCCCCAAAGCTTTTCTTCGTGGGCATACGAGATATTGACCCCGAGCCGTGAGCCGTCTCCCAGATCACGCTCAATGACATTTCCTAAGTAATGCACATTGATCCGAATATCGGTGAAACCATGCTTTTTGAGATCCAGCACGATATGCTCGATCACAGGCCGGTTGACGATGGGAACCATCGGTTTCGGAATCGCACGTGTCAGAGGATCCAGGCGTGAGCCAACCCCCGCTGCCAGTATCATCGCCTTCAAATTGGGTTTCTCCTTAGAAAGAGCGTAGTAAACAGAGTAGAAATAAGGAGCATGGGAATAAATTCCTACGCTGTGGGGCGCAGACGCCTAATGTCCACCTTCGTGGACAAAGATATTTCGGACGAGAATATTATGGATATGACAGCCGACCAGGTTCTTCAGCGTCGGACCAGAGGGTACCATCGGTATGATGCTGTCGTTGATTTTGGATGTAATGCACTATTTTGTCAATATCCGGGCCACTCACAGAGAACGCGCCGTAGCTGCCCTGCCACTTGAACCACGCAGCGGGTCTCAATTCGTCGGAAACAAAAAGAGAAGAGCCGCCTTTGATATGCTTCATCAAATCCGCCAGTGTGACTGTATTCGATAATAGTGCCAGCAGATGCACATGATCCAGCATTCCTCCCACCGCCAGCACCTCACAGTGATCATCGGCGCAGGCTACCTCGATATATCGCCAGAGATCACGCTCAATCTCTTCCGTAATTAGCGGCTGACGGTCCCAGGTCGCCCATACAAAATGGACCGCTACACACAATTTATTCTTCAGCATCCGTCCCTCCTTAGACTTCTCTCCACTGCTCCTAAATCTTCCTGATCTTCTCCTATTCTTTGTCCGCGAAGGCGGACATTAGGCGTCTGCGCCCCCCAGCGTAGGAATTTATTCCCACGCTTCTAATTCCGTGGCTCTATCCTACCTCATCCGTCACCCGAAAAACGACTTCACAGACTCAGCTACATATTCGGCCTGTTCGTGGGACAGTTCAGGATGCACAGGCAGAGACAGCACTCCGTGGGAGGCTAGATCGCTTTCGGGCAAATCCCCTTCTTTGTAGCCTAAAAATGCATACGCTTCCTGTAAATGGATGGACAGCGGATAGTAAATGGCTGACTGGACACCTTGAGATGCCAAATGCTTTTGCAGGGCATCGCGCCGGCCGTTCAGAACTCGCATCGTGTACTGATGGTAGATATGATGGTTTCCAGGCTCGGTATAGGGCAGCACAAGGCCATCGATGCCGGCGAGAGCATCTTCGTACAGGGCGGCGTTCGACCGGCGCTGATCGTTCCAGTCCGGCAGGCGCTGGGCTTTGACCCGCAGGAGGGCGGCTTGAAGGCCGTCCAAACGAGAGCAGTAGCCGATCTCTTTGTGGAAGTAGCCTTTGCCGCCGGAGCCGTGGAACCGGAGCAGCTTGACTTGTTCGGCGAGGTCTTCGCGGTCGGTCAGCACCATGCCGCCGTCGCCGCAGGCCCCTAAGTTCTTGGTCGGGTAGAATGACAGTGTGTTGGCATCCCCCCAGGCTCCGAGCGGTTTACTCTGATGGGTCGCACCGATGGCCTGCGCGGCATCGCCTAAGATCGCAATATTATGAGTCTTGGCGATCTGAGCGAAGCGGGTCATATCTGCAAGCTGACCGAACAGGTGGACCGGCAGGATGACTTTGGTCTTCGGCGTGATCTTTGACTCGGCATCGTCCGGGTCTAAATTGAACGTGCGTGGATCAATGTCGGCGAACACCGGGGTCGCACCCGCTAGGCAGATCGTCTCGCCCGTGGCGATAAACGTAAACGGCGGCGTGATGACTTCGTCACCGGGACCGACCCCCAGCGCAAGCAATGCCAGCAGCAGGGCGTCCGTGCCGGAGTTGACACCGAGGCCGTGGACGGAGCCGCAATACGCAGAAATCTCGCGCTCCAAAGCGCTGGTATTGGCTCCGAGGCCGCCGAAATCGCAGGCGGCCATGGTCTGCTCAAACGCATCTGACAGCTCATTTTTGAGTGCGCGGTGCTGTGCCTGCAAGTCCGCCATCGGTACATTCATAGAGAAATCCTAACTAATTTGTGTTGACCTACCGCCTTGCTCTCTCGTGCCTCGTTCACAGGGTCCTACCTAAAGGGAAGATTAGGAACAATAAACACAAGCGGCGCATCTTATCCTAATCTTCCCTTTAGGGAGGACCACAGCGAAGTGAAGAATGAACGAAGCGGTGCGGTAGGTCTCTTAAGCTCTTCGACAACCAAAACCACCGATTGTTGCAGAGGTTATCGTTACAGCAGATCGTGAAGCCCGCGTGCTTTTAGCTCGTCCACGATCTTTTTGACTTCTTCCGAACGGGACTTCGGGCAGATCAAGATGGCATCCGGCGTGTCGATGACAATAATATCTTCCATGCCGATAGTCGCGATCAAGCGGTCCGGGCTGTAGATCATCGAGCCATGCGTATCGACGCCGACATGGTGGCCGATCACGATGTTTTCGCTTTCTTTGCCTTCCGACGACAGGATTTCTGCAAGGCGCTGCCAGGAGCCGACATCGTTCCAGCCGATATCGGCAGGGATGACAGCCACTTTGTCGGCCTTCTCGGCAATGCCGTAATCCACCGAAATCTTTTCGAGTGTCGGGAAGACATCACGCATCGTCTGCTCGAATTGGTCCGTGCCATGCGTAGCGAGAATCTGTGCAAACGGCGCTTCCATCTGGGGCAGATGCGTCTTATAAAGCTCCCGCAGCGTCCGAACCGACGCGATAAACATGCCGGCGTTCCAGAAATAACCGCCATCGCGCAGGTACTGCTCGGCGACTTCACGCTGCGGCTTTTCCCGGAACTGCTTGACCAAATAGACAGGAACCCCAGCAGATGTTTCACTGCGGATCGTTTCGCCGCTCTGAATGTAACCAAACCCGATGTCCGGCCCGGTCGGCGGAATGCCGAGCGTCACCAAATAACCCTCAGAGGCGACTTCAGCAGCGGCTTCTAATATTTTACAGAACTGGGCGTTATTCAAAATGACATGGTCGGCAGGCAGGGTCGCCATGATCGCATCCAGCCCTAGTGTCTTTTCCAATATCGCCGCCATCAGGCCGATAGCCGGAGCCGAATCGCGGCCTTCCGGCTCACCGACAATGTTCCCAGCAGGGACCTCGGAAAGCTGTTCGCGCACGGAACCCGCATGACGGGCATTGGTGATGACATAGAGGCGTTCCGGCGGGACCAGATCTTCGACACGGTCGGTCGTCTCCTGGAGCATGGTGCGCTCACTGACAATGTCTAGGAACTGCTTGGGGGTCTCCTGACGGCTGCGGGGCCAGAGACGGGTCCCGCCGCCCCCGGCAGGAATGACAACGGCAATAGTAAGCTCTGAGGATGTTTGGGTCACGTCTTGCTCTTTTCAGAAGTATTCGGTTCGGAATGGAAGATGATTTCGCAGAGAGTTTACCAAATAGGACGCTTCGCTGTCAATTGCGGCTCTTACGGAGGATCGCCGGGCGTCGCATCGATTTTTTCTTCCAGCGCATCCAGCTTTTCTTCCAGCGCATCCAGGACTGCATGGGCGTCGGCGGCTTCAGACATGGCCTCGGCTTCTAAGTCCTGGCGATTCCGGACACTCGGGATGTCCCGGCGCAGCTCCTCGATTAATGCAATCAGCTTGGCGATCTTCTGCTCGGCTAATAGATTGACCTGCAAGTCGAGCTGTGCCCGGCGCTCGGCCAGCCGGGCTTGACGGTTCTGCGTGATCAAAACGACAATCGTCAGCAGCAGTCCACCGGTGCTGACAAGCCAGCCTAACAGGGAAAATGGAGCAGGGTCAAACGGAGTGATCTTGAGCCGGGCAGCGGACAAGTTCAAGACAACCCAGAGCGCCACTGCCGCGATCGTCAGATTCAAAAACAGAGGCCGACCAAGAAATGCCGTCACTTTCTCAATCGTCCGCTGATGGACACTGACCGCACTTTCGCCGCGTGCATGGAGCGCGGCAATCGTATCGATCTGCTGACTGATATGCTCCGGCAGGCTGTCCCCGTTCGAGTCGCGTTCGCTCACTTTCGGTTCTTTCATCGGCTACTTGCCCCAGGTCGCGAACAGCCCGGCAGCAGACAACAGCATGACAGCGGTCGCGGCCCAGCCGAACCATTTCTGCCGGACATTGAGCGTGAAACGGCCCATGATTCTGCCGTTCGAGGCCATAAACATCATTGAAATCATGATTGGCCCGGCAACAACGCCGTTAATGACTGCCGACCAGTACAAAGCCTTGATCGGATCGATGTGAACAAAGTTCAGCGCCAGACCAAGCACTGTCGCCCCCGCAATCACGCCGTAAAATCCCCGCGCCTGCAAAACGTGCCGGTTCAATCCTACCGGCCAGCGCAGCGCTTCCCCGACTGCATACGCCGCCGAGCCGGCCAGCACGGGCAGCGCTAACAGGCCAGTCCCGACAATTCCCAGCGCAAACAGCAGACGCGCATACGGCCCGGCAATCGGGCCGAGCGCCGCCGCCGCCTCAGTCGAAGTCTGGATATTCGTATGCCCGGTCGCCCACAAAGTCGCCGCAGCGGTCAGAATAATAAAATAAGCGACCAGATTAGAAAAAGCCATACCGGTATAAGTATCTACCCGGATACGATGCAATTGGGACGGAGCCGTCTTCGGATCGCGCAGCAGAGGCCATTCGACCGGGTGCGCCCGCTCGATTTCCACTTCCGATTCCGCCTGCCAGAAGAATAAGTACGGGCTGATCGTCGTTCCCAGCACGGCGACGATACTGGTGATATAATCCGATTTCCAGGACCAGCTCGGCACGATTGTTGCCTTTAAAGCATGACCCCACGGAACATGGACCACAAAGCCTGTCGCGATATACGCAAACAAGGCCAGCGTCATCCACTTCAGCACATGCGCATACTTGTCGTAAGAAAGCAGGACTTCCAAAGCCACAGACACCACCGCAAACAGCGCCGCATACAGCAGGGCCGGGCCGCCGACCAGCAGATTGACAGCATCGCCCATCGCACCGATGTCGGCACCAAGGTTGATGATATTCGCGATCAGCACCAGACCCACCATGCTGTACAGCCAGAACGGTGCATAATGCCGCCGCAGATTGCCCGCGATCCCGCGTCCGGTCACACGCCCGATCTGCGCCGCGATCTCCTGAATCGCCGTCATCAGCGGATACGAAAACAGCATCGTCCAAAGCAGGCCATAGCCGAACTGAGCCCCCACCTGCGAATAAGTCGCGATGCCGCTGGGGTCGTCGTCGGAAGCACCGGTAATCAGCCCCGGCCCAAGCGATTGGAGCAGACCACTTTTCGTGACGCCTTTCGGCGGCGTTTTCTGATGCGGATCTGCTTCCTGTTCCTGTACCGGCATACCTGCTTCCTAACTCACCGATTGACCGGCGGAGTGCTTATTTCATATCTTCAGACGCTTCAGCAGCAGCGGCATGGTGATTCCCTGAACGATGACGGAGAATGCGACAACGCCAAATGCTGCTAAGATGATCTGATCGCGATAGACAACTGTCTGCGGCAGGCTGAGCGCGAGCGCCAATGCCAGCGCCCCGCGCATCCCGCCCCAGAACAGCAGATGCTGATGCGGGTACGAAATTTTCAGCTGCGAACGGGCAAACAGCCCGCTCAGCGGATACACGGCGGCAGCCCTGCCCAGCAAAGTCAGCCCGATCGCCAGAGTAAGCGCCATCAGCCCTAGGTGAGCGAACGAGCGGCGGGCGGCATCCAGCCCGATCAGCAGAAAGATCAGTGAGTTCGCGGCAAATGCCGCGAAGTCCCAGAAGGCGATCACGACTTCGCGCCCGCGCTGCGACAGTACTGCGTCTTCGTCACTCCCCAATACACCGGCATTGCCCAGCAGCAGTCCAGCCGAAACCGTCGCCAGAACACCGGAAAAGCCCAGGTGAGCGGCAAGCAGAAACGAGCCGTAAGCCGCCACTGCAGTCAGCGCCGTTTCTACCAAAGCGTCCTCCGTCCGGCCCGCCAGCACGATCGCGACACCGCCGCAGGCCAGGCCGACCGCGATCCCGCCCAGCGCAATCCGGCTAAGCTCCAGTACCGCCTGAGCCGGTGTCACCGACTCCCCGAGCACCAGTGTGAGCGCAAGCGCGAAAAAGACAGCGGCGACCCCGTCATTGAACAGGCTTTCCGCCTCGACAAGCAGCCGCACACGCCCGTGGATCTTGTTCTCTCGAAACGTCGCGATCACCGATACCGGATCGGTCGCCGCAATCAAGACCCCGAACAGCAGCGCCGCCGTCCAGGGCCAATGCGCCAAAGTGACCATTCCCAGCGTGACAAGCAGTGCCGACACAGCGACACCCAGCGTCGATAATACAAAGATCGGCAGACCGTCTCGGCGCAGCTCCCGCCAGCGCAGCGTCAGGGCCGCCTCAAACAGCAGCGGCGGCAGGAAGGCCTCCATAATCAGATGTGGTGTCAAGCCTGCACCCTGCCCCATTCGGGCCAGGCTCAGGCCGATCCCCGCCAGCACCAGCCCGACTGTATACGGCAGATGCAGACGCCGGGCGATCAGCGCCACCACTGCTGCAATCAGCAGCAGGACAACAGTATGGTCAATTGTCAAGCCAATCAGCGTATCCCCGCCGCCATTATACTCGAATTTATTGGCATCTTGGGGAGTGATAATTATGGTTGCATTGCAATTGATGCAAGGGTATAATAAAGCCAGTTCAATTGCCGGAGTTTAATCAAAGGAGACTCAGCCTAAAATGAGCGTCAACACCCAACCCAATCAGTCCAACATTGATACCAGCACCCAGAATGCCAACTGGGGAACCCTGGTCATTGTCCTCGTGCTGGTCATCGCCGCTGTCGTCATCGGCGTCGTACTGTACGGCAGCAACACCGCCAATCAGCGCCCCGCCGCCATCATCAACCAAGCCCCACCGACAACTGCTCCCTGAAACAACATCGGTACCGCCGATATATCTGGCTTTGCTGCTGCCAAAGGATCTGACATGCTGAAATTTTGGCCCTTTAAGGCTTCTTCCGTAAACGCGGCGGTACCCGACGAAGACTCAGGCGCGGAACAATCCAGCGGACAGCTCTGCGCGGTCTTCAGCTCTTATTCCCCTATCGAGGCAAATATTGTCAGCGGGATGCTTCAAGACAACGGCGTTCAGTGCGTCTTGAGCAATGAGCTGATTTCTGCGATGGAGAGTCCGGTCGCTAACATCACCGGCGGAGTTCAGGTCCTTGTTCGGGAATTGGATGCAGCACGGGCAGGTGAGCTCCTGCGCGAGATGTCGCAGCCAGAGGGATCAAGCGTTTCTCAGGAAGGACAGCTTTGAAATCTCTCTTGAACAAATCGCTCTTTGCCGCAGCCGCGCTAGTTTTGGCCGGAACTATGCACGTAAACGCAGCGCCCGTTCATGTCCCCGTAGTATTTTCCGGGGGGCATGACACCGATCCAAGAGACCGGGGCCGGCCGGTCATCCTGGTAGCATCTGCACTGGGAGTGCCGCCGAAAGTGTTCCGGGATGCATTCACGCATGTTCATCCCGCGCCTGCCGGAATGCGGCCTACCGAGCAGGAGGCGCAGGACAACAAAGCGGCACTGCTTGAAGCGCTCAGCCCGTATGGCGTCACCAATGACAGATTGGACACAGTTTCCAATTACTACCGGTACGTCCGCAGCCAGGGCCAGCACTGGCCGGCGACACCGGCAGCCGCTTACGCTCTGGTCGAGCACGGCGTCATCACCGGTTACGTTGTTACCAGCGGCGGCTCCGGCTACAGCTCCGCGCCCGGTGTCACAGTCCCCGGCATCACTGGCAGAGCCGTCGCAGTCCTTTCATTCAGTAAGTCCTTTTCGGCAAACGGCGCAGTTTCTTCTATCGTCGTCGTGCAGAACAAATCAAAGTGACTTCTATCACCCAAAAAACCGGTCCAGCTTCTATTCAGAAGCTGGACCGGTTTTTTGGGTCAGAAATGACACGTTTATTACAGGCGAACAACAATCCCGCCGCCGCCGTGGTGATGACGGTGATGGTGACGATGATGCCAGTAATTGACAACTGGGGCTTTGTGGGCAGACATACTGCCAAAACTCATCGCCTGAAGCGATGCCGCAGCCACTGGCTGGACGGTTCCAAAAGCGCTGATGACTGCTAATGCAGGCAGAGCAAGTAAAGTGAGTTTTGCGAACTTCATGGAAATCTCCTTCGGTAAGAACACTTTCCTTCACAGTTTACCCTTTGTCAGCATAAACAAAACTAATGTATCATAAGATTGCCGCAGGCCTCGATCCAATCTGCCTCTCAGAGCCAGCGCAGAGTTGCCGCCAACGGGAAATGGTCCGAGAGGAAAGGACGCTCGCCGTCGCCGTACAGAACTTCAGCGTCCAAGACTCTCCATTCAGGCGAAAGAAAGATATGGTCAATCGGCATACCCGTGGGTGTTCCCGTGAAGCCATGGAATGTGCCTGTCGGCTCCGCATGTACTGATGAAAGTGCGCTGATTGCAACAGGTGAATCTGCTGCGCTTAGCTGAGCGACGGCAGCGTTATCGGCCTCGGCATTAAAATCCCCCATCACAATCACAGGATCTGCATGGGTGCGCCGACCGATACGGTCCAGCAGAATTTTCACGCTGTTTTCCCGCGCAGTTTGCGACTCATTGTCCCAGTGCATGTTGTACACATAGAACGCCTCCTCGCTTCCCCGCTCTTTGAGACGCACCCAGGTGCAGATACGCGGGTGCCAGCTTCCCCAGCCGCGCGACCCCGGCATCTCCGGCGTTTCCGAGAACCAGAACGTACCGCCCTCAGCAAGCTCGAACCGGTCGGACCGGTAGAAGATGGGGCAAAACTCCCCGTCTTCCAAACCGTCTTCACGCCCTATCCCCGCAGACGCGTATTCAGACAAAGCCTCCCGGATCTGACTTAGCTGATGCAGCACAGGCTCCTGAAGCCCGAGCACATCCGGTGCCCATGCCCGCAGCCCTTCCAGAAGCCGTGACTTACGAAGGTCCCAAATATGCTCACCGTCTTTGGGGTCAGCCCAGCGGACATTAAAGGTGCCGATTCGAATAATGGAAGTTATGGATGTCATACAATCTTTCAGCAGGCAAGACGAGGGAGTAAACTCCACTCGCTACGCGAAAATCGTCCTTCGGACGAAAGAAACCGCGCGTGCACCCCTCTTTCGTCCGAAGGACGGCATCAACGTAGCGAGTGGAGTTTACTCCCTCGTCTATTCTTGCCAGCCGACCTGAAATCAGCCAAATGCTTCCGCAGTCCGCGCCTGCGCTTCCCGGACAACCGGCAGAAGCGCGGCATCCAGCGCGTCGTCGGTGTCGGTAGCGGCAGACAGCTTGGACAGGAACCAGAGCTCCGTATGCGAAACCGACTGACCCGGCTCAAGTGCTGTCAGCGGTCCCAGCGTTTCCAGTTCCTGGAACGCGCCTTTGGTGAACGTCTCAAAATTGCAGCCCATGTCCGGCAGGTTCGCCGGACTGCCGGGAGCCGGCAGGATACGGATCACAAATGCCTGCGCGGGCGTCACATGAGCGCCCCACCCCTGCGCGTTGTACAGGCCGACTTTCTGCGGCGTCCCAATATCATCGCGCTGGGCGAGCGTAAGATAGCGAGTTCCCCAGCGCCAGCGCGGGTCCGCCATGTCGGTAAACTTCCACAGCACCAGAGGCCGAGCCGGCAGCAGCTCATCGTCGTGCGCGACAAACGGCTCCTGCGGCAGAACGACTTTTCCGCCGCCTGCAACGATGCTCAGCGCCCAAGCAGACAAAGTTACCGGCCATACGTTATTGTTAATCAAAATATGCTCGACTTTGACAGCAGACCCAGCAGCAGCCAGAGTCACCCGCATTTCTTTAGCGATTCCTGTCGTGCTCTCGGTCGGGCTGACAATGCTGAGCGTATCACCGACCATCGCCGGAGTTCCATAGCCGGCATTGTCGGGATGGTACGAGCGTGGCTTGACTTCCGGTGCATGCCAGAGCCGGTGCCCCCCATAAGGCTGCCACGTATCCCCCCCTGTCTGCCCGCGCGTCTCGGGAATGACCTGGAAAGCATTCGGGCCATCGATCAGACCGTAGCGGATAATGCGCGGCCCCATCGAAGTCGTGACGACCAGCTCCGCATCGCCATTGGTGAGACGGACAGCGTCCCACCCTTCAAACGTTGTTGTTTCTAATTCCATACACGCTAGTTCGCGGTGTACTAAGAAATTTCCTGCGCTACGAGAGCAATTTGAGTATATCAGAAGAAGCCTAATCAAATAAGAGATAGTTTCAACTTGCGAATGGCTTCTTTAATTTTTTCCTGGTTGCCTTCACAGGAAGCCGCAAACAACAACCCGATACAAGATAATCTTTCTGCCTGCTTTTCGGCATCTTCCTGTAATTGTTTGATTCGATCAGAAAGATCATCCATTTTTGAATTTAAATCATCTGCCTTTGAGTTCAAGCGCAGGAATTGACTTGGAAAATCGTCAATGATTGGATTAGATTGATCTGCCATATAAGCCCCTCCAAACTCTCTATAAAATGCAATGCTAGTCTATTATTTTTGTTCTGCAGATTGCAGTATTTGTCCCTTTCGCTTTTTTGCGATCATCAAGCCATAGAAATAAATGGATACAAAGATTGGCCCCCAGAAAAATTGGGGCAGAACTCTATGCGTTTGTGCCGGGCTGTCCACTCCAGCTTGAGACATCATTGCTTTTTGATAGTCAGCCAATTCTTGTTGGGTTGGTTCTCTGCCAGTATCGAGCTCAAAGTTTCTGACAAGTAACGCTTGGGTTGTAGGGTCTGCTGAAGCTGCACTCTGAGCCATACTGATGGTAGAAAAAAATCCTAAATATATTGTCGAAGGATAAAGAACACAGCAAGCGATCCACAAAAGACGGTACTGCTTTGGATTTAGAACTTTCAGAGAAATTGAAGCAACAGCACAAGAAATCACAAATCCAATAAACGCTACAAACGCTCCGATCTCCGGGCCACCTATAACGCGGTCTCCCGACTGAGCGGCATAAATTTTACCCCCTATGAAACACGAGATGGCTGTTCCTGCCAGTAATACTATTGCAAATCGCCTTATATATCACCTTAATATTTATATTCTCACCTAGAATATTCTAGCTTGGAATATTTTAACAGAATGTCACCTTAAAATCAAGGGGTGAGTAAAGCTTCTGCTCAAAAGAATATTATCGGGCCTCGACTAAGACAAGCACGACAGAGCCGGACGCCAACTTTAACTCAGGAAGATTTCGTCTTCTTGCTCGAAGCCTATGGTATGAAGGTTAGCCAAAGCACTATCAGCAAGATAGAATCACAAGAACGAACGGTTTTTGATTATGAGGTTAGAGCAATAGGTGAGGCATTAGCAGTGGAAGTTGGCTGGTTACTAAATGAAGAAAAGCTATGAAAGCCTTGTACGGTATAGGTAAACGCACACCTTACCGAGTATAATTAGTCTATGGTTCAAGTAACAGTCGAGCAGGCGGTTTCGGAGTTCGGGCGGCTTCTGGAGGGAATCAAGCAAGGCGAAGAATTTGTCATTGTTCAGGGCAATGCCCCCCTGGCCCGACTTTCTCCCGCCCTGCCCGGAAGCGCAGTCGGCATCATCACTTATGTCGCTGAGGATTTCGATGCGCCGCTGGAAGAGTTTGAGGAATACCAGTAATGCGGTTGCTTCTTGACACACATATTTTTATCTGGTTTGTTCTTTCTCCCAGCCAGTTAAGTGTAACCGCTTTGGCCGCGATCCAAAGCGGAGAAAATCAAATCTTTCTCAGCCTTGCCAGCGCATGGGAAATGAGCATCAAAAGCGGTCTCGGTAAGCTTAACTTGACTCAGCCGATTGAACCATTTATTGTGGACCAAGCCCAACGCAATCGGTTTGAGATTTTGCCGATTACCCTACCACACATTGCTGCCGTCGAACGGCTTCCCCAGCACCATCGCGACCCTTTTGGCCGACTGCTCATCGCGCAAAGCCTCAGCGAAGCAATGCCCATAATCTCCGCAGACCATGCGTTTGATCCATACCCAATTTCACTCCTGCGGTAACGATATTCTTCTCACTTTCCTATCCCGAAAATAATTTTATTCACGCTTGACAACGACCGTTTACCGTGGTAAACTTGAACTATCATCTACCACGGTAAACGGAGAATACTTATGGCGAAAGCACCGCCGAAGCTGGGACGTGTCCAGCTCCAGATCATGCAGATATTGTGGGAGCGCGGTGAAGCAACGGCGCGGGAAATCACGGATGCGCTCAATCAGGCGGAGCCGGTCGCCCACAGCACGACCCAGACCCTCCTTCGCAAATTGGAAGCAAAAGGCGCAGTGGCGCACACTGTCCGGGACCGCATTTTTGTCTTCCGGCCCCTGTCCCAGGAAGCCGATGTCAGCGAATCCGCCGCCCGCGACCTGCTCACCCGCGTCTTCGGCGGCTCGGTCTACAGCCTGGTCTCGCATCTATTGGCGCACGAAACGATTTCAGGCGACGAGTTAAAACGCCTGCGTGAGATGATTGACGCTTCCCCTAAATCGGAGGACCAAAAATGACCGGGTTTCTGCTGACATCTCTGACCCTCCTGCTCCAATCCACCGGCCTCTTGCTGCTCGGCCTTTTGTCTCTATGGCTGACCCGGCGGCACGGCCCCACCATTCAAACATTGATTGGTCGTGCCACTCTCTCCGGCATCGCCCTCCTGCTCCTGCTCGCCCCGCTGTCAAGTCATGTCCAGCCAGTATGGAGAATACCCACCCCGGCGCAAGCGCCGACCCTCCCGAAACGGGAGGGTGAAGAGTTTCGGACAGACAGTGTGCAGCAAGCACCGATGACTTACAGTGAAAGTACGGCTAATAAAGAAGAAGCAGCAAATAAAGCAGACGCCACAAGCAGCGCCCCCAAACCACAGTCATTCCCCACGTCCACACCTCCTCGTCCTCCCGTTTCGGGAGGACCCCTGCGAAGTAACTTGTTACAAAGCAAGGAGGTGGGTTCCCACTGGCTCACCCTTTCTCTGACTTTCCTATTCTGGCTCGCCGCCTGCCAGTGGCATCTGACCCGGTTGCGCCGCACAGCCACGACTATCACTTCCGGCCCTGCTTTGTCACTACTGACTGACCTCACGCCGCACCCGCTCGTCCTGCTCACTCACAAATCAGTCCATAGCCCATTTCTTGCAGGCCTGCACCGCCCGGCGATCTTCCTGCCGGTCTCCTATGAAACCGAGTTCGACACCACCGCCCTCCGGGCTATCCTCGCCCACGAACTGGCCCACCGGGACCGGCGCGACAACGCCGGACTCTTCTCGCCCGACTCCTGACCGCCCTGCTCTGGCCTCAGCCTTTGCTCTGGCTCCTCTGCCGCCGTTTAGAGCAGATCAGCGAAGACGCCTGCGACGAAGCCGTCCTGGCATCGGATTGTCCACCCCGCGCCTACGCTGACTGCCTGCTGACATTAGCCGAACGCCATCAGCCAAACTATCGCCAGCGGACATTGACCGCCGGCGTCGCTCCCTTCCGCTCATCCCTGGGCCGACGTGTCCAGCACATTTTCAGCAAAGGATCCCGTCCCATGTCCCCCGTCTCTACTCGTTTGCGGCTGACCATCGCTGCCCTGACTATTACTGCCGCAGTTAGTGGGGTATTTTTAGTTTCGTCAACACCGGCACAGGTCAGCAAATCTGTTGCAACACCCTCTGATCAATCGTTGCTAAGCCAAGCGCAGTTCCTGGCGGGTCTGACGCCCGTTCAAGGCCCCGGCGTAATTGTAACACTCACTGACAGCAAGAAGCTATTGCCTAAAGTTCTTCCGTCAGGGATTGCGCCGCCGAACATCATCCACGACACGGATATTAATCAGGTACTCAACGAACTAAAGGCAGCGGGTGCGGAAGCGATTGCAGTCAACGGGCAGCGGATTGTCACGACCAGTGCTGTGCGATGCGCCGGGCGGGACGTGTATGTCAACAACACGCCTCTACTCGCGCCTTATACCATCAAAGCCATCGGGGATTCGAGGGCTCTCGAAACTGCACTGAATATTCCTGGCGGCATCGCCTCTCAGATCAAGCAGTACGATAAGACCATGTTCGCAGTTCAAGCGGCCACACTGCTGACTCTGCCTGCCTATGCCGTATTTAGTCAAATGTCGTTAAGCCAAGCACAATTTCTCGCTGCCCTGACTACCGTACAAGGACATGGCGTGGTTGTGACATTAAACGACAGCAAGAAGCCATTCCCCGGCGGTCTTCCGGCTGGGATTGCACCGCCGAACCTCATCCACGACACGGATATTAACCAGGTTGTCAATGAGCTAAAGGCGGCAGGGGTGGAGGCTATCTCGATCAACAACCAGCGGCTTGTCGCCACTAGCGCAGTTCGCTATGCTGGGCCGACGATATTTATCAACAATACGGCCCAGGCTCCTCCCTATGTTATTAAAGCCATTGGTGAACCGAAGACGCTTGAAGCTGCGCTCAATATAAGCGGCGGCATCGCTTCTCAGATCAAACAATTCGATAAAGCTATGTTCTCAGACAGGGAGGCCGCGATGCTGACGCTGCCTGCTTATGCCGGAACAGCTATGCCGCGTTACGCAAAACCGGCTGAATTCAGTGGACAGGCGCAGGCACCCGGCTCCGACGTTGCAAGAACTGGACTTCTCACACAGCGCAGCCGGTTCGCAACTCAGCTTGAAGCAAGTCGATCAGAGAGAGATTCTCTCAAAGACCGCTTGCAGACCATGCGCCATCAAGTGTTGCAGAAAGCCATCACGATTTCGCAATCTCGCCCACCTGTCACGATGGGGCCAAACAAAATGAGCACAGGGATGAAGACACACCAGAGCGAAATAGTGCTCACAAAACCAGTAGCGGAAGCATTGAGCGAACTGAGGAAAAATCCTCACCCCCCTGTCCAAGTTGCTTCTCAAAACCAATTAAAGCCTACCGAGGCAAAGATTCAGTTTCTACATGACGTCCATACCTACCAACTGAAATGGATAGACTTATACAACGCTGAAGCGAATTCAGAGGCAGAAACCCGGCACAAAATTAACGTCGACCGACTTATTCAGCATCGACTTCAGGACCAGATTACACGTTTAGATAAGCAATTTCGGAAGCAGAACGAAACCGTGCCAGCCAATTAAGTTTGCAAGAGCATCCTGTTCGGCGACGGATGTTTCCAGGCACTGAGGGTAGAAAGCACGTCGTCTTCATTATCAGGTACAATCGGGATATGGTTCAAGTCACAGTGGAACAGGCAGTTCTAGATTTGCCTCGGCTTTTAGAAAGCGTGCGACAGGGCGAAGAGTTTATCATCGTTCAAGGTGACGCCCCTCTTGCCCGTCTCTCGCCGATGCTGCCGCCGCGCCAGCCGGGAAGCGCGGTCGGCATCATCACTTATGTCGCGGAAGACTTTGATGCGCCACTTGAAGACTTTCAGGATTATCAATAATGCATCTGCTTCTGGACACGCATATCTTTATCTGGTTTGTTCTTTCTCCCAGCCAGTTAAGTGTAACCGCTTTGGCCGCGATCCAAAGCGGAGAAAATCAAATCTTTCTCAGCCTTGCCAGCGCATGGGAAATGAGCATCAAAAGCGGTCTCGGTAAGCTTAACTTGACTCAGCCGATTGAAAAGTTTGTCGAAGACCAGGCGCGGCGAAATCGATTTGAGATTCTGCCGATTACACTCTCTCATATTGCCGCTGTAGAGAGACTGCCCCAGCACCATCGTGATCCTTTTGATCGGCTCCTAATCGCCCAAAGCATAATCGAAGGGGTGCCGCTGATCTCAGCAGATCATGCCTTTGATGCCTATCCCATCACCTTAGTTCGATAGCCCCTTTGCCTGCTCCCCAGTGTTCCCTGTTCGGCATCGGCTGTTTCCAGGCACTGAGGCACGTTACCTAGCCGCGTAAAAAACAGCCTTCCTATTGAGGAAGGCTGCGGTCAATTTCAAGTTTTGTTTTGATCTTTATGGGATTGGTGTCGCTTTTTGTAGTTCTCGTTTTCCTGCCGGTCGCCTTTCTTCACAAGATCGTCTGCGGATGTGGCATCGGCGGCGATCTGCATGTCGCTATCGTAGGCATCGAACGAGTCGTTCCAGTACACGACGTGCTGATGTTCCCTGCTGACTGCGGGCCGGTCGTACCCAGGGGATGTGGTTTGTGCGGTTGTTACTGTGCAGAGAGACACAAGTGCTGCACTCAGGGCTATGGCTTTGATGTTCATGGCATAATTTTCGGCAGGGAAGGGTCACAAAAATAGGGACAGTGTACCTGAGTGTTGCCCCCTGACTTTAATGCGTTCCGGCACTGCCGGGATGGGCTGCGGCGGGGTTCGGATCAGGTTATCTCGTCGCGGACAGGAAAACCGCCGCCCGCAGCGGGGCCAGCGTAACCTCCAGCGAGGGAGCAGTCCCCAGGGAAATTCGCTGCCCGGACAGGCCATCGATCAGACCTGTCTTGCGGAGCGCTTCGAATGCGTCATTCTGGGGCAGCGGTATTTTGAGCGTCTGAGTTTTACTGGATCGATTGATGGCGATAATCGCGGCATCATTCCCCAGGGTTCGGGAAAAGGCCAGGGTCTGGGCCTGATCATCGGCCATAAGAATGGCGGGATCACCTGACTGCAAGGCCCGGCTGGTCCGGCGCAGATGGATAAGCTGCTTGTAATAGCGCAGCATGGGGTTATCCGGCGTGGCCCGATCCCATGTCATGCCCCGGCGGTTGTCCGGGTCAGCTCCTCCCAGCATTCCCAGTTCCTCGCCGTAGTAGATGCACGGTGCTCCTACCCAGGTAAACTGCACGGTGGCAGCCAGCCGGTCCAGGTCCTGATCGTTGTGGCAGAGTGTCAGGAACCGGGGGGTGTCATGGGTACTCAGGGAGTTCATCAGGTTCCGCGAGACCTGCGGGGCATAGCTGTGGTACAGCGCCATCAGACGATTTGAGTATTCAGATGCGGATGTTTTGCCGTCGGCAAAGAAATCCCGGTTCGCGAACATGAAGGGATAGTTCATGGCCGCATCCCACTGGTCGCCGCCTAGCCAGGGCGAGGCGTCTTCCCAGCGCTCCCCGACAATCCAGGTCTGCGGATCACGAGCTTTGACATGCTGACGCAGGCTGCGCCAGAAACTTGGATCAACTTCATTTGCGTCGTCAAGCCGCAGACCGGCGAGAGGCACTTCGTTTTTCCAGAAGTCAACGACGTTCAGCATATAATCGGCGGCTTGTGGATTTGCCATGTTCAGCTTGGGCATCCCCCACCAGTTCCCATATGCGGCGTAATTCGGCGGGTCCTGCGCGTGTACCGGATACGACTTGATGAAGTACCAGTCTTTGTAAGCCGATGCCTGTCCATTCTGAATAACGTCGACAAACTTTGGGAACTTCGACGACGTGTGGTTAAAGACAAAGTCCATGACCGTGCGAATGCCCCGCGCCTGAAGTTCGCGTGTCAGCGCCTCGAAATCGGCGTTGGTGCCGAACTGCGGGTCGACCGTCTTGTAATCTTCCACATCGTACCGGTGACTGGAAGGAGACTGGAAGACAGGGGTGAAGTACACCGCCGAAATGCCGAGATCACTCAGGTACGGCAGGTGCTGACGTACTCCCTGCACATCGCCCCCAAACCGGCTGTCTCCCGTAGGGGCCGAGTTCCAGGGCTGCACGTTGGCCGGATCGTTTGTCTTGTCGCCGTCTGCGAAGCGGTCCGGGAAGATCTGGTAAAGCACGGTCTTCTCGACCCAATCCGGCACCACGAAAGGTTTAAACTCTTTTGCCGCCAGGTGAAACGGTTTGATCTGCCCAGGCGTGCCGAAGCCATTGCTTCCAAATTCTTCTGTCTTCGGCCCATCTTCCAGCACAAAGTCATAGGTCAGGTCATGAGCACGATCCCAGGGTATCTTCACGGCGTAGTGCGCGTACAGGGCATCGGTGGAGGCAACCGACATCGGATAACGATGACCGCCCAGATTGAGATGAACCTGATTCAAATCATGGGGCCGCGCCTGAAACGACACGACGAGGCGCCCCTGGTCATAGTTAAGGTCTGGGAAAGACGCAAGATGCTGAAGGGCGCTCCGGGCTGTGACCCCGTCGCTCGGGCTGGCGGGCTGTGCATAATCCGGTGGGACGATAAGCAGCACGGAGTTGCCGTCCGCATTGCCATCGGCGTCTTTTGGGTCCGCTTTCGGGTCAACGACCCATGTCCCGCCGTTCAGGACAAACTTATACTCATACTTCCCGAACGGCAGGTTCAAAGACGTATACCAGGTCTTTCCGTCCGCATCGAGCACTAAAGGGTTCGCGGTCATGTTCCAGCCATTGAAAGAGCCTGCAACAGCAACAGAGTTTAATTTAGTTGCGGACTCGTAGACAAAGTCGTGCTGCATAGAGTTACTCTGCACAGCAGCGGGCTGTACCGGCTCTTGTGCCTGAGAGCATCCTGCTAAATTGACCAGGAAAATGCCTGCAATCGCTGAAAGCAGCCGGGTACAGGACGCCATCTTGTTTGGAAAGATAATCATTGGGTTGCTTTTGAAAGACTTATGCGCTCACGACCAAAATAGCCATGAGCGCACAAAGTCAACCACTTTTTTACAGGATATTGAATGTAGCAGCGATTGTGCTGTCCGAGCACGAAGTCGTTGCAGCGGTGGTAGAAGTGGCCGAGCCGCAGTCACCATCCGTACCGTTCTCGTAGCCGCCGGATACAGCGCTGGGACGGAAGAATTTAGCATGTCCATCAGCCATAAGATAATTCGCACCGTCCGTATGACGACCTGTTGGGGCTGCAAAGTTGCCGTTTGCGTTGTTCACCGAGTTCCGCAGGTAGCCGGTGGCATACTTAACTTCACTTCCATTGTTGCTAGCGCCGCTATAACTACTATTTCGAAAGGCAGTATTGAAGCCAATTGGATCATATTGGTTACCGACTCCGTAACCGGCCGCCGAGCCTCCATTATTCGCAGGCTCCTCATCAGCGGACGTTCCGCCAGTACCCGCTGTTCCGATTGCTGCGGAGACATCATAATAACCGCTATTGGTGACTTCGAAGAGAAGCACTGTTTTAGCGGGTGAATTCACTTTTGCGAGGCTGATCCCATTCGATCCGGTGCTGGCCCCATTGTATGGGCTGAACTGGCTGTTCAGACCATATGAAGAGAAAGCACCGGGGAGAGAGGTAGAATCGTCAGGACATTTAAAGACGTTCGTGCTCTTGACATAGGTATAAAGCTGTCCGGCCCAGCCCGCGCCTTTGCCTTGCGGGCCACACCCAGCGACGTATTTCTCATCATAGTCCTGGTTGTACTGGATCGCAGCTAGTCCGATCTGCTTCATATTGCTGAGGCAGCTTGTGCGGCGTGCGTTTTCGCGCACCTTCTGAAAAACGGGAAACAAAATGGCTGCTAGGATCGCGATAATCGCGATGACAACGAGCAGTTCGATGAGCGTAAAGCCGACACGTTTCGGCTTGTAATTGCGTAACATAAACAACCTCTTTCTTTAGTTGACGAAAATGATATATACGAAAAGGACTCTGTGCTGGCGCGAATAGATAGAAACTAAAATTTCTTGAAGACCGTAGCCGGCAAGCTTACAGAGCCGCGAACGATCAGCTCCCCCGGTAAAAGCTCTTTTATACCGTCATGCGACCCCTGGTTAATCTGGTTCAGCACCATTTCAACGGCACGTTTCCCGAGTTCATTCAGCGGCTGACGGAAAGTAGTCAATCCTGGCTTCAGGAGCGACACCTCTTTGTCATCGTTGATTCCGATAAGCGACATATCCTCCGGCACTCGAAGCCCCTGTTCTGTGAGTGCCTGCAGGGCACCGTGGGCGATGAAATCATCCGCGCAAAAAACAGCCGTGGGCTTCAATTCCTGCCGCCGACTGAGGAGAAAGCACATTCTCTCATACCCGGATTCGATCTGATATCCACCAGGAAAGATCAAACGCTCGTCTACAGGAATACCCGCAGCGGTGAGCGACTGACGGTAGCCTGCCTCGCGCTGGTGAGAACTGAGAAGCAGGTCGTCCCCCTTGAAAAAAGCGATCCGTCGATGGCCGCTTTGAATCAGATAATCAACTGCATCCGTGCCCGCCTGCAAGTTATCCATATCGACCACGGACAGCCACTCTTCCGGGCGGCTCTCGCCGATCAGAACGAACGGTGTCTTACGCTTCAGGAGAGGTGCAATCACCTCAGTCGGCATGATCGGCAGGATAAAAATCAGCCCGTCGCAGTAGCCGTCGGTATAAGTAAGCAGGTTTTCCTGAACAGTCTCCCACGATTCTTCCGCAATGACTAATAACTTCTGATGGTTCTTGCTGCTGACTTCGAGAATTCCGTCCAGGACAGGCCCGAAATAGCGATCTGCCGTCAGCGAGACTTTCTCGTCCCGGCTCATGACCACGCCCAGCGTGTTCATACGCTGCTGCCGGAAGCTGCGGGCAACGGCATTTGGCCGGTAGCCCATCTCTTCCACCGCACGCAAAACCCGGTCGCGCGTTTCAGGCGCGGCAGACCCCGGTCGGTTATTCAGCACCGACGAAACTGTCATTGCAGACAGCCCGCATCGTTTCGCCACATCACGGATCGTCGTCATCTTAGACTCATTTGAGCAAATAAACTTTCGGTTTCAGATAAACCTTACCGGTAAGGTAAAAGAGAGTGTAACATGTTATCGACAGATTGTCAATAGTCAGACGAATTTTATTTTGCGTGTTTCGCAGGGGGAACTAGATGGGAGTGATTCGATACGGCCGGCTGCCCGCATCACTGAGGGATTTTCGACACGAGCGACTGACGGCACATGGTCTCGACAAACCAGATTTGGGCTGGGTATAATTTTCTGAGCTTGTCCGAAACTACATCGAGGAGCCCGACCATGCCCTTTACCCGCGAGATTACGCCACGCTTCAATCAGCTCGATCCGGCAGGAATCTTGTTTTTCGGTGAGATTTTCACTCTCTGCAGCGGCATATATGAAGACTTTATTCAATCGCTTGGGTTTGAGTGGAAACAGTGGTTTGATAATCCGTCGTCCGCTTCACCAGTACGCCATGCCGAAGCGGACTATCTGAGGCCTCTGGAGGGCGGGCAGGTCTATGAAGTCAGGGTGGAGATATTATCGCTGGGCACAAGCTCTTTTGAAGTAGGCTATACGATTCGGAAACTCGGAATTACTCATTGCGTGGTACGCCTCGTCCATGTCTTTATCGACGGTCAGACGCGCACGAAGATCCCCGTTCCGGCAGCGGTGAGAGAAGCGTTCACGAAGTACGGTATCCGACCCGTGCCAGAAGCTCCGTCCTGAGCAGTTTGCCCAGCGGCGAACGGGGGATCTCTTCGATCCAGTGGACGGTCTGAATACGCTCGAACGGCAGCACCTGCTTGTTAAAAACGTCTACTAAGCGTGTGATTTGCTCGTGAGCCGCCGCGCCACCCGTCGAGGCCAGATGGATGGCGGCTCCAAGACGTGTGTCAGGAACCGCGATCAGTGCCGTCTCCGGCAGACCGCTTTGCGACGACTGTACCTGTGCCCAGAGGGTCACGAGGCGGCTGACATCGACACTTTCCCCACCGATCTTCACGAAGTCGCCGATGCGGCCCTGAATGGTCAGCGCACTGCCCGCCAGAGTCCCGCGATCCTCGGTCAAAAACCAGCCGTCTTCTTTTGGGTCGACAAATCGACTCGGCTCTATCAGACCGTAGCCGGTCAGCAGTGACGGACTTTGTACCATGATCCGGCCTTCCTCGCTGATCTGCGCCGTCACATGGGAAAGCAGAACAAGAGGCGGGCTGCTATCATCGGTTTCACTTTCGAGTGAGTCAAGTGCCGCCGTCGCCACCTGTGAGCAGCATTCAGACAGGCCATAACTCGGCAGCACCGGCCAGCCTAGTCTTCGGGCCGCGCGGTACAAGGCGGGGTCGAGTGCTCCCCCTCCGATGACCACGGCCCGCAGGGCGGGCGGCGACATGAACCCTGCCTGAAGCAGATCGTGAAGCTGCGTCGGAACCAGCGTTGTCAGCGTGGTCTTTGTCTGCTGTAGAAACGCGTAAAAAGACACCGCATTCCAGCGCGGCTCACCGTCGGCATTCGTGTACCGATGCACGGGAGCGCCGCTGAGGAAACCACGGGCTAGAACGCCCAGGCCACCGACATGGAACACCGGCAGGGCAAGTGTCCAGATGTCGTCGTTGGACGAGTTCAGATGCTGGTTCACGGCCTGAGCCGAGGCAAGAATGGCGTCTTTCGAGAGCGCGACCCATTTGATGCCGCTCGACCCGGACGTCGTCAGCCAGATGTGACCAGCCAAAGTCGGCATCGAATCCAGCGCTTCCAGTAGTGACGTCCGCTGCGGCTCCGGCATCCGGGGGTTCAGCAGAACGCTTGTCTCAGAAGACATCCAATCAGGCACTCTCATAGCAGTTTCCTAATCATAGCAGTTTCCAGTCTAAAGCCGCCAGTTCTTCATCAAAGCCAAACCCCGTGCCCTCCGGCACGCTGAGCCGTGGCCCGTTCCAGCCAAGCTGCTCGGAAAACTGATTTCGCGCATAAACACGGTGACTGACCAGCCCATGCCTCTCGTTCCGCGCTTCGGGTGTCAGATGCGCCGCGACCCAGGCCGCGCAAAGCTGCCCAAGGGGATGATCCAGATAGCTCGTCACAACCAGCCGCCCCGTGTGACGCTCAGGCACTCCTGACGGTCCGGCAAGGGCAGGCTTATGAATACGTATCCCCTCAAACCCCAACGCCGCTTCTATCATGCCTGCGCGGTCCAGCGCAAAGCTAACCCCAAACCTCGCGCTGATCTCTGACCACTCTGCGGCCTGAAATGGAAACGGGTCTTCGATGAAATCGATGCAGGGCTGAAGCTCTTCCAATCCCGCGAAATACTCTGCGAACTGCGCTGCCGTCAATGTCTCATTGTAATCCAGCCGAAGTTTAGGAGAGTCGCCCGAAGTCACAGAAAGGTCACCGATAAATTTACACAGCTTCAGCAAACGCGGCTTTTCTAAGTCAAGGTCTTTGCCGAGCTTGATCTTGAAGTGAGTGAAGCCTTCCGTCAGTGCCGCTTCCAACAACTTGTAGCCACTCTCATCGATACTGGGCAGCAGAAAATGGCTTTCCGGCACAGTCAGACCACTCCAAAGAGAAACACGGTTTGCCCGTGCCTGTGCATCCAGCGCCGCGAAGGCAAGAGAGGCCTCTGACAAAGCCGTGGTCTCGCCTCGGGCCAGCCCAGTAAGCTGTTCGGCAAGCGGCAGGTCGCCAAGCTCTGCCCAGGGATGCAGATCGGCGTACCCGATTTCGCCGCCTTCCTTCTGTATCCTAAGCAATGCGCCTTGACGGACACGCCCTTGAGACCGAGCGCCCAGAGGCTCTGCCGATTTGAGTTCGTACAGGTGATGGGCGATATTCATTGGGCTGGTCGATTGTGGGCTATGGAGAGAAGTCCCCGCCCTGAAGGGCAGGTCTGGAGGCGCGGACGCCAACCGGTCTGCGACCGAAAATGCTAAGAGCCGATGGCTTTCCCACTCTTCCGCACACCGTGCGGTTGGCGTCCGCGCCTCCAGACTTGCCCTTTAGGGCGGGGCTTCTATCCGCTAATTTTATATAAGCAGCATCTTATATAAGCATCATCTACGGCAGACGCGGGTACTTTCGGAAGTCCGGCTTGCGCTTTTCGTTGAAAGCATCCCGGCCCTCCTGCGCTTCCTGGGTCATGTAATAGAGGAGCGTGGCATCGCCTGCCAAGTCCATCAGGCCGATCTGACCGTCGCAGTCGGCATTCAGGGCGGCTTTCAGGCAGCGCAGCGCCAGCGGAGAATGTTCCAGCATCTCGCGGCACCACTTCAGCGTTTCCTGCTCAAGCTGTTCCAGCGGGACGACCGTGTTGACCAGGCCCATGCTCAGGGCTTCTTCCGCGTCGTACTGCCGGCAAAGGAACCAGATCTCTCGGGCTTTCTTCTGGCCGACGATGCGGGCTAAGTAGCTGCTGCCAAGACCGCCGTCGAAGGAGCCGACTTTTGGCCCGGTCTGACCAAACCGGGCATTGGATGCGGCGATAGTCAGGTCACAGATCACATGCAGCACATGCCCGCCGCCGATGGCGTACCCGGCGACCATGGCGACTACCGGTTTCGGCAGGCTGCGAATTTGCTTCTGAAGATCCAGCACGTTAAGGCGAGGAGTACCGTCGCCGCCGACATAGCCGCCGGTGCCGCGCACTTTCTGGTCGCCGCCGGAGCAGAAGGCTTCGTTCCCCGCACCGGTCAGGATAACGACTCCGATGTCGGCGTCTTCCCGTGCGATAGCGAACGCATCCTGAAGCTCCGTCACCGTTTCAGGACGGAATGCGTTACGTACATGGGGCCGATTGATCGTCACTTTCGCGACACCGTCTGCAGTGCGGTCCAGGAGAATATCCTGGTAGGTCTTCATCGAAATCCAGTTTTCCGGCGATACTGCCTGCTCTTCGCTCATAGTTGTTCCTCTTTTTCCAGTTCAATTCGATGCTGCGTGGCTTCTAAAAACTCCAAAACGCGGGCGGTGAATGCAGCGGGCTGTTCCCAGGGAACCCGGTGCCCGGCGTTTTCGGCGACCCAGACCTCAGCCTGCGGAATAGTTTCCTTCACCCGTCGGCAGATTGCGACCTGCCCGGCGTCCTCCACGCCTGCAATCCAGAGCAGCGGGCAGGAAAGCGTATTCAGCGCTTCCCACAAGGGAATCTGTGCGCCGAGAGACCAGCGGCGCAGAGAACCCGCAAGACGGACACGCGAGAAGTCCTCTTCCCGACGTTCGCCTGCTTTGCTTGGCCTGCCGGCAAAGACGGGCTGTGCATCCCATGCGGCAAGCAGCGGCTCCCAGGGTTCGGTTTCGAAGCGCTTTGCCCAGGTTTCGTCATTAGTCCGCCGCAATGCGCGTGCTTCCGCTGAGTCCAGTCCAGGGTTTGCGCCGACAATAATAATACCGTCCCAGAGTTCTGAATGCTGCGCTGCCAGATGCAGCGCGAGACGTCCGCCGAGCGAATAGCCCAGCAAGTAATTTCCCGATTTCATTGGGCCAGTAAGAGCGGGAAGTATCTCATGCTGATAATACGCCTCTGCCCAGGCAGGCATCGAGGCTGCTTCTGGAAAGTAGTCGTCCCCGAAGAGGTCCGCTTTGACAAGAGCCTCAGAGGCATTCAGAGCCATACCGAGATTGTCCCAATCGTGTGGCGATCCAAGAAAACCATGCAGGCAGTGAAGTCTCATTTGGCGGCCTCGAAGCTTGCCGCCAAGCCATCATAAGCCTGCCAGAAGCGATGCGTGGCGGCGTCATCAGGAACGATCTCGACAAAAGAACGCCCACGGCTGAGCGAGGATGTCGGCAAGACCGCAGGAATGGCCTCCCAGCGCACATAGTCTAAATCCCAGAACTGCGCGAGGTGCTCGAATGTCAGATCGTGCGGGTTCTGGAACGCCGGGTCCTGGAACATGCGGTCGAAAATCTTGCCGCCGCCGTTGTTGATGACAACAATATGCGCTCGAACCAATGGAAGCTGACGCAGAATCCACGGAGCCGACATATCATACATGGCCGTCAGATCGCCAAATAGTCCCCAGTTTTCTTTTTCTTCCCGGCTGAACCCCAGAAACGTGGACAACTGCCCGTCGATCCCATTCAGCCCCCGGCTTGCGCCGATCTCAAAGTCACGCGGGCTGCGGGTCGCCGCAAGGTCCCATTCGCGGATCGGAAGGCTGTTGCCGAGAAATAGCCGCGAGCCAATCGGCAACGCTTCCGAGAACCGATGGATCAGCCCCGGCTCAGAGCGGTTTTCGAATTTTAGCAGATTCAGAAGTGCTGCGCTCAGGGCACGGTCACGGACGATGAGCGTCGAGTGACGGTCTGTTTGGTGGACAGAAGAAGTCTCTTGCGCTAATGTCCCTAGCAGCGGGGCAAGCGGCGCGTGGACAAGCGTTCCCCGACTCGCCCCGGAAAACGGCTGGGAACTCAGCGAAAGCAGGGGCAGATGCTGAAGAGACGATTCCAAGTCCCGCCATAGCCGGAGCGTCGGAACAGACCCGATTCGCAGTACGCCGTCCATCCAGACTGTACTGTCGCCGGACGCCGATTTCCGGACAAGTGCATCTTTCCCGGAATGCAGCGCAAGCGGCTCAAGAGCAGGATTCTCCCGCAGGCCCGAGAGGCTTTCCAGCAAAACGGGAGCACCCAGCGCAATGAGAAATTCCAGGGTCGGCTGCCGCTCTTCAGGTGCCAAGCCGCCGACGATCACGATGGGGGACTTACTGGATTTGAGGAACTCGCTCAGTTGCAGTCGTGCTTCGGTCAGCGATTGAGAAATCGCTTCTTCCGACTGTCTCGATAGCGATGCAGCAATAGTGGGCAGGCTTTCGAATTCTCCATCAGCGCCTAGCAGTGGCTCATCGAAACAAACATTGATATGAAGCGGTCGAGACACTGTCCATTCGCTAATATCCAGCCGTTCGGCCTCTGCAATGTCAATGTCGATTTCCGCGTAAATGCCGAATAACCCTACCTGCTCGGCGGTCTGCGGTGCGCCCGTGCCACGGAAGCGACGGGGCCGGTCGGCAGTCACCAGCACCAGCGGGAGGCTGCTGTAGTAGGATTCCATGGTCGCGGGAAGCAGTTCACCGGCGGCAGTGCCGGAGGTTGTCACGATAGCAACCGGGCGGCTAGTGGCTTTGATGCGTCCCGATCCGAAAAAAGAGGCGCTGCGCTCCTCGAAAAAGCGGAACGTGCGAAAGCGCGTGTCTGTAGACAGCAGGCTGACAAGCGGACTGCTTCGGGCACCCGCACACAGGCAAATCTCGCGAACGCCACTCTGATAGATCGTGTCCAGCACATGGGAGGCAAGCGGCTTATTCATAGTCTGAACACTCTTCTCATAGATGATGGTATCGAGAGTGACGAGTGACTGAAGTCACTCGCTGGAGGGCGAAGCGCCGCGCGTCCAGGGGACGCAAATGCCAATATCTGTATCGGTTCTTCTCTGTATTCTGTCCCCTGGACAGGCGGCGTTTCTGAACGCCCTTCAGCGAGTGACTTCAGTCACTCGTCATTGCAAATCAAACAGCTTTTTGACGGAAGCGCGTTTCTGGCGCAGCTCTTCCCATTCGCGCTCCATCCGGCTTTCCTGAATGATGCCGCAGCCTGCGCCGATCCGAAGCGTTTTGGTATCCCACATCATGTTGCGGACAGCGACCAGGCAGAACGCGCTGCCGTCCGGCAATTGTGCTCCGAACGGTGCTCCGAAGCTGCCCCGACCCGAGTTAGGTTTTTGCCGTTCATCGAGACGCCGCAGCCACTGAAGACTAGCATCACGCGGCGATCCGCCGAGGGCAGGCGTCGGGTGAAGGCTGTGAACCAGCGACTCGAAATCCGGCGCTTCCCGAAGCGCGACTTCGAGGGGTGTCTTCAGATGCCAGAGCGTCGGCAGCTTGAGAACACTTGTTTCTCCAACAGTCACAGACCCAAATGGTGCCAAAGAGTCGACAATTCCGTCGATGACAAGCCTGTGCTCCCGCCGCTCTTTGGGGTCAGCCATAAATGTGTTTTCAAGAGACAGGAGCGCCGCTGGGTCGCTCGTTTCCGGTGCGGCCAATGTCCCGGCGAGAGCCACAGTCGAGAGGACACCGCCTCGAATCTCAAAGAGCAGTTCCGGGGACGCCCCAAGAATTCCTCCCTCCGCCGACCAGCGCCCGTAAGGTGTCAGCGTCTCAGGAGCATGAAGCAGAATTGAAATCCATTGAGCGAGATGGGATTGGGATAACGAAAACGCGGCCTGCTCAAAGAAGACTGGAACGGCTTTAGTCAATCGACCGGATCGGAAAAGTGTTTGGAGGTCCTGAAAACATTCCTCGAAGAATGCGGAAGACGGCGGCTCCCAGTCGAGGGCAAGCGGCTGAAAGCTCGTACTGTCTATCGAAGGTTCGGCAGACGCTTTTAAGATCGCCGGGTTTTCCGGGATGAACCAGGGCTTGGGATCGTCCAAAAAGAAGTCAGGGGAATAGAGGCTGAAGCTACCGAGATTCGGGCGGCTCGATCGCTTCGTCGCTCCTCGTATCATCCAGGTTTGGCGCGGCATACCCTGCTGACCGGGCAGGCTCAGCAGTGCGCCTTCCTCTGGAATGATGGAACTACTCGAATCGGACAAAACTCTCCTCAACTCTCATCTAGACATTGTACTATTTTTCACAAATTGTGTCAACCTGATTCCGCTTGTGGTATATTCTCCCCAATAGACTGCGGAGTAAACCCTTTGATGAACGGAGCGAGATATGATCAATACGACTAACAGCAGCCGAGTAGGTGTGTGGGTGCTGGCGATTCGTCCCAAAACTCTGCCGGCGGCTGCCGCACCTGTGCTGGTCGGGGCGGGCGCGGCGGCGGCGGCTCACCGATTTTCCATCGGCCCGATTATTGCCGCGTTTCTCGGAGCGCTGCTTTTTCAGATCGGCGCTAATCTGGCTAACGATGTCTTCGACCACCGCCGGGGCGCGGACACTGCCGAGCGTCTCGGCCCCACCCGTGTCACTCAGGCGGGGCTGCTGACTCCGGGCGCGGTTCTCGCGGGTATGTGGTTGGTGTTCGCGCTCTCGATTCCTGTCGGGTTGTATCTGGCCCACACCGGCGGCTGGCCGGTCGTCGCGATAGGCTTGACGGCGATTGTCGCGGCAATCGCCTACACGGGAGGCCCATTCCCGCTAGGCTATAACGGGCTGGGAGAAGTGTTTGTATTTCTCTTTTTCGGTCTTGCTGCTGTCTGCGGCACCTGTTTTGTGTCGGCGGGCTACGTGACTGAGGCCGCCTGGCTGGCTGCCCTGCCGATCGGTTTTCTTGCGATGGCGATATTAGTAGTCAACAACCTGCGCGATCTCAACACGGACCGGGCGGCAGGCAAGCGGACTCTGGCCGTTCGCTTCGGGCGGCAGGGGACAATCACCGAATACAGCACGCTGCTTGCGCTGGCCTACATTGTCCCGGTCGTGATGTTCGCGGTTCATGCATCCAGACCCTGGGTGCTGCTGACCTGGCTGTCTCTGCCGCTTGCCGCGGTCTCGCTGAAGAATGTCCGCACTCTCGAAGGCCGTCCGCTCAATCAGGTTCTGGCAAATACGGCACGTCTGGAGCTGGTGTACGGCGTTCTGCTGGCCGTCGGCCTGGTGCTGTCCCGATAAATAGATCACTCCATGCTTGGCAGGCAGAGCCGCTTCTGCAGAAAAGCTGTCATAATAAAGTGCCAGTGGAGATTGGGGACACATAGACGTGGATGATATTCAAAGAACAAACAGCCCGGAGCGGCTGCCGATAAACACGCAGCCGCTGTACCAGGAAACCTGGCGGCCGCAATTCCACTTCACCGCCCGTCAATGGACTGTCGACCGACTCAACCCTGGCCGGCGCGAGGAGGGATGGTGCAACGACCTCAATGGCCTGGTTTATTACGACGGCGAATACCATCTGTTTGCACAGCGCTGGAATTGGGGCTGGATCCATGCAGTCAGCCGCGACCTGATCCACTGGACTGAGCTGCAGCCGGCCTTCTCGGAAGAATCGCTCAACAGTGGGGCGCAGTCGGGAAACTGCGTGGTCGACTACGACAACACGTCGGGCCTGTCGCCCAGCAAAGCCACCCCTCCGATGGTAGCGTTCTGGTCACGTCAGGACGACCGCAGTCACTGCATCTCCTACAGTCTGGATCATGGACGGACCTGGCAGTTCTACGCCCACAACCCGATCCTGATTTACCCCGAGCGTGACCCCATGGTCTTCTGGTACAAGCCGACTGGCAAGTGGGTGATGATGATGTACGGAAGCGGCCAGTACCACATTTTCACGTCCGAAAATCTGCTGGATTGGACCAATGAGGACCATCCCATCCCAGACAGTTTTGAATGCCCGGATTTCTTTCAGCTTTCCCTTGACGGCGACAAACTCAAAATGAAATGGGTGCTAATCCGTGGGAACGGCAAATACTCGGTCGGCAGCTTCGATGGAACGCAGTTCACCGAGGAGACCCCGCAGTTCGATTCGGATGCCGGGCCGAACTTCTACGCGACCCAGAGCTGGGGTAACACCGAGACGGGCGACGGCAGGCGCATCCAGGCGGCCTGGATGCGAGGCGGCGTCTATCCTGATATGCCGTTTAACCAGCAGGTGACGTTTCCCTGTGAGCTGACACTGCACAGTACGCCGAACGGCCCGCGTCTGCACCGAGAGCCGATCCGCGAGATCGCGTTGCTGCATCAGCATGAAGACAAATGGGCAGATATTTCGCTCAAAGCCGAAGAAACGCGGGACATCGAAGAGCCAGGAGATCTATATCAGATCAAGATGCATGTCAGCATTTCCGAAGGAGCAACACTGACACTTATTATTCGTGGCATTCCCGTAGTTCTAACGCATCAGACTATCGCCTGCGGGACGGAGCCTCAGCCTGTTTTGGGAGAGATCAAATCAGTGGAGATATTAGTAGACCGGACTTCAATTGAAGCATTTGCCAATCAGGGAGAAGTCTCGATCTCCAAATGTTTCCTGCCGAGCGAAACCGGGCTGTCACTCAAAGCCACGAACGGCACCATTATGATTCCCACCCTCAGCGTGTTCCAGTTGAAGTCCGCCTGGAAAAGTGAGTGATTCGCTATGGCAATTTACATTGGTCTCGACATCGGCGGGACAAAGCTTATCGCAGCCGCGGCGGATGCTCAGGGCACTTTGCTGCGTCAGGTGCAGTCCCCTACCCCGCAGGACCTGAATGAAGGACTGCTGCTGCTCAAAGACATGACACGCACGGTGGCAGGTGGGGACGACATCGCGGCCATCGGCGCATCGGCGGGTGGTCCGCTCGACTATGTCACGGGGGTTGTTTCCCCGCTGCATCAGCCGCAATGGCGCGATGTTCCTCTTAAAACCATTTTTGAGGGCGAGTTCGGGTGCCCGTTCTCCGTCGATGTGGACACAAACGCAGCCGCGCTGGCCGAGTATCAGTGGGGAGGCGACAGTCCCCAATTTCTGCTGTATCTCACGCTCAGCACCGGGATGGGCGGGGGATTTGTGATCGATGGGGCGCTGTATCGCGGCGCAAACGGGGTTCACCCGGAAGTAGGCCATCAGGCAGTGCCCTATGTCGGCTCATTTCAGCGGCCCGTGGTCTGCGAATGCGGCGCGGCGGGCTGTTTGGAAGAGCTGGTTTCAGGCAACGGCATACGCAGGCTCTACGGAAAGCCAGCTTCGGAGATTGATGCCCGTGAGTGGGCAGAAGTCGCCGCCAATTTGGGCGCAGGCCTGCGTAACCTGGCGGCGATCTACGCTCCGGACGTTATTGCAATCGGCGGTGGTGTCGCTGTCGGCGGCGGAGAGCCGTTTATCGCCGAGGCAGCAGGGGTGATGGCAGAGGGTCTCCGTCTGGTTCCCCCACCCCAGGTCCGATTAAGCCGTCTTGGATACGAAACCGCTCTTTACGGTGCCGTAGCGCTTGCAATGGCCGCACAGCCTTGACGTTTTGTTCAGGGACTGGGTAGAGGAGCCACGGAATGAATTCCGAGGCTTGGAAGGGCCCACCGTCCGGGGGACGGAAGAAAAGAAAGCTTCGGCTGCTGGTCGGAAATCTTGTGTCGCCTCGACACTGGGTACTTTCGAGCCTCGGAATTTATTCCGTGGCGCATCTGCTTAACATCAGTTAACGAAATGTCCACAGGCCCCAATTTCCCGGCTGAAGCCGGGCCTCTGTCGGCACGTCACTGACTAAAGACGTGTCCGGGTTGCTCCAATACGCCCGCTCGATAGTCTGACCACCCTGGCCGCGCAGGAAACCGATGTCACCAAGAAGTGTCCTGCCGGGCGCGACGCTGCCGGCGGTCAGCCCCAGCAGGGAGATCGGTACGGAAACCTCGTAATCACTGCCTTTTTGGGCGAGATGGACCTGGTCTGAGACGTCCGTGACGGAATCGAAAACAATTCTGCCGACAGGCGAGGCAAAGACTGCCTGTTCCGTACTCGCCGCTCCCGGCATTACCGGGCGATACAGCACTGCCCGGACTTTGCCGTCATTGCGGGTGATCAGCAGCCGCTCGTCACCTTCCTGCGGTGCGAAGCTCTGACGGTCGGCTCCAGCCTGCGCTGCCAGCATGATGTCAAGCGCCCCGCCGGACTTGAAAAGATAGGAAGCCTGACCGCCTGCATTGTCCAGCAGATTCGGGTCGCTTGTGTGCCAGGCAGCGCAAAGCCGGCCGCCGCTGATGGCGACGGCGGCCCGTGCGCGGCCCGTCCCGATCTCAGCCCACTGCGTGCTCTGCGGCCAGTCCGACAGGTCGCCGTCTACAGTAACGGCAGGCAAGGAAGCCGCCACGGTCAGCGTCTTCCGCAGGCTGCCGACACTGTTGATCGGTGTGTTGACCTGTTCTTCCGGCAGAGCTGCGACTTCTTCCGGCGTGACTGTAACGGTGCCGAAGTCCAGGCGACGTACCGAATCCAGGCCTTCCACATGGAAGATGCCGATAAACTCATGGCCTGCCGTGAGATAGATTTGACCGTCGGCATACTGGGTAACGTCGGTGTGCCAGTGCTCGTCCCCGAAGCTGTGCCCGTCGACCAGCAGGCCGCGCGGGGCGGACGGCAGATGCAGGAGAGGCATCAAGCGGTCATCGCCGCCCAGCGTCTGCAAAAACAGGCCGTCGGCGGTCATGAGATAGATCGCTCCCTTGTCGTTGTCGAAGAACGCAGTCGGGCCGGCTTCCCCCAGGCGCGGCGTGATCAGCGGCCCCATTAGGCGATCCACAGCTTCCATGTCCCCAGGCCGTGCAGGCGGCAGGCGGATGTCTGAAATAGGATATGTCCAGCGCAGCACACCGTTCTGCCAGCCATAAGACGGCAATTGCAGGAGCCAGCCGCCGGGCGCGGAGTCAAACCGCAGGGCTGTGTCGCCGTCAATCGGGCTGCGGAACTCGGGACGGGGCGGCAGAGTGATCTGCGCTTTGGAGATGTCATAGACCGGAACGCCCGATGCCGTGAACGTCGGTGCTGGCACCCGGACAGCCCAGCCGCCGGTATAAGACAGATCAGACGTCGACAGGGACCAGCCGCCGAAGTAATGGGCGCGGTCCTCCTGTCCGTCCGGGGCACGAAATGCGGTCTGGTCATGCGGAAAGACCCGGACAGTCCATTCGTCCGGGTCGGTCCGGTGATTGCCGTTCAGATCGGACCAGGTCACGAAGGCATCCGACCAGTCGCCGCCCAGCCGGTGGATTTCATCAAGAATATGCTGCCCGGCGGCCTTGTTGGCCGTCGTGCGAGCTTCGTCCTGACTGCCGTCGAAGAACCGCTGAAACCAGGAAGAACCGCCGCCGACATAGGCGACCGGCCAGGCGATGCCGGTCTTATCGTCCAGTTTCCAGATCGCCGCCGCTGAGTTGGCCCGATAAACGCCGTTGTACGTGTTGACCAGATAAGTCTGTCCGTGAATATGGACGGGACGCTCCGGAATGTCACTTTCCGGCAGCGGGTCGTAGGGCTGAAACATATGGTAATCGGTTGGCTTCGTGATAGTCGCCGACTCACCCTGCGGCTCAGGGCCGCGTGCGTAGATGTCGGTCAGAACCGCACGGCCCGTCTTCCAATCCAGCGAAAAGATCATTCCGCCCTTGCTGCCGAAGTTGAACGTGCTGGCATAAAAGAGCCGATGAGGGTCGCCGGGGTCGAGTGTCCCCCCGCCGCCATACTGGTTCGGGCCGTAGAACGCATTGACCAGGGAAGCATCCCGAAGGCTCCAGACACTGACACGCTTGGGTAAAAAATCATCTTCCATGACCCACAGAACGCTGCTCCCCGAAGGCGACAGTACGAGAGCCATGCCGTTCGGGTAGTGCATCCGGTGATCGTCATAATGCCCGATCTGCGGGCCGCCCGAATGCCCCAGCAGGCCGGAACTGCGCCCTGTCGCCAGAGCGAACATCTTGACCTGATGGCTTCGGCCCCACTGCGAGACAAACAGCCGCCCCCCTGCCCCGTCCACCAAAATCTGACGCGGGGTGTCAAGCAGTGCGCCAGGAACAACGAGCGTCTGAGGGCCGAGAGTGCCTGCGGCGGGATCGGGCCTGCCGCACAGGATAACAGTGCCCTGCGTGACGGCATACAGGCGGCCACGAGCATCCCAGGCGACTCCGCGCGGCGACGGCAGGGCGGCAGAACCGATCTGCTGTTTGGCTTTGACATCTACGAAATACACCCGGTCGTCAAGGCTGCTGGAAACGGCGGCGCCTCCGTTGAAGACACTGATCGAAAGGGGATTGTGGTAGCCGTCGAACGGCAGCGGCTTACCGGGCGCATGTTCCCAGATCTTGACAAACGGGTTCTGCGGGTCTGCCGTCAGCCCGTAAACCTGAATAATCCCATTCTTTCCGGCGTCGCCGGTAACGCCGCCGTCCGCATTAGTCACGAACGCGGTATAAGCGTAGCAGGCCGGGTCGCGGCGCGGCCCGGCATCGCGGGCCAGGGCCTTGCCGCCCATCCAGCCGTTTATCTTCGCCCCATGCAGCGGGTGCCCCGAAAGATCGGTCCAGAGCAAAGCGTATCCTGACTCGGCGACGTTCGCGCTCAGCAGCATCTGACCCACATTCGCTTTGCCGTAAGGTGAGCCCGAGTGGGGCGGCAGGTACAGGACTGCGCTTGGCGACGAATGATCCGCCAGCCAGGCTCCCGCCCCATCGGGCGTCTTCCAGGGAGGAGTGCCCGGCGAGTACACGGGAAACTCATAGCGCAGATGAAGGCTGTCATGGACTAAGCCGCGCAGCCGGTACGTGCCCGGCATGACCCGGCGGCGTACCCACCCACGGCCCCGCACTTCCATTCCCGCGTCGAAGCCATCCCAGACGACCCGGTGATCGCCGGCGGGCAGCGGAGTTTCCGCCAGCAGGTTTGCCACCCGCCGCCCCGTTTGCGCGTCTTCCGCGACAAGCGTGACGCAGCCTGGCTTTTCCAGATGGAATGTTACAGGGATGCCCGTGCCGCTCACGCTTTGAGAGGAAGCAGCCTGGGCGAACGCTGCCGAGGGCAGGAACAGGCTTGCCAGAAAGACGGCAATTCCCCAGCAGAGTGGTAGATGGCCGAGAGGAAAATCGCAGCGCTGTGAATTCATTAGTAGACCTATCGCGTAAATTGCCCGGTCTGGAAGACCGGGGCTTTAGCCTTGCAGAATGTCTGCTTCGCAGACGCAAGAGAATTCGTCACGGAGTGATATTCTGCCGTCACGCAGTGATACGCAGTAATGCCGTCCTCGGCATACATTTTGCTTTTCTAAAGCCCCGGTCTTCCAGACCAGGACAGTCTCCCAGGATTTTAATCCTGGGCATTATCTGCGTCACATCAACAGTCGGGCTTGGCAGGACGAACTGACACGTCCCCAAACTCGGCATGGCCTTCTTCGACCAGAAAACCGATTGCTCCGGCTAATGGGAAACCATCGCCAGCCACTGTCACGGATTGGTCGCCGACCTGGGCTGTGATCGTGTCACCGCTCACGGTCAGCGACAGCCGGATTAGCTTTTCTGCATTCCAGGCCTGGGTCAGCGCGGGCGTGAGAGTGATCTCGGCGAGGACTGAACGTGTGCCGTCCCATTGCCGGATGAGCTGTAGGCTTTTGTCGGATGTCAGAGGCTGGGCTGCCAGCACAAGCGCTACGTACCGGCGCAGGCCCCGCATCGCCGCGCACAGACCGATGCATGATGCCAGATGCGGGCGGGCATCGACGCTCACGGCATAATTATCCCAGGATGCTTCCCCCTGCGATACTAATCCGATGCCTTTGTTCTGGATCACCCGGTAGGTCATGCTGGGCGAAGACCAATTCGTGCTGAACTCATCCGCCCCATTCACCCACGCCCGGTTCCAGACCGTGCCGCCCTCCGGCTTCCGCAGTGTTACGTCAGGCGTTCCAGACCAGGTCAGCCGATCCAAAAGCAGACGGCCTGAAACAGGCGTTTCCGAAGTCAGCTCAAGCCCCACTTCGGCGACCGGCTGACCTCCCATCTCCGGCACGGTCCAGGAAAGATCACTGTCCGCGCCTGATTCCAGATGCTGCACGGGCGCACGGTGGATGACAAGCAGATCGTCCGGCCCGTAAGCTTTGAGATACAAACCGACCTGCACCGAACCGGCCTGAATCAAACCGGTAAGCTTAGGCGGGGCTGCCACACGGGCGGTGATAGTCTGACCGGGATACAGCGTCGGCGAGGCCACCAGAGCGTAACTGCCCATCGTCAGCGCGTCGGGAGGGGTAAAAGTCGCAGTTCCGACCCGGACTGTCGCCAGGTCGGAAAACGCCAGAGACAGCCTGCCGCCTTCATTTCCCACTTCCACTTTCCCCTGAATGTCAGCGGCTATGTCCGCGAGAAACCCCTGTACGGAGCCGGGCAGTGAGAAATGGAACCGGGCGTTGTCTTTCGGCGACAGCGCTGCTAATCCGGCCAGCACTCGGGCCGCATTGACAATCGCATAGGTCTCCCGCACTGCATCGGTGATCGCCCGCCCGCCGTCCGCTGTCGGCAGGTACAGGCGGTCAGCGACAGGCCCGCGCCAGTCCCGCCCGGCATCAATCCCAGCCAGCCCCGTCAGGACACCGAGAATGCAGCCGACATTGCCGGAGTTGCAGTCGGTATCGTAGCCGGACGTATTGGCGATCATCAAAGAACGCTGGAAATCCCCTTTGCCATGCAGCAGGGCCAGCAGGATAATCGCGTGGTTCGAGACCATGGGGCAGTTTGTTCCGAAACGCTCATACGGGTAGACTTCGTGGATTCGCTTCACTGTGGCTCGCCAGTCGTCCCCATTCTGAGCCGCCCACTGCCGCACATCGTTAATCAAAGCCGAAATCAGGCTGCCGGCAGGGATAAGCGACTGCGCTGCTGTCAGCATCTGATCCAAATCCGTTTCGACAAATGCCAGCGCGACCAGCGCAGCGACGACCTGTGCCCCATAAATGGCTTCCCCATCGTGAGAGACCGAAGCCGACCGGCGAGCAAAGTCGACGGCGCGGGCCGGGTCGCCGGGGCAGATGAGACCCCAGCCGTCAATAAAGATCTGCGACCCGATCTCTTCCGCCACAGGAACGCCGTTCAGGGCAATGCTGCCGCTTTCCGGGGCGGAATGTCCAGATTTGAGACGCAGGTAGGCCGTATGCTCGGTGGAGAGTCCAAAACCGCCCCACCAGAGGATGGTCCGGTTTTCAATGATCGTGTTCAGCCACCAGTCGCCGATCTGCGCGGGTGTCAGGTCCGGGTCATACCCATTCTCGGCTAGTGCCCGCAGGAACGTAAAAGTCCCGGAGATGTCGTCATCGGTGACTATCAGTGGCTGTCCGAGCTTCTCGTGGACGTAGTAATCGACCTCGCCCAGCTCACGCTCGATGCGCTCGTGAGACCACTGTTCGAACGGTCGTCCCAGATAAACGCCGATGATCTTGCCCAGAACTCCGGCATAGACACGCTCGATATATTTCTCTTCTGACAGGAAAACGGGAAATTGAAAAGACATAAGTTCACTCGAAATCCTGCTTTTATGGCGCGGCTAAGGTCACATAGCCCATGGCGAGAGGCGAGATATGCGGGCAGCCGTAGATCACGGGTGCCCAGTTCATTGCCAGAAGTCGTCGCGCCGCTTTCGGGTCAGCGGCAGCCAGCTCTTCATAACGCAGGAAGTTCGCCCGCAGCGTCATCGGCGAGTATTTGTCCTGACCTAAGCGGTGCAGGACTGCTTTTGCGGGCAGCGCCATGTCGACGGTCCAGCCGGTGACATGACCCTGAGTTTTCTGAATCGCTGCCGCTGTTTTCCAGCCGTCGAGGCTCCAGGACAGGTCCATCCACCAGTTCCGGTCCAGCACATCACTGTTCAGGATAAGATCGGCATTGGAGGCCGGCTCGGCGGTCAATGTCGCAAGCTGATCGAATGTGACATTGTCGGGGCTGACTTCCAGCTCGATCCATTGCTTGCTGTCGCCCTGAACATCCAAAAAGACTTCGACGACATCGCCGTGATACAAGTCTGCATCATGCTCTTTTGCGGGTGCATAAATCTCCGTGGCAGTGCAGATAAAGCGCAAGTAGAGGTTGTTCTGGTCCCAGAGCAGCTTGACCTGTGTCGGCAGCGGCGCGAGACCTTTGCCTCCCTCGCCGAGTGAAACAGTCAGCGCCGGGATCACCGCTGCCGCTGCCCAGGCCGGATCGGACGGATCAGCGGTCAGCAGCGGCGTTAATCGCGCGGACGGGACTGACAAGCGCGGTCGCGGGGCCGTGTTGTCCGCCCGAACAGCACCGATCAAACCGGCGGCCAGCAAAATTGCCAGGGACATCGAGTGGAACTTCCTCATAGACAGGCGTTCTTTCTCCGACGAGATTGCCCGGCTGGACGCAACAGCGTCAGCCGGGCAAGAGATATTCAGATCAAGAGTGCATCATAATTTGTTATAGAGGGGTGACTGAAATCGCCCGACTCAGCAAATGCACCACGGAATACATTCCGAGGCTCGGAAAGGCCCACCGTCCAGAGGACGCAAGAGAGAACAATGCAGGACAGGAGCTGGGGTCTCTGACTCTGATGTCGCCGCGACACTGGGCTCTTTTCAGCCTCGGAATTTATTCCGTGGTGCATTTGCGTAACATCAGTTAGTCATCTTCGACAGTGAAGTTTCGGTACACTTTCTCGTTGTTGGGGCCAAAAGCAGTCGTGCTGACCTCGAACAAGCCGCCGGGCGACGCATCCAGACGGATGCTCTTGGCATGACCATCGCAGAATACCACATTAGTCAGTCCAAAATGGCGGCCATAGACACGGGGTGTGGTATTTGCCTGCATATCCGGCACGCCTTGATCGGTTGCAAGAGAGATTGGGACCGTCGCATCTTTCCAGGCATCTTCATAATCCCCGCCGCCTTCCAGGAACCAGTAGGTAGACGTGGGAGAAGGAATCTGAGCCAGCGTCAGCACGTCCACATCGTTACCGGCGGGAGAAGTCTGAGCATCTCCGTGAGTGTAGTACGTGTCATTCAGTACATAGCTGCCATAAGGCCCGGTATTGGGCGTGTGATAATTCCTGAAATACACATAGGGCTTGACCTGTCCGGCGGCACTCGGGCAGTTGAAGACAGCTTCACTCTTGATGTAGGGATAAAGAGCATCCATCCATTTGTAAGTGCTTCCATCAGGATTGGAATTGCCGTAGCCGCCTAAGCCGTACCAGCCTTTGACTAAGGCTTCATCGTAATCCTGAGAGTACTCGATTGCCGCTAAGCCGATCTGTTTCTCATTGGACAGGCAGGCGGTCTTGCGGGCGTTCTCGCGCACTTTCTGGAAAACAGGAAATAAAATCGCCGCGAGGATTGCAATAATCGCAATCACGACGAGAAGTTCGATCAATGTGAAGCCCGAGGCTTTGGCACGGGCTGGTTGTTGAGTCATTTCAATCACCTTTCTGGGACGCACAGTATCATTTTACAAAATTCAAAGAATATTTACAGCAATAATTGCTTTAAGTCGAAACAGAAAACGCTCCTTTCCCATGAGAAGTGGTGCTTCTAGAAATGATGCTTTCAAAGATCAAGCGTCGGCAGCGGCTGCAAAGCGGGGCAGACGCGCAGGAAACGAGATTCAGGCTGACGGCCTTCCATCAGCGGGGCCAGCAGATGCTCGCACATGGTGTCGGTCAGACGTCCCATGTCTGTCTGCAAAAACGCCGAGGCCTGACCGAACAGCAGAGGCGCAGTTGTATAATGGACACCAGCAGTGCCGATCTCTCCCGGCTGATTACCAAAGCGCCGACCGAACTGCAGCAGCGCCAGCTCGGCTTCTCGCCAGGAACCATCATCACTGGCACCGAACACCAATGCCGTCGGCTGTTCATCCGGCGGGCGGGACAGCCATTGGGTCAGAAAGTGCGTGGCTGTCGCACTTGTTTCGCCGGGGGTGTCTACCAGGACACGGCCCATCAATGTCTCATCGGGCGCAGTGCCGAACGACTCCTTGACCGCTTTACTAAAGCCGACTTCCAGGCGGCGGCTGTACCCTTCTGTTGTGAGATGCCCGATAAATGCAAGCCGGCGGTGGCCCTGCGCCGCCAGATGCGCGACTGATAGCGCCATCATCGCCTCCTGATCGAAATCCACCTGGTACCAGCCCGGGTATCTCTCACTCAGATCGCCGATGACAATAAACGGCATCCGCATCTGCTCCAGCAAAACTCCCTGTGCTTCCAAAAGAGCTTCCGGGCCGGTCAGGACAAGGACATCGCTCCATCCCGCGTCTACTAACTCCGACAACTGTTCCAGTATCGGCTCGCCGACAGAAAAGAACCTAAATTTCAGGTCGAAACCGTGTGTGCTGCTGAAACCGACCAGCGCCGCAGTGATCAGGCCACATTCTCCCGATTTGTACCCGTCCTCGCCGCTGACAACCACCATCCCGACCGTATTGGAACGACCATTGCGGAGAGACTGCGCGGCGGCGTTCGGACGATAATGCATGTCCTGCGCCGCCCGCTGGATACGCAGGCGGTTTTCTTCGGACACCCACACCCCCGCCCGGTTGCTGAGGACTGCGGCAACAAGACTCTGCGAGACGCTGAGGTGGTGGGCGATGTCTTTTTGAGTGACCCGAGGTGTCTTTTGTCGTATCATGTTCTATGATTATATACTACGTAGTATTAACTTCTATTGCAGTATATCACAGCATCTCAATCCTGTCAACAGTTATTTTTGGGCTTGCTTGGCATTTTGTTTTTCTGAGCCGAATTCCAGCTCATTGGCCCAGTGTTCCACCCAATCGACATGAAACGAGCCGTTCCGTTTGGCGACGCTGCGGTTTTTCGAGAGTTCCATGGTCGGTCCGCCCGCATTATCGTTCGCCCGGTACGAGAACTTGATTGTCTTCCCGGCGTCAAGCAGCCGCTTCGCTTCCGGCATCGAGGTCCAGGGAATGGCGCACTCGTAAATCAAAGTGTCGCCGTCGCGCCGGATGACAAGCTGAGCATCCGAGACAGGGCCTTCCAGCGGCGAACGCGGCTGGCGCGGATAAAAGTGCTTCGGGGGAATTCCAGGTGCAGCCAGACGCCACACTTCCGTACCGCCGCCGAACTGCGGGGCGACCTGGTTCAGTGCAAACTCATAGTCGGTATCCTGGTAGGACACAAAGCCGGGCATCGTGCCGGGCACTGTCGGATAGTAACGCTTCGCAGCAGTCGGCAGGACGTTGAAGGCGATCTGAATATTGTCATGGCTGGGAAAATTGCCCGCCGGCAGGTCGGGGTTCTTGCGGTAGGAATAGCGGCGGACATCGGCAGGCCAGGTCACGGACTGCAGCCCGTTCTTGCTTCGGTAGGCAGGGTCGGGAACTACGCCATCGGCCCACTCAAAGTTGATCGCAGCATCGGTCCGGGTCGTCTTCAGATCGGAAAGCGGCGCTCCGGCGTAATACTGACCGGTAAACCCGCTGCCGTCGGCAGGGACAAGCGCACGCGGCTGGCTCAGGCTTTGCCAGTACAGCTTGGCTGTCCCGCCGCCGGCGCTATTGTAGTACTCCACTTTGACTTCGCAGGGATGGCCTACCTGTAAGTCAACAGCAGCCGTGTCATCGGTCGGGCCGTGATCGGTCCAGTTATTGATCAGCAGCTTGCCGTCGACAAAGACTCGGATGCCGTCATCAGAAGTTGTCGTGAGGCTGTAGCGCTCGGTGTACTTGGGCGTCACCTGTCCCGTCCAGCGCACCGAGTAGGCAAGGCCACTGCCGCTGTCGGGAACATAGGCGACAGCCGGGTAGAAGTACTGGTCATCATCGCGGGTCGCAAACCGGACCGTGCCGGGGTCTGGCGTGGAATCGGCGACTTTCGCGGCTAAGTAGAAGTTTTTGTCGTCATACGCCAGGTAGGCCGTGGCAAGGCCCGATTTAATGCGGCTGTCGTACTGCTTGAACGGCAGCCAGGCCTTCTCAGTCAGAGTCGGTGCCCCTGAACCCAGCGCCGCGATGGTCTGCGGCAGGACACCTTTCCAGTCGTCCAGATTGCCGTCGACCGTGATTGTCCGATGAGCAATGACATCGGCATGAATATCTTCCCGATAGACCGCCGGGGCAAGACCATTTCCCGTAAATATTACGGCCAGAGCATAGGTGTTGCTCGGAGCCGCCTGCCCGGTAATCGGCAGCAGTATCTCGCGGGTCTCGTTTGCTCCCAGCGTGATTGTCTGCACCGGCGTTTTGACCGTCAGGCCGCTCAGTGTCACCGCCAGCCGCCCGGTGACGGAACGGTTTAGAACGTTAGTCAAAGTCAGATGCAGGGCAGGCTTTGTCTCGACCGGCGCAGTCAGATCATGCGCGACCACGGACAGCGGCTGAATGCCATCGACATGGGATGTTCGCAGAGCAGAAAGCAGCCGGGCGAAGGAACCGGGCCGTCCACTGCCGCGCAGGAAGAAGCCGCGTCCGTCGAGCGGTACGACAATCTTGTTGCCACGCGTTGGGATCAAGTTGCCGTAAAAGTCGTATAAGCCGTAATCGCTGGACGCGGGCAGGGTCATCGACGCGCCGCTCAGGGTCTCCAGCGCGTCGATCTGCGTTTGCAGCTTTACCTTTTCGTCCCCGGTCGCTCCGGCAAGCTGTGCTTTGAGCGCGGCTTTGTGCCGAGCTTCGGCGTAGCCACGGGCCGTGCGGAAGGGCAGGTTGTCGGCCCCGAACTCTTCGCCCAGATCGCCGACTACCACGACCGTGCCGTCTTCCGGCAAGCCGGGCCGACCGCCGAAAGTCATCACCCAGGGGAGGCCGTTCGAAAACAACAGCTTCTGGAAAGGACGCTCACCGATAAAGTGAGTCGCCGCGCCGACAGACGCCGCCGTCGACCAGGCGACAACCGTTGTCACCTTGCGGGTCGTGCCTCCTGCCAGATGCTGGTCGTAATCGCGCGAGTCGCAGATGTTGCCGCCGAAAACGCCCATGGCCCGGTCATATCCACCCGCACGGTCCCCGGCGACGATGGCGGCGACACGGTCATCAGTGTTGCCGACCCAGCTTTCCGTATCCCAGATCTTTACCCGCCCCCCGTAGCCTTTGCGGTTGACCCAGGCCTTGTAATTCGCCGTCGAGGACAGGCCCTGGTAATGGATCGACAGGAAATCGAACATTGGGCCGAAGGTATTTGTGCCGTCAGGAAACAGCTTATCCATCGCATTCGACGACGAATCACCGCCGCCGACCAGCACCTGAGCGCCGTCCAGATGGCGGGCTTTGTCCACTCCCTGCCACATATTCGTATACATGGCACGGTAGCGCAGCATGTCTGCGCCCCAGCCGGAGATGGAAATGCCTTCCCACGGCTCATTCCAGAGCGAAAAGCCGGTCAGCGGTCCTTTAGGCCAGCCGTAATCCCGCGCAAAGCGGTAGCAAAAGTCCTGGAAATCAGTGTCATAGGAGGGCAGCCAGGCGAGGTCGAACTTCGTATCCAGCATCTTCCCGCTGTCGTCGAGCCACGGGCGAGGCCGGCTCAACGGCTGGGTCGGCCCGTTGAACGCGCCGCCGCCCGCCATGAAAAGAACAGTCACACCGGCAGCCTGATACGCTTTCAGCTCCCGGCCCCGGTCCGCATACCACTGAGCGAAGTCGGGGTCCGTCGTCGGCTTGTACGGGACTCCCCAGCGGATCGCATGCACTCCCAGCCGCTGCAGCACGGGCAGGGGCAGGCTATCCAAGCAGAAGTGCGGATACTCCACCCGCTTCTGAGTCACCGGCAGGGTGCGAACGAAGGACGTAATAAACTGCCGCCCCAGCGGTCCCAGGTCCAGTACGAGAGCATAGCCGCCGAACCGGGCGGGCACAGTCGGCGTAATGGTGACATCCTGGAACCCATTCGGCGCGATATGCGCGGCAACAGGAACGGAAGCGGCAATGCCCATCCGAAACATATGGGGTGTCCAGACATCGCCCGGTGCGCCGCGCGTCCCGTAAGCGATCACTTCCACATGCCCCGAGGCTTGAACAGGCTGGCTGCCCGTGCCGGTAATCTGGAAGGTGAAAGTGGGACGGTCGCCGGGCCAGAGGATGTTTCCGGGAACACTGCTGCTGACAAGATGCACGGAGTAATTGGCGGAAGCGGACTTGTCCGGCGACAGCCCGAGTGTCTGGCTGTAGCCGACCATGTCCGTGCCCGTGACCATCTGCGCCCGGCCTGCGCTGCCGAGCGCAAGCATCAAAATCAGCCCGAATGCCCAGCATCGGGCCTGCCGCGTGGTTACTTTATTCAACATGAGCCTTTCAACAGTGTCTCGATATGCTACGTAGTATGTACCTGCTACCATCGTAACACAGGACAAGGATTCTGTCAAGGCTATTTCAGCAGCCAAACAGAAAGAAAGGCTGACACGGTCTTACTCGTGCTCGTGGACAATCAGCAAATAGGGATAATCCACCGCAGAAACGCGCACCGTGAGCGCATGAGCTGTCCCAAGTATCTTTTTCACGGGGACAAGCCGGTCGTTCAGCGGATCGTAAGCCGAGACAGACGCCTGCTTCCCATGCAGATTACCGAGGGTCAGCGTGAAGTCCTCGGAGGGCATGTCGTATTGATGTCCCCCCTGCCCTGCCGGATTGTAGATGCGAGTCACGTCGCGCGTCATCACATAGTAGGGAATGACAAACGTGCGGGCGTTGACTTGAAAAGGCAGGAATGCGAACACGTCGCGGTCGAAGAGCGGCGGGTGGGCAGGAGTGCCGTCGCCGGCAAACTGAAAGTGGTCATGAGTGTCCGCAACCCGGTCCAGCGTTAGCTGCCGGGTGGATGCCAGTGTCAGATGAGGGTCCAGACCTGCCTGCATTTTCCGGGCGATATTGCCGGTGACGCGCAGGGAAGGTGACGTCAGGGCCGTGTCATTGATGGGATAAACCGCGTTCTTTGTTTGAGAATAAGCGCGAAACGCATCCGATTCCAGAGCCAAACCTGTGTCCCCGCCATCGTTGTCACTGAAAAGCGTCATCAGAGAAACGCCTTTGTTAAGAAAGAAGGTGAAAAAGCGCGCTGTCGTCTTCCCTTTGAGGTACTGAGCCGTCGCGGCGTCCACAGCAGGGAGGCTATCATGCGGGCTGATACCATCCTCCGTGATCCAGGTTGAGACAGGCGACGTCCGAGCGAAGCGCCCGTGCTTGACATCGTAAACACTCGTGACAATCGGGCTCATCTCACGGACAATGGTCTCTGTCTGAAGAACAGTGCCGGGGTCTTCAGGAAACAGAGTCGAATACGCAGGCTGCCAGCCGCTGGTGTCGCGCAGCAGCCGGGCATCGAAAACGTCCCCTTTGAGCTGCGGGTTTGGAAAAGTGCGGCGGCCAGGATAAGGATGCTTGCCGATTGCGGTCATGCCGACCGGTTCCAAAGACGCCGCCGGCCAGGGAATCGTGTTTGCGAACCCGTCTTCCATGCCGACCTTCTCAAATTGGGCACGCCGGGCTTCGACATGGGCGGCTGTTTCGCGAACGAGATTCCCCCAGATACCATTGTCATCGTACTTGACCAGCGGCGGATCGTAGTAGTTGTTGATGTACAGGAAGTGATCGCCAAACGTCAGCTCGTTCCAGACTTCCAGATCGAAACCGGCGTCGGCGGCTCCTTCCGTGTCCAGCGAGGATCGGACAAAAAGCGAGACCGCGTCGACGTAGCGCAGCCACCCGGCGACAGTCGCGTTGTAGTCGTCGCTGCCCGGTTTGGCGAACGGTCGGTATTTGAGAGTAGCCATCGGCACACGCGTCCCGGCAGCGATGTCTTTAGGCAGCGGCTTGGAAAGGGTGACAGTCTTTCCGTCAATCGACAGGATGATCGCTTCCGCCGCCCAGTAGTCGGTAAGCTGCGACAGACCGCTGTGGCCGAGAATGAGACCGTCCGTGCTATCCAACGTGACCTGCCGGTCTCCTTTGCGGGCGGCGACAGTAACGGTCCGCTCGAAAAGCTGGGTGGGACAGGGCACTCCCTGATGTGCATTCAGCAGGATAACGGGCCGGAGATGCCATTTCCGGCAGGCCAGCAGGATCGGACGCATACTGTCGGCATTGTTGAGCTTGGTCTCGTCGTCATAGTTGACTTCACCCCAGCCGATCTCCAGGCGGACGTGCGCGAAGCCATGCCGAGCCAGGTGTTCCATTCGGACATCGGGATCACCCTGCGTGCTGAAATTGATGCCGGTGCCGTTCAGAAACGTGGTCGCCGGCATCGTCTCCAGATAAGCCCGCCAGGGCTGTGCATAGGGGGAGATCGCTCCGAAATACATCTTAGTCTGCTGGTCAGGGTCCGTATAAGGCTGGAGCTGCCCGCCCCAGCATGGCAGGGCAGCCGCCAGCAGGGCGATTGAAATCCAATTCAGGTGCTGCCTGAAGGAACGGCAGGCAATGAGGTTAATCATAGTAAATGCGGCTTTGTCAAAAGCTATCCGGCTTGCGAAATATAAGGGATGACGTAAGGCCCTTTGGGGATGACTGCGATTTTAGCGTCTTTGCCATGGACGGCAAGCGCGGCTGCTACAGCGCTCTCGACACTTGCGGCAGGCGAGGCGAAGAGCTTTGTCATGGTCTCATCGGGAATGCCGTCGGTGACACAAACAACACGGTTTCTACGAACGGCTTTCGCGAGCTCTTCGATCTGCCACTGATCGGGGACCGGCTGCCAGTCCGGCTGCTGCATGGCTATCATCAGCGTTTCCAGATTGTCGGTCTGAAGCAGCAGGTTTGTAAAGTCCGCCCCGCCGATCCCCTCCATGCAGGCGCTGGCAATGATGATATGACCGCCGGGTTTGACTATCGGCAGGGCACCGACCATTCCTTTGATTGTCTGGTAGTAAGTCAGGTCCAGCGGCCAGCCGGCGCTGGTCGTCACCACAATGTCTACCGGCGCAGGAACCGCCGCCCGGACATGTTTTTCGACAAACGCCACGCCGGTCTCCCAGGCCTGCACCATTTCGCCCGCGAACACGCCCGTGATGCGCCGCTCCGTGTCCAAAACGACATCGACCATCATGTCGGGCGGTGCCATGCCGGCAATCAACGTATTTTCTTCATGAACCGGGTTGCCGCGCGTGATGCCGTTAGTCGCGTTGGGATGCTCTAAAAAGCGGGGACTGTGCCAGGCCTGGATTGTCTTCAGGGAAGCGATGCCGGGCATAATCATCTTGCGCCCGCCGGAATAGCCTGCCATAAAGTGCGGCTCGATAAAGCCGCAGGTGATTTTTAACTCTGCATCCAGGTAGTGCGTGTCGAGTGCGACGGCAATATTATTTGCCGTCGTACCCAATGACCGGTTCGTGGCCGGGTCATCGCAGAAATGGTTGACGACATTGCAGCCACGCGCCATGATCTCGTCGCCTAGAATTGCGGTCAACTCAGTCCCGAAGTTCGGACGATGCGTGCCGGTGGCAATGAGAATAGTGATCTGTGCTGCCAGTATCCCGCAGGCTTCCAGAGTGTCGAGGATCGGCGGCAGAACCACCCAGTTAGGAACCGGGCGCGTGATGTCGCAGATCACCAGGCAGGCGCTTTTGCGGCCCCGAGCTAGTTCGGCAAGCGGCCTTGTCCCAATTGGGTCTGCAAGGGATTGCCGGATATTCTGCGCCGGATCATTCAGCGGCACCGCAGGCGTCAGCTCAAGGAGACCCACGACATTCTCCGTCGGCAGCTCGACATCGAGCCCGCTTTTCCCATAGTCTAAATGTATCTTCATTAAATTAAGTCCTTACCACGGATAATCAATTTCGGCCCAAATCTGGCCTGAAGTGCAGCCAGTGTCGACTGCACCTGCTTTTCTCGGGCGGCGTCCTCCGCAGGGCGCGTATCCCATAAATCGAGCTGCAGCGGCGGCGCGAGGCCGCTGACCCCCACCCCGATCAGCCGCACGGACTGACCGGTGTGCCAGGCTTCCGCCAGCAGCTTATGCACGGCCCGCTCAACGACACCTGCATCCTGGGTGGCGATGCTGATACTTGTCTGACGAGTCACTGTCACAAAATCCGACCAGCGCAGCTTTAGTTTCACCGTAGCCGCGCACAAACCCTCCTGCCGGAGCTGCCGGCACACTTGCCGAGACTGTTCAGACAGCTCGCTTTGCAGAGCCGCTTCGTCGCGCACGTCCCGGGAGAACGTGTTTTCCCGAGAGATCGATTTCGTTTCCCGCTCGGTCACCACGGCCCGGTCATCGATACCGCGCGAGTGACGGGTCAGCAGGTCACCATGGTTCCCGAAGCGCCGCCGCAGGTCGTCGTCTGGCCGGCGGGCGATGTCCCCGATTGTGTGGATGCCCAGCTCCGCCAGGCGCTCTGCCATTTTGGGCCCGACACCCCACAATGCAGACGCTGCAAGCGGTGCCAGGAAAGCGGCCTCGTTACCCGGCGGAACCGCGCAGATAGCCTGGGGCGACTGCCCCGTCCCCTGAGCGCTTTTGCCGACATCCGTCGCGATCTTCGCCACCAGCTTATTGGACGCGATGCCAAGAGAGCAGGAGAGGCCCAGCTCACTGCGGACCTCCGACTGAAGCCGACCGGCAATCGCTGCGCCCGGTTCAGCAAGCCCGGTGACATCCAGAAACGCCTCATCGATAGAGATCTGCTCCACAAGCGGCGTGACTGCCCGCAGCCGGGCCATGATCTCACCCGACGCCGCCCGGTACGCCGGGAAGTTAGTCGGCAGACAGATCAAATGCGGGCAAAGACCACGGGCCTGTCCCATCGGCATCGCCGAGCGGACACCAAAACGACGGGCTTCATACGAACAGGAAGACACGACCCCGCGCCCATCCGCCACCCCGCCGACCGCGAAAGCTTTGCCCCGAAGCGTCGGATCGTGCTTTTCCTCGACGGAGCAGTAGAAGGCGTCTAAGTCCAAATGCAGTATTGTCCGAACGGCGATAGTCTTCAAAACGCGGGATGTGTTTGCGGTTTCCATTCTTTACTTCTCTGAGGCATTAGATGGGACGCAGAGTAATCGTGAACTCAAACTCGGCGGGATCAAGCAGGTACTGTGGCAGCGGGCCGGGACCGCAGCTCTGGCTTCCAAGCCCGCCCTGCGCGTAATCTAAATTCAGAACGGTTTCCGGGCGCGGCGCGAGATCGAATGTGTGCTCCGCGACAGTCAAATCCTGCGCGGTATAGTGAAGAACGCTCACGTTTGACACGCCCGAAACATGAAGTCCCTGGCCTTCCCCATTTGTCACTTCCACCCAGAGAGTATCAGTCTTATTGCCGTTTTCCTGTGGTCGAATATACGACTTAAACTGCTCCGCCACCGTGCCGGACCAGACACCGAACCGGGCCGACTGCTTCCGGTCCGAGTAACTCTCGTGCGGGCCACGCCCGGCCCAGCGGAACTGATCAAACCCGGCAGGCAGGGTCATCGTTACTCCGACACGCGGAAGTGGCGGCAGGTCACTAAGCGGGCTGACTGAGACTTTGATCTCCATTACTCCCTCGGCACTCAGCGTGTACACGGAGCGGCATCGAAACAGGGCCGGGAGTGAATACGCCCCAAGAACCGTGTCGACTGTCAGTGTCACCGCGTCAGTAGAAAGCGATGTCACCTCAACCTGCGCCGTCCGGGATTGAAGCCGGTCAAGCCCCGCACGACGCCACTCTTCGGCCAAGTGGACATCGTTGTCCGTGGGTGCCCGCCAGATTTGGATACTCGGCCCGGCAGCCAGAAACGACATCCCGCGATGCTCCCATGCTGTGACTATTCCATGCAGCTTATTCAGTGACCAGAAAGATTGAGCATTCCGAACGCTGATCGTCTTGCCGTCGTCTGTCAATTGAAGCGGGTCGCCGGGTGAAGACTGAGATGAAATCAACTTAGCCGGTAGGACCCCCTGCCCCCAGGCGATCTCATGGCCCAGACGCGCCCAGGTCTGATCGGCGGCCAGACGCAGGGAAACCGTCAGCACGGTCAAATCTTTGCCCTCTGTCAGTGGCATTAGGAGGGGCAGCGTAATCGCGGAGATTGTCCGTGCCGGAGTGTCGGGAAGCGGCATCTGCCCTTCCTGAGATATGTCCGCACCGTGCATGACTTGCCAGTGCAGCGTGAGATGATCCAGCCCGCAATGATCATACCGGTTCGTGATTTGAACACTGCCTGCTGAAGCGTCCGTCACTTCGACTAGCACGGGCGCGGCGACTTTTGCCAGTTCCAGCAGACCCGGATGTGGCACCCGGTCAGGTGAAACCAGACCATCGATGCAGAAGTTACCGTCGTTCGGTAAATCTCCGAAGTCGCCGCCGTAGGCGAACCATTCTTCGCCGCTTTCCGTGAACTGACGCAGGCCGTGGTCGGCCCACTCCCAGACACACCCGCCGAGCAGGCGCGGGTACTTTTCAAACGCCTCCCAGTATTCTGTCAGGCCACCGGGACCGTTGCCCATCGCATGGGCATACTCACACATATACCAGGGTCGGGGATCGTCGGTCCGTTCGCCCTCCTGAATGGCCTCCTCTACCGATGAATACATCACGGAAACAATGTCAACGACCGGATGCTCTCGGGCCTGCTCATAATGGATCGGGCGTGAGCTGTCCAGAGATCGCATCGCCGCCGCCATCGCTTCGTGGTTGGGTCCAAAGCCGGATTCGTTTCCCAGCGACCAGATAATGACCGAGGGATGGTTCTTATCCCGCGCTACCATACGCACGGCCCGATCTACATAAGCGTCCTGCCAGAGAGGGTCGTGAGAAGGCTGTTTTAGCGTGGTCAGGCCGCCGTCCCCATGCGTTTCGAGGTCGGCTTCGTCCACGACATACAGGCCATACTGATCGCACAGATCCAGAAAGTACGGATCGGGCGGGTAATGGCTGGTGCGGACACAGTTGATATTGTGCTGCTTCATCAGCACGATGTCGCGCTCCAGATCGGCCCGGGTCATCGCAAATCCCCTGTCCGGGTGGGTGTCATGGTGGTTGACCCCGCGCAGCTTGATAGGGCTGCCGTTGACCCAGAGTTGCTGCGCCGCAATGCGGATGTCGCGGAACCCGACACTCACAGAGTGCGCTTCGATGACTGTTCCGTCTGTTCTTTTCAGTTCTAAGATCAGCGTGTACAGATATGGCTCTTCAGCAGTCCATAGGCTCGGCTGAGGCACACTGACTTCCGCTATCTGCTTTCCCTGTCCCCCTGCATGAAGATTAAATCGACCAAAACCTAACGCGTGTGTCAAAGTGCCCGCGGCATCGTACAGCGATGCTGCAAGGCTGTACTCTTCGGCATCTGCACCGACGGCTTCGATCTCCGCCGTCACCAGCAAACGATACGGCGCATCCGGCCCCGGCACGGCATCGCGCTCGACATTCAGTGCCTCCGTCGTCCCTGCTAAAGTCCTGACTTCAATGTCCCGCACGGAGACCGCAGGACGTGCCAGCAGATAAACGTCACGAAAGATGCCGTTCAGCCGCCACATGTCCTGGTCTTCCAGGTAGCTTGCATCCGACCACTCCCACACCTGCACAGCCAGAGTATTTTCGCCGGAATACAGAAGCGCCGTGACATCGAATCCCGCCGGAACATGGCTTCCCTTGCTCATCCCTGCCGGGTTCCCATTGACCCAGACAGTAAACATGGAGCAGACGCCCTCGAAGACCAGCGAAATTCGGTGCGTTTCCCACTCCGGCGGCACAGTGAAATTCAGACGATACAGCCCGAGAGGATTGTCATCCGGGACATACGGCGGATCGACAGGAAACGGATAACTGACATTCGTGTAGTTAGGCCGTCCATAGCCATGAAGCTGCCAGCAGCCCGGTACCGGCAGAGTCTTCCAGGTTTGATCTTCAAACTCTGCCTGCTCGAACCCGATTGGGATTTCGGTTCGGTCCGACACATAATCAAATCGCCAGTCGCCGTTCAGCAGATCGAATCGGTCTGATTTGGCCCGGTCTTTCGACAATGCGGCAGCAGCGTCGGAGAATGGAACCGATGTCGCATACGGGTCTTGTCGGGAGATATGCAGCAGACGCGGATTTTCCCAGTCTTGGTAATTCATAGATTTTCTTTCAAGAGCAAATGGAACCATGACAGAATTGTCACCATGCGCTGAAACGCACGGCTTCGTTAAGTAGTACGCGAGAAGTTTTGCGGGCGACTGAAGTCGCGACAACAAGTTCGCAAAGTCCACCTGCGTGGACTCATACAGAGCTTAATTCCGAACCTCTATATTAACCTGCGAAGGCAGGTTTTGTGCACTTGTTGCCGCGACTTCAGTCGCCCGCTCTGGTTCAGACATGAAAAGCCTCAGCTATTCACAACAAAGTGATACGCCCCTGATTCGACACGGTAGACAGTGCAGCCTTCTTCCCGGCGCAGAAATTGAACCCCAGGCGAAGCGGCTGCCAGCCTGCCGCTTTCCATCACCAGGGTATTCTCAGCAGCGGGGACAAACACCGTGGCGAACATATTAGGCGGAACAGTCACACTTAACGTGAAATTCGCGGGATTGCGATTCCATGCGACTGTGACCGGGCCGTGCAGGGATTCGTAGGCGGCAGTGCAGTAATCGACTTCAGCGCAGGGCCGGGGCCGGATGACAACAGCCTCATATCCGGGGTGCTCCGGGTCGGGTGCGATGCCTGCGATGTGACGCCACAGCCATTCACCGGACGCACTATGAGTCCAGTGGTTGAGCGACAGATCGTGCGTGTCGGCATCATAGCTTTCCCAGCAGGTGGTACCATCCCCCTGCACCATATGGCCCCACGACGGAAATGTCGTCAGGTTGACCATCTGCGCGGCGATGTCGTGGCGGCCATGCCGCGACAATGCCAGCATCAGCTCGACACTGCTCCAAAAACCTGTCGTGGGATGCCCGCCGTCACGCGAAATGGCCTGGACCAGACGCTCGACGGCCCGGCTTCTGAGCGGCTCGTCCAGCAGGTCGAACTGCAGGGCCAGCGCGTAGCTGCCCTGAACGTCCTGACCCGGTGCCTCTCCGTAGGACGCACTGACGATCTCCAGCGGCTGACCATTGCTCGATAGGTCGACGACGCTGTCTTCCGGGTACTCCTGCGTCTTTTGCAGGCCGCCGACTTTATAGGTCAGAACCAGATGCTTCAGCACATTCGGAGCCGGATCACTGCCGAACGCTTTGTTGTTGACAGTGAGTTTGAGGCTTTGGTCACTGACCAGAGCACGGACAGTCTCGGTCACATCCAGTGGCTGGCTAGGAGTACTGAGGCGAATTATGCCGTCGGGCGACACATAGCGACTGGCAAAGGCCGACTTGATTCCCTGAAAGAGCGCCTTGTAGCGCACGGCATCGGCTTGGTACCCCAGCACTTCCGCCATTCGGGCCAGCACATCAGCATCGTGGGCAAAGAACGCCGACGCGCCGATGTCCATCGGGGTGGCAGGACCGGCGCTGAGCCAGTCGCCCCAGGACATTCCATGCGAGTTCTCCCACAGGAAGCCAGGGTTGTGGGCGTACAGATAATCGACCCAGCGCTGAGCGGCCTTGTAGTTGTCCGCCAGAACGCGCTTATCGCCGGTGTTCAGATACAGCTCCCAGGGCAGGGAAACCCCGGCATTTGCCCAGCCGGGTGAGCCGACCACGATTTCGGTATCCCGCAGATGCGCGTGAGGGGCGATATCCGTGAAACGTCCTTCGGCAGTCTGCGTGGTACGCATATCTACGGCATACTTCTCGAAAAACGCCGCCAGGTCGAAATGCAGCAGAGCAGTCTGGACACACGGACGGATGTCGCCTGTCCAGCCCAGTCGCTCACCGCGTGCGGCGCAGCCTGCCGGAATATCGAACAGCATATTCTGCTGAGTCCAGCGGGAAGCGTTCATGATCTTGTTATAGAGGGGGTTCGAGCAGTGAAACTCGCTCACCTGCCGGGCCGAAGTCCGCAGATGGACTCCGATCAGGGTATCGGCAGAGGGAGGTTTTGTCAGGCCGGTGACCTCGACAAACCGGAACCCATGATAGGTGAAGTGCGGCTCCAAAGTCCGCATTCCATGTCCGTCCAAGATATAATTTTCTTGCGCAGGCGTTCCTATCAGAAAAGCTAGATTGATACTGCCGTCGGCATGACGTGTCTCGGCATGACGGAGGGTAAGGCGCGTGTCTGCCGGGCCATCGACTTTCAAGCGGCAATAGCCCGCGATCTCCTGCCCCAGATCGAAGACATAGACGCCGGGTGCGACCTGTGCGACAGCGACTGGAGTAATCTCCTGCATCAAGCGCACGGGCTGAGCTTTCGGCCACATCAGACGGGTATTGTCTCGCGGGATAACGGCGGCAGTCTTCCATGACGACGCATCAAACGCGGGCCGGTCCCAGCCCGGCATTTCGCGGCGGCAGTCGTACCCTTCACCATCCAGCAGATCGGACCAGCGGATCGGGCCGTCAAGCGATGTCTTCCATTCTCCGTCGCTGCTGATTACCTCGCGCCGTCCGTCCGCGTACTCGATTTCAAGCTGCCCGAGAAACTGCGGGAAGTAGCCATAGATGTACTCATTGCTGCTGAGGTTCATATGGCTTGCGTACCAGCCATATCCCAGGAGCATTCCTAAAACATTCGGCCCCTGACGGAGAGCCGGGGTGACATCATAGGTAAGGTATTCGATCTCCCTATTGTACTCGGTAAACCCCGGCGACAGGCGATCCTCACTGACCGGCGCACCGTTCAGCCGCGCCTCGTAAAAGCCTCTGGCGGTGCTGTAAAGAGTCGCGCTTCGAATACTGCCTTTAATTTGGAATTCGCGGCGCAGCAGAGGAACACGGGACGGCGAATTTATGCCGCCCATGTCAGTCTGCAAAATCGCGGGCTTCTCGCTATATGCGACTTTGGCCTGCGGATCGGTCAGGAACCGTTTGGACCAGTCGCTAGTTTCCCGCGAATCAGAACACTGGGCCGGGGCATTGACCGCGATGTTGGTATCTCCATCGAACACTTGAAAATGCCCCAGTGCCAGGGCGTAATCGTTGCCGTCCCAGAGCGATAAACGGCTGACCGCCAGCCGAACGTAGCGGCCCATCGTTTTTGGGAACCGGTACAGGTCGGCATCGTAAAAGCCCGGTCTCGGAGGTTTCACGTCCTGACCAGTCTTGTCCACAACTGTGATGGCACCCTGAAAATCAGGCTGCTCTGAGGCCTCGATTCGGAAGCGCACGGGATACAAAATTGTCGCAATATCTCCGCTGACGCCATCCGGCTTGGCAGGATTGAGACGTGCGCCGTCAAACGACTTCGACGTGCCTAAGTCCAGCACGATCCATTTTGCGGCATTCGGGGTGTGGACAATCTCGCTGAAGTAACAGTGAATGGGAGTGCGAGGCCGGTTCGCCGGGTCCGCCAGCGCGGCATCCGCGATCCAGTGTCCCTGCCAGTCCGCCGGGTGCAGCAGCCCGATTGTACAGAGCGCAGGTTCGCTCCATTCGGTCGGCTTGCCGTCGTGGTCCCAGAGGCGCACTTTCCAGTGGCACTGCGCCCGCGATGTCAGCGCTTTGCCACCATAGACCACAGGGGAGGCTTGGCTTGCAGTCACCCGGCCACTGTCCCAAAGATCGGCGTGTCCGGCGGCTAGAGCCTGCGGCGAGGAAGCCACGAGTATTTGGTACGCAGTCTGCCGCTCTCTGCGTCGGCTGCCGGTCATGGTCCAGCTCAGGCGCGGGAGCACCGCATCGATGCCAAGCGGATTAATTCGGTATTCACAGCGCAGGTTCTGAGGGAACAAGCCGCCGGGGGAATGAGGTGTGTCAGTCGGCTTACTCCCCGCATGAGCCAGCGCAGGAGCGGCCAGCATCGCGCCTGCCAGGGTGATTACCTGCCTCCGCGACAGCCGGAGTGTCCGGCTAGCCTGCGGTTCTGTTTTTTCTTCCCCGTTTGTCTCGTTCATGCAGTTTCACTTTAATGCGCCATGTCTGAGGCGTTTTGATAAGACATACATTCACTTTAGAGTTGCCTCATTCCTTCTCGGGGTTAATGGGAAGAGTGACGAGTGACTGAAGTCACTCGCTGATGGGCGAAGCGCCGTGCGTCCAGGGACGCAATACAGAGAGTTCGGAATATTCTCACTTCTTCTGTCCCCTGGACTGCACTGGTCAGCACTGGCTACCCGGAGGGCAGACCTGGAAGGCAGGCGGCGTTTTTGAACGCCCTCCAGCAGATACGAAGTAATGCCTTCTGAGGCATAGTGACTTCAGTCACTCGTTAGAAGAGGGTCTTCTTCGAAGCGGCCGCTCTAAAACTTAACCTCAACAGCACGGGCCGTGTAGACAACGCTTTTGCGGGTGCCATTCGGCAGAACGATGTTCAAATGCTGCGTGGACAGCATTCCTGAATATGACCCGGCGCGAATGCCGACTGTCAATGTCCGCGCTCGGTCGTTCCAATGCATTGGGATAGTGCTGGATGCCCCCCGCTGATACGCATTCGTATCGCCATCATCCTCGTAGAGCGTGAAGGCGGCGTCTGCACCGGGGTAGACACGGATTTCCAGCGGGTCTTCCATACCCAGGCTGGTCGACTGAATCACAGGCCCGAGCGGCAGGATGGTCCCAGCCCGGACATACGCGGGGATCGTGTCGAGCGGGGCCTGAACAGGCAGAGTCTGATTGCCGCTGACCGATTTGCCGGTGTTGAAATCGTACCAGCCACCCGCCGGCAGGTAGACATTCCGAGCGCCACCGGTGCCAGCACCGGCGCGGCCAGCAGACGGTCGCCGACCAGCCATTCGTCTTCCAGGTTGTACGTCTTCGCGTCTTTAGGAAACTCCAAAAAGAGCGGGCGCATTAAAGGCTTGCCTGCGGCAACAGTCTGAGCAACGAACGTACGGTGGGAATCCTCAGCTCGGGTGGCGATAGGGCTGACTGAGACATGGTCGAAGACCGCGCTGCCCAGAGTCCCCGCCTGATGGGACGTCGAAGCCATCCCGACGTAAACGACGGACGGCAGGAGAACAGTCGCCTCATCCACTTGGGTCCAAGTTACGCCTTCGGCAGACGTGTAACCGATCACTCGGAACCCGATCCGCTCAAGCCGCAGCCAGAGCGGCGACTTGCCGGTGAGCGGCTCCGACGCCGTCGCTCCGCTTGTGGTGCCCCGCTGCTGGAAAGTGACGCCATGACCGGGCGTGACGGCAAGAAAGGCATTTTTCGCATCCGCTCCGGTGCCGCCTCGGATCATTACCCCGGCCTTAGCCCAGTCACTGGTACCCGTCTGCGAAACAACGCGGGCAGTGATAGTCACATCCCCGGTAACCGGCTAGTCGGTAAATCGGAACGCATCCGCTATATCCTGAACGTCCGCCCCGGACGCAGAAAGAGTGAACGAGCCGTCTCCATACGAAACAGACCCGGATGGAGCCGCATCCCCGATCACCGTGCTTTGCCAGGGTGTCGGAAGCGTGTCCGCACCCTGCGCCCGGCTGCCATAAGTACCTACGAAAGCGAGGAAGCAAAGACAAGAAAAGCGAACGAAAATTTGGAGGGCGTGTTTACTCATAGTGGTATCTTACCGTGAGCGAACAAAATACGATGCTCCACAGAAGTAATCAAGCCATCCGCAATCCATGATATACTGTTATCTGAACACTGACAGAAAGAGAACTCAGAATGAACCAGCGTCCGGAAATCGGCGAACGATGTTTCACCAGTCCAGTCATTGAAAAAATCATCGAGGACATCAGCGGGAAGTTGCAAGACTCGGAACTGGTGGCCCTGTTCGTCAATTGTTTCCCCAACACGCTCGATACCACGGTGACAGTCGGTTCCGACGAAGAGGGCAGGCCGGACACATTTGTCGTGACCGGGGACATCGATGCCATGTGGCTGCGCGACTCCACCAATCAAGTCTGGCCGTATCTCAAGTTTGCCAAGTCTGACACGAGTCTTCAGAGGCTCCTGCAGGGCGTAATCAACCGGCAGGTCCGGTGCGTCCTCAGCGACCCTTACGCAAATGCTTTTAACCGAGTCCCGCACGCCAGCGAATGGGTCACGGATTTCACGGACATGACCGACGATCTCCACGAGCGCAAGTATGAGCTTGACAGCCTCTGCGCCGTCCTTCGGCTTTCTTACGGCTACTACGCGGCAAGCGGCGATGTGTCGTGTTTCGATGGGCACTGGAACGATGCCATGCGCCTGATCCTAGCGACGATTATGACCGAGCAGGCATCTTCCGAAGGAGTCATGGCGGCGGCTGACCCGAAAGCCTACCACTTTCAGCGCCTGTCCCCGACCCCGACCGAAACGCTGGCAGGCGGCGGCTACGGGCAGCCGGCCAATCGCTGCGGCCTCAGCAAATCTCCGTTCCGGCCCTCAGACGACGCCGCGATGCTTCCGTTTCTGATCCCCGCCAACGCCATGGCTGTTGTCAGCCTGCGGCAGCTCGGGGAACTCTGGAGCGGTGTTCTTAATATGCCGGACGATGCAGCGACGGCAACAGCTTTGGCGGACGAAATCGAGCAGAGCATCCGAACACACGGCATTATCAGCCACCCCATCCACGGCGAGATATATGCGTATGAAGTCGACGGCTTCGGCTCTCACTACTGCATGGACGACGGCAATGTCCCGAGCCTCCTGAGCCTCCCCTACTTAGGCTACTGCCGGGCTGACGACCCAATCTATGTGCGGACACGCGAGTTTATTTTGAGCCGGTCCAACCCCTATTTTGCGTCCGGGAAAGTCGGCAGCGGCGTCGGCAGCCCACACACCGGCATGGGCACGATCTGGCCGATGTCTTTGATGATGCAGGCCCTGACAAGCCAGTCTGAAGACGAGATAGTAACGTGTCTGAAGACTCTGAAAGAAACTCATGCCGGCACCGGTTTCATGCACGAGTCGATCTGGAAAGATGATGCAAATCGCTATTCCCGAAGCTGGTTCGCCTGGGCCAACACCCTGTTCGATGAACTTATTCTTCAGGTAGAGACAATGCATCCGGGGCTTTTGTAAGAATGACTTGCTAACGGATAAGGAGTGCCACGAGCCGCCGGGATGCCTCCGCAGCGGGGGGACGAGGGTTGTTACGGCTCCAGTCGAGTGCTCCGCCGTAGAGGCCCCAAGCAAGCACCGTTGCAACATCGTCCTTTTTCGCACCGGGAAAGGAGTGCATCGCCTCGGGGTCCAGGTCCAGCCAGCGACGAATGAGAGCCTGGATCGTCGCCTGCAATGTCGCCATCAGCGTCGGCGCAAACACATCATCGTGTGCATCGCAGTCCGCCACCGTCCGCCTGAAGAACTCCAAGAGAGCCTCAGCCAGCCCGGTCAGAGTCTCGGCGTTGAGCGGCAGTCCGTGCGTGAGGCGAGTGTGCAGAGCAGCGTCAAGGTCTGCCCTGATTACGGAAGTTGCCAGATGCTCCCTATTATCGAAGTGGGCGTAGAACGTGGCTCGATTCACGGTCGCGCGCGACGCCACTTCGCCTACAGAGATCTCGCTGTAAGGGTGTTCCGCAAGAAGCGCACGGAAGGCGTCTTCGATCAGTTTGCGCGTTCGTCGCACTCTTGGATCAAGCTTCTGGATTTCGGAACAGTCTGTATTCTTCATTTTTTCTTTGTATTTCCTCTCTATTTCCGCGACAGAGGGGGCTGATTGTCGCCTAAGCGACGAAAGGGCGGGTTTGCCCATTGAACGGAACCCCTTAATCCTGTTATTATACAACATGCGTTGCTTAAACTACGCACGACGAAAAAAGGAAATAACAATGAGCTACAACTTGACAGGGAAGGTAACGCTAGTAACGGGGGCGTCCAAAGGCATTGGGGCTGCCATCGCGAAGCGTCTCGCCGCCGAGGGATCGTCGGTCATCGTGAACTACGTCTCCGACAAGGCGGGCGCGGACCAGGTAGTCGGCGGAATCGTCGCCGCAGGAGGCAAGGCGACGGCGGTGCAGGCGGATGTCTCGAAACCCGAGGAGATCGAGCGGCTGTTCGCGGCCACGAAGGAAACCTACGGGCGTCTGGACGTGCTCGTAAACAACGCAGGCGTTTTTGCATTCATGCCTCTGGAAGCTGTGATCGCGGAGGAGTTCCACCGACAGATGAACCTCAACGTTCTGGGGACGCTCCTCGCCTCCAAAGCCGCCGCCGCCGCATTTGGCGAATTGGGCGGAAGCATCATTAACCTCAGCTCGAGTGCTGCGGTGTCTCCAATGTCTGGAAGCGCGGTCTACTCGGCCACGAAGGCTGCTGTGGACGTGCTCACCCGCGCTCTCGCCATGGAATTGGGGCCGCGCGGCATCCGGGTCAACGCGGTCAGCCCCGGGCCAACCGAGACGCAGCGAGCCATCGACATGGGCCTCCCCCAGTCCAACATGGGACTCGCGATGATTGCTCAAACGCCACTTGGCCGCTTCGGCCAGCCCGAGGACATGGCCTCGGTCGCTGCGTTCCTTGCCTCTGACGACGCGGGCTGGATCACCGGGCAGGTAATCCAGGTCTCTGGGGGGCTGTTCTAAAGTAGGTAGGACGGGGAGGACACGATGGAACGCATATTTATAGGCCGGCAGCAGCCCATGCTGCCGGGAGCGGCACGGATTCTGCGGGAGCGTTACGCTGACAGCAGCATTTGGGATATGAGCCGTGTCATCGTCGTCCTGCCCGGTGGTCAGGCCGCTCGGCGTCTGAGACGTCTTCTCTATGACGAAGCTGTCAGTGCGAATCTGACTCTGAAAGCAGAGCCGAACGTTGTCACACCGGCGGCGCTTCTGGAACTGCTCCACACGCCGGCCCAGACGATAGCGGGCCGAATGCAGTCGTTTTTCGGCTGGATCGTGGCCGTCGGCAGGCTGAGTGCGGAAGATCAAGCTGTTCTCGCTCCAAAAGCAGCCCGCTCGGAAAACGCGCTGCTCCGGGCAGGCGTCGCGCACGAGGCCCAGCGTGCCCGTGATGCTTCGACCACGGAAGGCCTGACTTTACAGACAATCGCCGACCAGTGCGCCGCTCTGCCGGAAGTCTGCGATGACAGGCGCTGGTCAGCCCTGGCCCGTTTGGAGTCTCTTTACTTAGAAACGCTCACCGAGGCTGGACTTTCTGACAGGGACCAGTCACGAATGGCCGCCTTGAAGCACGGCCAAATCGCGTGTGATAAAGATATTTATTTGGTCGGAGATCAGGACTTGAACGGTCTGGGACGAGCCATGCTGGGCACTCTGACATCGACCGTAGTAGCCGTCATTCCGGCTCCAGAGTCCGAGCAGGAAAAGTTCTGTGAAGACGGCAGCCTGCGGGTGGATCGCTGGCACGACACGCCGATTGAGATTCCCGACGGCATTCTGCAATTCGTCGAAGGCCCTGCCGAAGAAGCCGAGGCGCTGAGAAATGCGGTCGCAAGCCTGGACGGCAAATATGCACTGGAAGAGATCACGGTCGGCATCGGCGATGAAGCCACCGCCGAGAGCCTGGCACGGTGGCTTGCAGTTCTGGGCCTCCCTTCGTTCTCGCCGTTTGGACGCTCTTTATCGCGTGTCCGCCCTGCGGCTCTTCTGGGCGCAGTCCGAGACTTCCTGCACACGCCGACAGCCCACACTTTTGCGGCTTTGATACGTCACCCGGATATGGAATCGAAGCTGGAACTGCATTTGCTGACCTCTCTCGATATTTACCGGGCTGAGTGCCTGCCAGCAAAACTGCCAACAGGTGGCTCGGACGATCCCTCCATCGCACAAGTGCCGCGAGAAAGTGTTGCATACGCCCATGACGCGGTGCAAGCTCTTCTGGCTCCCCTGCTTACTCCGAAGAAGCCCCTCGATCAGTGGGCCAAGCCGATTATCACACTCCTGCACACGGTTTACGCAGACATTCAGACAAGCGATGATGCCGAAGGACGGCAGCTCACACGTGGTTTAACTGGGCTTCAAGAGATACTTCAAAGTCTAAAAGACCTGCCATCTGCTCTGTCCCCGATTGTGTCGGGCGCGGACGCGCTGGCGTTCTTGCTGGGACAGGCCGAGGCGGTGCGCCTGCCGTCCGAGCCTGATTCCGGTGTCGGCACGGAGATGATGCGCTGGCTGGACCTTGCCCTCGATGATGCCCTGGTGCTGCTGCTCACCGGCCTTCACGAAGGCTGTGTCCCGGAGAACATCGGCGACGATTCGCTGCTTCCCAATAGCTTGCGTCAGAAGCTGGGCTTGGCCGACGACCGGCGGCGGGAAGTCCGGGACGGCCTGCTGCTGCGTCAGATGATCGAGAGCCGTCAGACCGAAGGCCGCTGTGTCCGTTTGATCGTCCCGCGCCGGGGTGCCGACGGCGACCCGCGTCTGCCAAGCCGCCTTCTGTTCGCCTGCACTCCTAAAGAAGCGGCCCACCGAGCTAGGAAGCTTACAGAACGGACACAGGATGCCCCTGCTGCTCTTTCGCTGTTCCCGGCGGGCATAACGCGGAATCTCATGCCGCCCCAGCCGGTCCCGCTTGATCTACCGATGAACGAGATGAGCGTGTCCGCGTTTGCCACCTATTTAGCCTGCCCCTATCGGTTCTATCTGGGGCATGTGCTGAAGCTGGAAGAACAGGACGATTCTCTCAGCGAAATGGACCCGCGCCACTTTGGCGACCTCCTTCATGATTGTCTGAATGCCTTTGCCAGATCAGAGGCCGCGCAGTCTGCCAAAGTCGCTGTCATTCAGGGTTATCTGCTGAACCGACTGACGGCGCAAAGCAAAAAGCGCTTTGGAGCGGCCCCGAACCGCGCCATTCAAATGCAGATCAACCAAGCCCGGCGGCGATTGAATGCCTTTGCGGAGTGGCAGGCCAACTCGGTACTCGAAGGCTGGATGATCGAGCCGGATCTGTCCGAGAAGCCGCTGACGGCACGTATCGAAGTCGACGGTCAGTTCTTCACAATCACGGGTCGGCCCGACCGCGTGGACTATCAGGGCGCGACAAACCAGTTTCGCATTATCGATTACAAAACCGGCGACTCGGCCAGAGGCCCGGACGAGAAACATCGCAAACGAGATTCGCAGACAAGCGAATTGCGCTGGACGGAGCTTCAGCTTCCCCTGTACCGGGTGCTGATGTCTCAGAACAAAATCCCGATTGACCAAATTGGGCTCGGCGAAATGGGCTACGTGCTGCTGTCCGCCGACCTGACCCCGATCTCGTTCACAGAGCGAGGAAAACGCAGCGGCGGCACCGGATTTGTCCCCGTTTCCTGGGCCGAATCCGACTACGAAAGCGCGTTAGAGTGTGCCCATGGCGTCATTCGAAATGTCCGAGCAGGCGTCTTCTGGCCCCCCGCCGCCCCGCCGCCTTTCCCGCCCTCACGCACCGATCCGGGCAGCGCCGACATCTTTGGCGGTCTATGCCTCGACTCCAGCAGCGACCGGGCCGAATGGCTGGGAACCGGCAAGGAAAACGCAAAATGAACCGATTGATCAGCGCCTCCGCCGGGTCCGGCAAGACTTACGAACTCACAAATCAATACCTGCGCCTCCTGCTTGAGCGTCACCGGAAAGTGGTTTCCGGCGAAGCAGCCACGCTTCGGATCGAATCGCTGCTGGCAGCGACTTTCACCCGCAAGGCCGCCGGCGAGATATTCGACCGCATCCTGAAACGTTTAGCAGATGCCGCGCTTTCCGAGACAGGCCTGACGGAATTGCGTCAGGCCCTGGGCGAAGACACGCTGAGCGCTGCCGACTGTCAAGATCTACTGCTCAAGCTCTGCCGGAACCTGCACCGGGTGCAGGTCGGAACGCTCGACAGCTTTTTCCAGCGCCTGTGCCGGGTGTACCGTCAGGAAGCGGGCCTGAGTGGCGAAATCCGAATGACCAGCCCGGACAGCCCCCGTTGTTTAGCCCTCCAAAAAGAGGCAATCCATGCCATGCTGGAAGACATGAACGGCCTGGAAGAAGCCAGTGATTTGCTGCACACGCTGACCCGGCAGAAAGCGTCTTCGGCGATAGTTCCCAAGCTGCTCACGCTTCTTCAGGGCATTTCCGAGACAGTCACCGGCGCAGAGCCGGAGCATTGGGAAAAGCTTCAAGTGCCGATTCGTCCAGCACAGAGCGAGATTGACGAGGCACTATCTACTTTAGAGGCTTACCTTCTGACACTGACAGGCACACGCTGGCCCGGCGCAGTTTCCGGCGATCTGGCACGCTTCCGAAACCAGCAGTGGGAAAAGTTTCTCGACGGAGGGCTGGCAAAACCCTGTTTCGCGGAAACTTGCACCTACTACAATACTCCTATTCCCGCAGAGCAAGTGGCTGCTTACGGAGTTCTCTTAGCAGCAGTCCGGCATGAGCTGCTCACCGAGCTAAAGCAGCAGACGCTGGCACTTCGAGATGTCCACACGAAATTCTCAGCCAATTTTGCCGAAGCGCGAAGGGCGGAGGGGCTGGTACTCTTCTCAGAAACACCCGCGCTTCTGACACGCATCGTCGGGGATAGTGCCGAAACGGCGCGGCGCTTGGATTCCCCGCTTCAGCATATGCTGCTGGATGAATTTCAGGACACAAGCGACGCCCAGTGGAGCCTGCTCAAAGATTTCGCGCTCCAAGCCGCTCTTGCGCCCGGCTCCGTTTTTGTCGTCGGTGATGCCAAGCAGGCGATCTACGGCTGGCGCGGCGGACGGGCGGAGATTTTCGATCAGATCGAGAACGACATTCAGCCTCTGGATCGCGGGACGCTGGAAAAAAGCTATCGCTCCTCAAAAGTCGTGCTGGACATCGTCAACGAAGTGTTTCAAGCCATCGAAGACAGCAGCGTGTTTCAGCCCACGGACGCCAGTGAGAAGAACGCGCGGAACCGGGAGACGGCGGCGCAGTGGGCCTCGTATTTCAAGCCGCATGAAGCGGCCAAAGCACTGCGGGGACGGGTCGAATTGTGCGTCTCGCCTGTGCCCGCAGACCCAAAAGCCTTAGTTACCACAGACGGCGACACGGCAGCCGACGATGACAGCGACGATTGGAACGCGGCAGGAGCATCTTATCACCTCGTCCAATGCGCCGCCCGGATCGCTGAGGAGATCACTCGTCTGCCGCCGGGAACATCAGTCGGGGTGCTGGTGCGGACCAACAAGACACTGGCCCAATTAACTGACTTGCTGCGAGCTAAAGGCGTATCGGTCAGCAGTGAAGGGGTCGGTAAGATCGCCGACGACCCCGCCATCGAGCTGATCTTATCGGCGTTGCTGCTGGCCGACCATCCCGGCCATTCGGCGGCAGCGTACCATGTCGCTTGCTCTCCGCTTGCCAAAGCGCTGGGCTTGGAGCCGACTGACTATGCCGACGCCGCGAAAACTTCTGCCGCCTCCACGGCCATTCGCCGCCGAATATTGTTCGAAGGCTACGCCGGTGTCCTGACCCGATGGGCCGCGATCTTAGCTCCCTACGGCCCAGAACGAACCGCGCATCGGCTGGGACAGATAGTAGAGATGGCGGACGGGTTTGACGCTCTGCCGCCCATGCGTCCGTCTGAGTTCGTCCGGGCCGTGCGTGAAAGCAGCGCCGAAAATCCTGGGGCCGCGCCAGTGCGCGTCATGACAATCAACCGGGCCAAAGGCCTGGAGTTCGACGCCGTATTCCTGCCCGATCTGGAATGGAAGACACGAACCTCCGCCAAGACCTGTGTGGTAAAACGGGCCAGTGTTGCGGCCATCTCCAAAGGCGCGTCACCGATTGAAGCGGTCTACGCCCGTCCCAATGCCCTCCTGCAAAAGCTTGATCCCACCCTGCTGGCTCTGGCCCAGACCGACGAAGCGGACGAAGTGACGGGGATGCTCTGCCTCCTGTATGTCGCTATGACCCGGCCCCGCCATGCCCTGTATCTTTACGTCGCCCCCCACACGATGACCACCGCAGGGGTGCCGCAGACACCGGGATTAAAGCCCGCCGCCATCCTTCGCGCGGCGCTTGCCGAGAGTCCCACCGACCCACGACAGGGAAGCAATTGGACACGATTGAGGCAGGCAGATGAATTAGGCTGGGCGGCGAAGGCGGGTGAAGCGCTGGAAGAAGTCACAAAAGAGACGCCTATCGCCTCAGCACAGCCGGAGCTTAGATTTCGCAAGTCAGACGGCGTTCGGCGCAGTACTCTTCCTAATGCGATGTCGCAGCTAGATACTGTGCAGACGGCGGGACGCTTGCTGCGCCGTCAAAGTAAAAGAGCCACGGAATAAATTCCGAGGCTGTCAAGTGCCCAGTGTCGCGGCGACACAAGAAGCAGATATTCCTATCTTCCGTCCCCTGGACGGCGGGCACTTTTGAGCCTCGGAATTTATTCCGTGGCTCTTTTACTTTGACGGCGCAGTAAAAACGCGCACAGCATGACCGCCTAACTGCGTCTCGCCGACAATCTCGGAACAGGCGGCACGGAGAGATTTCCAGAGCATCGCTTCGGCGTAATGCTCCGCAGACGGCGGCAGGTGCGAGATCAGGCGCTCGGAACAGACCACGATCAAACGCTGCTGGGCACGGGAAAAGGCGACGTTGGCACGGTTAAGTCCGAGAATGAACTCAGCACGGGCATTGATCGCGGCAGGGTCACTGGCAGTCGCGGAAACGATGATCGTGGGCCGCTCTCCGCCCTGAAGACGCTCGACGGTGTCGATCACGTCGACTGCCGAATTGCCCTCCAAAGTCGTTTTCAGGAGCGCACGCTGAGCGCGATGTGGCACGACGACCCCGACACTACCGGAAGGTAAAGTCCCGACTGCTTCCAAAATACGGGCGATTATCTCGGCTTCCAGCGGGTTGGACTGCTTGGAAGCCGCTTCGTCATGGGTGACTAAAAACAGGCCGGTCGGATTGTGCCAGAGGCGCGGCCAAACATCTTCGGCTGCATCAGTGAGTGAAGGGTCAGCATGGATTGCCGGAAAGCCTTCCAGCGTCAGCCCATCCAGATGGTACAGCCGGGCGATGAGGCTTCGGATTTCGGGCGGCAGGCGGAACGTGAAAGTCAGCGCGGAAAGCTGAAGCGCGGCGTCAGGAAGCTTCGTGTTTTCTTTCAGAGTACGGACGGCATCATAAGCCGACGCGTAGGGCTGATACAGCCGGGCAGGCGGACGGTCTTCACGCTCCCAATCGTGGCTCATGATCGGCGCAAGCTGCCGGTGATCGCCCGCCAGCAATATCTCGCCGTCTTCGCGGATGAGCGAAGCCAGGGCCAGAAATGGAGGCAGGACCATCATACTTGCCTCATCTACGACCAGCGCTTCCGCCTGAAACTTGTGCTTCGACTCGTTCCACGGAGACTTTTTATTCAGTTCACGGGCCATTTTGAGCAGGGCGTTCGGAGTGCCGCCAATCACGACGACGCTGTCCATGCGATGCTCGGCGACAAAGCCGCTGCATCCATAAATCTCGAAGTCTTCGATTCCCTCCCCTGTCGCTGTCCCACCCGCTTTGGCGAGACAGACATCCGGCATGTCAAAGCCCGCCGCCGCCGCGCCGGCAGCGAACGGCGGAAGCAGGGCGGCGATCCGGCGCAGGAGAGTGTCCACGGCCATGTGCGTTCCTGCCGCGACCAGGACGACATCGCCGGGAGTCAATATATCCCCGGCACGCCGACGCGCCAGAATCCGCAGAAGCACCGCCGCCGCCGTAGTCTGAGTCTTGCCCGTTCCCGGCGGCCCCTGCAGGAGCTGAACGCGCGTACTCAGGCCATCTACTGCCGCAGCAGCTTGATCGGAAGCGAGAGGGCCATGCCCGAGATTCAAGCCGTCCAGAAAAGTGCGGTACCGATCCAGCACCGGCGGAGGCAGGGGAGTCTGAGGGGGAATGTTCGAGTGCTGGGGGTCGAACCACTCGTAGACATGGGCACCGAGACCGCTTTCCAGCCGCTCATCTACTTTCCCCGCAACGAAATCAGAAAGGCCTTCGTCGATTGTGGCCGATGCGTAACCCGCCCGGCCCTGCGGCCAGGCGAGGCTGGGAAGCATATACCGGTCATCTTTGCCCCGGTAGGGCAAAACAGATAGCTCCACCCGCCCGGTGTCCCAGTCCAGACTTTCGATCCGGCAGGTGCTCCCCGCTCGCAGGAACTGGGCAACAGTCTGCGCCCGGTTCGGGTCAGCATCGCACGGGCTGAGCCGGACAAATGCGCCTTCGCCCAGGCTGCACCGCACCCGCAGACCCGCCGCATTGATCGGATACCCGGTCAAGTCTATGGTCGCGATGAGCTTGTTGTCATCAATCGCCTGAACATCGCGTATCGGCAGAGTGCGGCCTAGCGGGACACGTCCGGCAGGCGGGACTAAATGCGCTCCCATCCAGTCGTTCGCGGCGACACGCTGTTCCAGCCAGAGAAAATCAAGCGCGGCCTGAGCAGCAGTCTCGACACCGAGCGTGAAGCTTGGCAGACTCTTCAGATCGACCAGCGGCTTGGCGATCTCGATATTTTTGAATTTGATGCCTTCTTCAATCCAGCGCAATGCCTGAACTCGTGCCTTCAGATACGCTTTAAGAATGCCGGGCTGAGTCGCTTTTTGGTAACTCTGAATCGAGCGTTTCAGCTTATCGGGCAGGCCTGGCTGGTTTGCATCCGGCAGAGTGCCCCACTGCGCCCGCCAGTACGGAGCGGGCAGGGCATCGCCGAAGGCGGCGCGGATCTCGAAAGCTTGTTTGTAAGTTCCGTCGGTGTCCAGCGGCAGCCACTGTCCGTCGGCATCATACGGCAGGGTCGTCTTGAAATCAAAGATGCCTTCAGCAAAGATTCGGTCCAGCGCCAGGTCTTCGTCCCCCACCCGGCGGGTCCAGTGAAAACGGCGGCCAAACCAGCGCAATGCAGTTGCCGCAGCGATGCCCCGGCTGGTCCAGCCCAGTGCGTACCGGCTGTCGATCTCGTCTGACAAACAAGAATAAATAAGCTGTTCCAGGCCTTCGCGGCAGCCGAGCAGCTCACGCAGACTGCCGAGTAAGTTTGTGTCCGCCCGAGCGCAGGCTTCGACCAGACGGGTGATCTCATTCCGGGACCAAACATAGAAATGGAGCGGGGCCTGTCCTTCCGGGCAAAGATCGCGGGCAGACTGAACAAGCTTGGCAAAGAAGCGCCCCAGCAGGTCTGCTTCGCGCTTTGAGTCTTCCTCGTAATCGCCAGACCAGGGCTTAGGCAGGACTCCGGCAAACTCGATTGCTTCGAGCGGGCGCTCTGCAAATACCCTTCGGCCCTCGTCCGTGGTCCCCGTTGCCCACTGCTCTTTGACATCGGAGTCGGGCCGCCAGCGGCCTTCTTCCTGCACAAATAGTGTCGACAGAGGCCGATCACTCCGGGTGACATGCGCGGATACCGCGCCGACTCTGTTCTCCACGTAGTCATAGGAAACGGAAAGATAGACCCGGATCAGGCGGATAGCTCCGGTCTCATGGGGCGGCAACTGCCCGCTGCCCGAGTGAGGCAAAGGAATGACATCGTTATGCTCTGCAGGCTCTGGGTCCTGCTGAATTTGCTGTCTGGGAAGCGTACTACGGCGCGAGCGGGCTTTGGCGGTGAGCGTATCCAGGCTGATACTGAAGTCAGGATGAGCGCGGATAGAAGCCGCCGCCCGGCCATCTAATGGCAACGCTGCCAGGGTATCGAGGTCGTGTATACCTGACGCGCTCAGAGCGCGTATAGTCGACGGGTCCACCCCGAGAAGCTGAATCTCCCGGCGACGTGCGGCTTCCGGCAAACAATAAAGATTGAGAGCGCAGTCGTCGCACTTGGAATCAAGCTGATAGCTTGTCGCGGTGACGTCTTTGGCGATTATCTGCTGCAATGTCCCACCCGGCGCAAGCAGCAGGCGGACATCGGCTTCTTCCATCTCTAAGTCAAGCGGCGGCAGAGCTAAAATATCCTGCGCCCGACTTGAGTTTTCGTCCAAACGAGCAACGACGCACTCGACATCTTCAATGCCAACTCGGAAGCCACTTATTCTAAGTGGCTGTTCTTCCAGTAGTCGGCTGACTAAAATACGGTACAAAACAAGTTGAATGCGCTGATAAGTCTGGTCTTTGCGGCTGGCTTTGCACTCGACAAGGCGCAGGCGGGGACGTCCACTTTCCCAGCGAATCAGCACGAAGTCGATGCGGCCCACCACGCGGAACGCGCCGATCTCGCCGATGACATCGATCTCACGCCCATAGCCTTCGGTTCCGGCTCCAAGTTCCGACGCCCGCTCAGCCAGCATTTGCCAGGGTGTCGATTTCTCATCGGGCCGGTCGGCATACCGGCATAAATCTGTCAGTCCTGCCGCCCGCAGATGGCCTTCCCATTCCCGTTCGCGCTCCCGGCCTGCCTCAGCAAGCACCGGGTCCATCGTGCTAGAAAGCGTGTAGAAGAACGGCAGAGATTTCGTCAGCCGCCGCCCATCGCTGTCCAGCTTAAAGCGCCGCTCGCAGGAGCCGTGGCGGATATATTCACCGATCTGGGTGACGCGGACAAGAGGCCACTCGTTTTTTTGTAGGGTCACGTTATACTACTCGCTGAGAAGCTACTAGGGCTTTTCTCTATTTTACTTGAGAAGACCGCGAAAAAACCAGCCGTGGGCGTCTATAATGAGTGAGGATTATGACAGAGTTTGGAACCATGACATTTATGTCATGGTCTTCAGCTTGGTATCACAGGAGAACATATTGAGTTTATCCAAAATGCAGTTCGCTGCAATCGCCACTGTAGGTGCTTGTTTCGCCCTCGCGATGACGGCACAGGCTCAGCAGGCGGGGGGACAATTGACGCCCATCCGGCCACCGGCCGTGCCGCTGATTGTCCGGTCGCCGTATGTCAGCACCTGGCAGCCTGCGAATGCATTGCCGGGAACGTCATCAATGTTCTGGGCAGGACGGAATAAATCAATCACGGGAATCGCCCGCGTGGACGGTCATTCGTTTATCTTCATGGGTAATCCTCGGGCGCTGGGACTGCCGATCGCACTACAGATGACCCAGACCGGATTGGCCGTGACCCCCACCCAGTCGAATTATCAGTTCCAGGGCGGCGGCGTGGCGGTGCTGCTGGATTTCCTGTCCCCAGTCGAGCCGACCGACCTGCGCCGCATGTCTGTCCCGCTCAGCTACATTTTCGCCTCGGCACGAAGCGCCGACGGCAAGCCGCACACGGTCAGCCTGTACTTCGATGTCACCGGCGAATGGGCGCATGGCGATGAAAATGCCCAGATCATCTGGGAGCGCCGTAACATCCCCAGCGGGGCGCATCCGCTGACAGCCTTTGCGATCTCGCCCGCCGAGCCGAAGGTGCTGGGCGAGGTGAACGAATATCCGATGTGGGGTTCGGCGGTCTTTGCAGCAGAAAGCGGACCGGGCCTGACAACGCAGGCAGGTGAAGACACGGTCGTGCGCGGCGCGGCGATCAGCACTGGAAAATTAGACAACTCCATCGATACCGACCAGCCGCGCCCAATCAACAACCGCTGGCCGGTCTTCGCTTTCAGCTTCGCCCTGGGCCAAGTCGGCAGCACAGCGACGAAACCGATTGTCCTGAGTCTCGGCGATGTTCGAGACCCGGCGGTCAGCTACCAGAAGGTACCCGTCCCGCCGCTCTGGCGATCCTACTGGGCGGACTGGCCACAGATGCTGGCGGCGTTCGACGCCGACTCCGATGCCGCACGAACCCGCGCGGACCGGATGGACACACGGATAGTCACGGATGCGACCAAAGCAGGCGGCGCGAAATACGCGGCAATCTGCACGCTGGCTCTGCGTCAGGCATTCGGCGCGACGGAGATGGTAGGCACGTCTGACAAGCCATGGATGTTCATGAAAGAGATCAGCAGCGACGGAAATATGCAAACCATCGATATCATGTATCCGGCTTTCCCAGTGTTCCTGTATGCGAGTCCTACCCTGCTTCGGCTGCAATTGGACCCGCTATTCGACTATGCCGAGTCGGGCAAATGGCCTCAGCCCTTCGCCGAGCATGACATCGGCGCTTCCTATCCGAACGCGGACGGGCACAATGATGGTCAGGGCGAAAACATGCCTGTCGAAGAGTCGGCCAATATGCTGATCATGGCCGCCGCCTACATGCGTTATGCTTCCAAGACAGAGGCGGCTCAATATGCCAAAATGCATTACAAAGTCCTCAAGCAGTGGACTGATTATCTCCTGACCGTCCCAGCCTGGGCAAAGGACTCGAATGCACTCGATCCGGAGTTTCAGAACCAGACCGATGACTTCACCGGACCCATCGCCCACAGTGTTAACTTAGCGCTTAAAGGCATTCTTGGGGTGGGTGCAATGGGGCAGATCGCTTCTTACGCGGGCAATACTGCCGATGCGTCCAAATATAGCGCGGCAGCACGCGACATGATCGGCAAGTGGGCCCGCCGGGCGCAGTCTCAGACAGGCGACCATCTGACCATGCAGTATATCGAGGCGGACACGCCCCAAAAAGCAGGCTGGGCCCAAGGAATCGTCGGCTCCCATGCGCTTCTTCTGAGCGGCGGCGGTGGTGCTGACGCTCCTAAGCCTGCCGTAGACACGTCCCAGAGTTACACGGTCGCGGCCTGGGTCAAGCTTTCCAATCTGGACGGCTTCCAGACACTGGTAAGCATCGACGGCGCTCATGTCAGCGGCTTTTTCCTTCAGCTTCGGGGCGACACCGGCAAGCTCAGCCTGAGCATGGTCGGTCAGGACAGCACGGACCAGGGAGCGGGCGCAATCGCCAATGCGAATGAGAAACCTGCCGCAAACACCTGGTACCATCTGGCAGGCGTCTACGATGCGGCGGCGCAGACCATTTCCCTCTATGTCAATGGCGTGCTTCAGCAGACTGTGCCATACAAGACGGCGTTCCGCGCGACAGGCCGCACGGCAATTGGCCGGGGCTTCTTCAACAACTCCCGGACGGACTATGTACGCGGCGCGGTGGACGATGTTCGCTTCTACCAGTCGGCCCTGCCTGCCGACGCAATCTTAGCCATTGCCCGTGACGGCGGCACGGCACTGCCGGTGGCCGGAGCGGCACCGGCTTCGATGGCTAAACCGACGACGCAAGCGGCGACTGCTTACTGGACATTCGATGAAGGCTTGGGAACAGCTGTCGCCGATGCCTCCGGCAATGGCAACAACGCAGAACTCTCGCGCGACGGCATCGACCCGAACGACGCCTGGAGCCTGAAGTACAATGCTTTCCCGGACAAAGTTCTCAATTTGAACCTTGTGCCGCAGAATATCCTCAAGGAAGAAGCGAAATTCTACAAGGCGAATCTCAAGCCGTTCGGTATTCCGTTGGATATTCGGCACACCTACACCAAGACGGATTGGGAGATCTGGACTGCGGCGTCGACCGACGACCCAGTTCTGCGCCAGGCCTTCGTGGATGGCATCTACAAGTTCACCGACACATCCAACTTACGGGTCCCGTTCACCGACTGGTACGACGCCGTCTCTGGTCAGCAGCAGGGCTTCCAGGCCCGCCCGGCCATCGGCGGCGTGTTCGCCATCCTTGACCGCACGGCACTGAAAGTAGGAAAATAACAACACCACGCACTGAAGTGCATGGCTGAAGGGCGCTTCGCGCCGACTGTCCTGCGGACAGAAGAGAGCCAAATATTTGCTTTTCTTTTGTCCCCCGGACAACCAGCCGAAGGCTCCTCAGCCATGCACTTCAGTGCGTGGCACCCCTGCGCCTAATGCCAGTTCTTAATTCAGCGCCAAAACGCTGTCAGTGCCCATAAAGGCAGCAGTATCTGCCTCTTCTTTCAGCAGGACACCAGAGATGCAGCGACGTCGGGATTCCGACATCAAATACAGAAGCTTGGAGGCGGCATCGGCGTAAGCCAGGCCTTCGGGGCGGACATTGGAGATGCAGTTGCGCTCGGAATCGCGCGTCTCCTGCCGGGGCTTCCAGGTCAGATACACGCCGAGCGAGTCAGGCGATGTCAGGCCGGGACGCTCACCGATCAGCACGACGACCATCTCTGCCCCAAGCCCTTCCGCCACATCATCCCCTACCGCGACCCGGCTCTGCTCGACTAAGACAGCAGGTGCGATTCGCCAGCCGTTATCACGCAGTGCAGGAAGCACGGAATGCAGAAACGGCACAGCGTGGCGATTGACTGCCGTAGCGCTGAGGCCGTCCGCGATGACAAACACAACGTCAAAGCTGCCAGTTTGCCCTGCAAAAGAGGCTTGCGATTCATCATTTAGGAGTCGGCCCAGATCAGGCCGCTGCAAATACTCGTCTCGGTCGGTGGCTTTGCTGTGCAGCCGCAGAGTTTCCAGGCCGAGACCATGAAGTTCTGGTGTCAGCCCTGCGGCATCTAAAGACGCATTGACTGCATCCCGAGCCTGCGCGTGGTCCCATTGAAAATCTAAGTTCGCAGCAGTCGGCTGAGACACTCCTACCGGCTCGATCCCGATCCGTGCCGGAGTGAACTGCCGTATCTGGTTCCAGAGCGCCACCGGCACGATGGAAGCAGACGTCGGCACCATTTCGTTCAGCGCGGTCAGCATCGGACTGCTGTGAGCGGAAGAAGCAAGCAGTTGATGCTGACCGTGTGTGTCAAAGACTCCCATTCGCTCCAGCCAGGCCTCGAACTCCGGCGCGGGCCGCTTGCCCAGCACACGCCGGACATAGAGTGCATCATGGAACGATGTGCTCTGGTAATTGAGCATCACATCATCCCCGCCCGGCAGGCCCATCACAAACGTACACCCGGCTGCCGTGATCAAAGTCAGCAGGGCATCCATGTCATCTTGATCGGCCTCAGCATGGTTCGTGTAGCAGACATCGCAGCCCATCGGCAGGCCCAGCAGCTTGCCGCAGAAATGGTCTTCCAGCCCGGCCCGGATGATCTGCTTGCCGTTGTACAGATACTCCGGGCCGATAAAGCCGACTACGGTGTTGACCAGCAGAGGCGAAAACGCACGGGCCACGGCATACGCGCGGGCTTCGACAGTCTGCTGATCGACTCCTGCGTGGGCGTCCGCTGACAATGCACTGCCCTGTCCGGTCTCAAAGTACATGACATTGTCGCCGACCGTCCCGCGCCCGAGCGCCAGCGCCATTTCCCGTGCTTCCCCCAGCATCGCAAGATTGATCCCGAAGCCTTTGTTTGCAGCCTCAGTGCCGACCACAGACTGGAACACGAGATCGACCGGTGCGCCGCGCTCCATCGCCTGCATCGTGTTGGTGACATGAGTAAGAATACACGACTGTGTCGGCATCTCGAAGCGGCAGCGCAGGGAATCCAGCATCTCCATCAGCGTAATACAGGCATCCACGTTGTCGGTGGCCGGATTGATCCCGATCACGGCATCGCCGCCGCCAAGCAGCAGGCCATCGAGCAGACTTGCCGCGACGCCGCGCGGGTCATCGGTGGGGTGATTGGGCTGAACCCGTGTCGAAAGCCGTCCTTCCAGGCCAATTGTATTGCGAAACTTGGTGATGACCCGGCACTTGGCTCCGACCAGGATCAGATCCTGAAGCCGCATGATCTTGGAGACAGCCGCCGCCATTTCCGGTGTCAGCCCCGGCGCTAATTTTGTCAGCACAGCCGCATCCACGCGATTCGACAGCAGCCAGTCCCGAAACCCGCCGACAGTCAAATGCGCTACCGTCTGAAACGCGGCTTTGTCCTGCGTGTCAAAGATCAGCCGGGTGACTTCATCCGTCTCATACGGCACGATGGCTTCCGAGAGAAAAGTGGTGAGCGGGACATCCGCCAGCGCCTTCTGTGCCGCTACCCGCTCCTGCGCCGTTTCGGCTGCCAGCCCGGCCAGCACATCGCCCGAGCGCAAGGGAGTAGCCTTCGCCAGCAGTGTCTTCAGATCGGCGAAAAGATAGGTAGTGCCGCCGATAGTGTGGCGATAGGGCATGGAAAACCTCAATGCACCCGGTGTTAAAACACCGGGCTAAAAGAGCACAAAGCCCCGCCGGGGCTAATATAGATTTCGAAAGACGGTTCTTCAGTGCCGGAGGTACTTCGTGTACTCTTAGCCCGGTGTTTCAACACCGGGTGGCAATGTGCCCAGCAGTGCTTTAGACATCTTGCAGACCATCGTAAACGCCGGGTCAAACACATTGGCGACTTCGTACTCGACGCACTGGCCCATCAGCGTATGCGCTCCCATCCAGTCCAGGCCGTAATCTTCCTGAAGCCACCGGGCCATTTCGCTGGTCGCATGCTGCAAGGCCTGGTCCAAAGGTCGGGCATTTCCAAGAGTCAGAATATGGGTCGAAGTCTCGCCGCGAGGCCACTGGATTGTCTTGTTTTTGACGACTGACAGCGTCACTTCAACATCAAACGAAATCTCGATTCCTGTGCCGCAGATCTCCCCGCAGCCCTGCAAAGCGTGACCATCGCCGATGAAGAACAGGGCACCGGGAACGGCAACAGGAAAAAAGACCGTGACACCTTCCACAAAGCCTTTATAGTCCATGTTGCCGCCGTTGGTGAAAGAAGTCGCCGTGGAAATGGCCTGACCGCCGGGCGGCGCGACCCCGAAGCAGCCGACCATCGGGCGGATCGGCACCAAAAAACGGCCCAGCTTTGTTTGGGGCGAGACCAGTGTGGCTGTTCCGGCCTCTACGTCAACGTCCCACTCCCCGCTGCCTTCGGCAAAGCCCGGTGGGGGCGGCAGCAGGGCGACATCCGAGGGGTCCATGACATTCGAGGCTAGCTGAACGCCGCTCCATCCAAAGCGCCGGTTCGGGTGCAGACGATCCAATCGAACCGCCAGCATGTCGCCCGGCTCGGCTCCTTCGACAAAGAACGGCCCAGTCATAGGATTGGCACCGACATGGCGGCGTTCCCGGTTGACATCAAAGCCGCCTGCATCCAGAGTCGTCGTTCTAACCGTGTCGCCGTCGCCGATATGCAGCACCGGCGGGTGCGTTCCGAGTGTGCTAAAGTAGTGATCGGGTGTAAAATGGTGAGTAGTCATCAAAGTTCCTTGAGAGTATGAGAGGATGCCGAGGCCCCCCCCGCCCCAATTCTGGGGAGCAATATAGACGGGAAATGCAGACGATCTCTCCCTCCTTACTCTGGCTCCCCAGAATTGGGGCGGGGGGGCCTCAGCTCAGCCTATCCCGCGACTCCAGATTCAGGCAGGGTCTGCCCGCCGTCGACAATCAATGTCTGCCCGGTGATCCAGGCGGCTTCGTCCCCGGCAAAAAAGGCCATGGCGTAGGCAATATCTTCGGGGTCGCCGAGCTTACCAAGCGGAATGGCGCGGGTCATTGTCGCTAGATAATCTTCCCCAAGCTCTGCCAGCCCTTCCGTCAGGATATTACCCGGTTCGACACCGTTGACGGTGATGCCGAACGGAGCAAGCTCGACGGCGGCGTTTTTGATAAAGCCGTTGACACCGCCTTTAGTCGCCCCGTAATGCGCGAAGCCTGCCATGCCGGTGCGCGGCCCAGTGATCGACGACGTGATTAAGATGCGTCCGTGACGCTGACGTTTCATGGCTGGCAGAACGGCCTGGGTGCTGAACAGCGTCCCTTTTAAGTTGAGGTTATGGCATCGGTCCCAGTCCTCTTCAGTCATGTCGTCGAGCATGACTTCCCAGAAGACTCCGGCGTTGTGGACCAAAATATCGATGCGCCCGTAGGCTTCCAGCGCGGCGGCGGCGACCTGCTCATTATCGGCTTTCCTGCTGACATCGGCCTGGACAAAGATCGCCTCGCCCCCGGCGTCTTTGATCTCTTTGACCACGCGCTTTCCGGTTTCCGCATTCCGGCTTGCGGCGACGACTTTCGCGCCTTCATGGGCAAAGACATGGGCGATCCCGCGTCCGATCCCGACGCTTGCGCCTGTGATAATCGCGACTCGGCCCTGTATTCCCTTCAAATTTAGCCTCTTAGAAAAAGTGAGAGGGAGCAGCATACAGCCGCTCCCTCCATGCTGTCCGCGCTCAGTTTCCGGCAGACAGAGTAATCTTAGGACCGGAACGCGCCCGATCAATAAACATCCAGACAATGCCTACCAGCATGTAAGCGGCAAAGACTTCCGGCAGGTAGTTGTCAGGGGCGGCAGGCCAGGGCGAGACACTGCCTTTGACGGCAATGCCCATGAAGACTGTGCCGACGACTGCCGAGAAGATCAGCCAGGGCGAAAGCGATTTATCGCGGGATGCTGAGACGCAGGCGCCGACTGCGATGAGAATATAAGCCAGCAGGAAGCCGTAAGTCGCAATGGTCCCGTTCATGTTATAGATGTCCAGGATAGCGAAACCCTTGATGCTGAGACCCGCAAGCACGACAAACATCAGGAGCGCACAAACAGTCGAGGCAATATGCGGGGTAGCGTTTGTCCCATGTGATTTGCCCAGATGCGCATGAATCAATCCATCGCGAGACATAGAAAGCAGGATACGCGAAGTCGCCGTCACGCAGGCCAGTGAACAGGCAAACAGGCTGATGACAGCGCCAAATGAGACCAGTGTCCCGAGCCATGGCAGGCGGGCCATGTCGGCCATCGCCGGCAGCGCTACTAAGTTAGGATCGTCTAAATGGGTTTTGTACCCTGCAAATGCCGAGACCATGAAGAACGACATGAGAATAAAGAATGAGCCGGCAATCGCCGTGCTCATGAACACTGCGCGGGGAATATTACGCTTCGGGTTCTTTGCTTCAGCACCCAGCGCCGTTGCGCTCTCGAAACCGACAAAGGAGAAGATGCCGAGCACCATGCCGCCTTGCAGACCATTCAGCGTCATTCCTTTGAGTGACAATTGCGGCCCGAGGTGCAGCCCTGTGTGCGAGATCATGACAACGCCGAGAATAAAAATCAGCGTGATCGAAATGCCTTCGAGGCCCAGCATCATCTTTGCGGACAAACGCACATCCCGGTAGGCGACGAGCCAGACCAGCCCGACCACCAGAGCAAACATAATCAGCGCGGGGACGGCAACATGAAGGTTTGCCAGCAGAGTCTCTGCATAGGGCACGGTATAAGACGCGACCGCAATCCCTGTTGCCAGGTAAGCAAGAATCAGCGCCCACCCCGTGATAAATCCTGCCGTGGGTCCCAGACTCATCGTCACATACGAGTAGAGTGCGCCAGGTGTCGACGTGTTCTTGGCGAACTGCTTGATGCAGACCCCGATCAGCAGCAGGCCCAAAGTCGCGAGCAGATACGTAAACCAGGTGCCATTGCCGGACGACCCGAAGACAAGCTGCAAATTGACCGCCGGGGTCAGGGTCGGCGCGATATTGGCAATCGACTGAGCTAAAGTTTCGGTAAAGCTTAATGCGTCGCGGCGCAGGCCGACGGCGTGGTGATTGTGTTCTCCCAGGTCAAGGTGATCCTCAACGGGAGATTCGGTAACGGCCATAATGATTAATCCTTTCGCGGCGGCATAGGGCCGACGTGTCAACAAGCAGGAAGTGCGTGCTTCGACATCGAAGGATCGCGGCGGAACGAAAGAATGGCAGCATTGCCGGTATCGAAGAAAGCTGAAGCCCCCCCGCCCCAATTCTGGGGAGCCAGAGCAGGAAGGGAGAGATCGTCTGCATTCCCCCACTATATTGCTCCCCAGAATTGGGGCGGGGGGGCCTCCTTTAAACTTCTGGATGATTGTCAGTTCATTGTCAGAACAGCGCGGTAGCGGACTTTATTGTCACGCAGCCGCTGAGCGGCATCGTTGGCTCGCTCGAACGGATAGGTCTCGACAATCGGCACGATGGCATGACGCTCAGCCAGCGCCAGCATCTCAATAATCTCCACCGGGCTGCCGATAGGCGACCCCATGATCCGGCGGCGCTTGTCCTGGAACGCGAACACCGACAGCGCAATCGGCTCGGTCGGGACACCGACTAAGTTGAACACGCCATCGGAAGCCAAGCAGTTTAAGTAAGCGTTATAGTCTTTAGCGGCAGCAACCGTGTCGATGATAATATCAAGCGGGCGAGACGGCTTCTGCGGAACACTGCCGTCACGCCCGATCACAACGGCCTCCGCCGCGCCTAGTTGAGCCGCAAATTCGGCCTTGTCCGGCGACGATGTAAAGACAGAGACGCGGTTGCCGAGCTTCGCCGCAAACTGCACAGCGAGATGACCCAATCCACCGATCCCGATCACGCCGATCTCCTGACCACCGACCATGCCGGCATGGCGCAGCCCCGAGTAGACTGTAATTCCCCCGCAAAGCAGCGGCCCGGCGGCGTCAGTCGGAAGGCCTTCCGGGATCAAAAACGCGAACCGCGAGTCGACTGCTAAATATTCGCCGAACCCGCCATACTGATGGATAATAGTCGATTTTTGGTCGACCTCACACATCTGCGCGTTGCCCCGCAGACAGTCCAGGCAGTGCAGACACGCCCCGCTCTGCCAGCCTACCCCTACCCGGTCGCCAACTTTGAGGTGCGAAACAAGCGGTCCTGCTTCCACAACCCTTCCGACTGCTTCATGCCCCGGTACGATAGGATAGGTGGTCATTTCCCAGTCGTTATCCATGCAGTGGATGTCCGAATGACATAGCCCACAGGCGTCCACCCGGATCAGGCAATGATGCCCTTCCATCAAAGCCGTTTCGTACTCGAATGGCCGCAGTATTTCTCCCGGCCCATAAGCGGCCAGCGCGTGAACGTTCATCCGGCCTCCTGAACCCACCTGTCAACTTTGATTGATGAGATGGGTCAATGCTTCCCGTTTCCATTGCTGCCGCTCAGGCCTTCAGTGCTGCACCCGCAGCCGCTCTCGGAGCTGCCCGCACCTGAGCTGCTCCCTGCGGAGCTGTTCGGAGCGCTGTGACAGCCTTTGGCCTGGGTCGGGGGGACATCGAGCGCGGGGTTGCGGTCGAAGAAGCCGACGGGCTTCAAATAGAAGCCTGTGTAGCCGACCGGCATCACCGGCCAGTCTTCCGGGCGCGGGATGTGGTTGTGTGTCATCGTGTACCAGACCACGACATCCGTATCTTCAATCGGACGGTCATCTTTGGTGTATTCGGGCAAGCCCATGTCTGTGCGGCTCTGGTTCGGGTACTTCCCGGTCGCGTACAGCTCTTCAGGGGCGTAGGGTGTCACCCACAGATGCTTACTCATGTAGCCCGCCCGGCGGCTGACATAGCCGCTGGGGTGCTGGAACGACGCCGTATTCTCGCCCGGCATGATCTTGTAGGCAACAGGCTGGCCGAGGCCGTTGTTCTTGTGCGCGTTGACCACTTTCCAGTAACGCCCGCGCAAGGGATCAATCAATTGCTGGGCTTCGTGCTCCGACTTCAGCAGCGTGGACTGGGCGTAGTAGCCGTTGCCGGCAGGGTTGTCGGGACCTTCCGGCTCGGTCTCGCAGTGGACTTCGTACACGGAGTTCTTCGGGCCGTCGACCATCATGTCCATGCGGATATTGAAAGAGTGCTCGTGGTTCGGCGCGTACAGGCCCGGCGCGATCATAGTGCCGTATTTGCGGGTCTCGCCAGGCTCCAATGCCGCCGTGTGCATGATGCCGGTCAGCTTGATCTCGTACTGGATGGTGCCGTCCTGGTAGAAGTACCAAAAGAAGCCGTACTCGTAGTTGCCGACAGTGGCGATGAACGAGACGACCAAACGCCGAGAGCGCCGGACTTCCGTGTGGTTGGTCCGCCAGTCGACATGCTTCCAGAGAATGCCGAAGTCTTCTTCGTGCATGCACACCACGTTCGGCATTCGGATGACTTCGCCCCGGCTGCTGGTCATGTGGGCATCGAAGTAGCGGATCTCGCCCAGGCAGTCGCAGCCCAGTTCCAGCGCGTTCGCCAGCATTCCGATGCCGTACTCACCGCAGTCAAACGCATTCTTGTGGTAATGGTTGTAGGCTGGATCGCCGTAAGGAACGACCATATCGCAGAGGGCAGCCCGGTAGAGTATAGGCCGCACTGCGCCGCCGTCTTCGTAGCCGACCGTGTAAAGGACCAGTCCCTCACGAGGCGTAAAACCAATACGGAACGACCATTTCTGCCAGGAAATCTGATGCCCGTCGACTTTGAAACTCGGGCCGTCGGGCTGGACGACTTCAAATGGCCGCAGGTCAGTTCGGAACTCGCCGGTGGGGCTGAACTCAGGAAGAAACTCGCGGGCGTAGTTACCGGGCTGCTTCGGGATCGACACCACGCCGGTATCGATGACTTCGATAATCACCTGCGTGTTCAGGTCGAAGATGACGGCAAGCCCTTCGATAGGGTGGGCGTAGCCGTTGTCACCCGGCGAAGTGCGTACCCAGGCCATTGCCCGCAGGACCCGCCGGTTCTCGTAGGACGCACTTTCCGCGCCGTACCAGCCTGCCGACCAGGGATCGACCATCACCAGGCTCATATCGGTGACACCGCGCTTGGCAAGGGCCGCTTGGAACTGGGGATCGTACTTGACGGCCTCTTCGCACTCGAAGAATTCATCGAGCATCAGAGACGGCTGGACGCCGGGAACATATTCCCACCGGGTCACGACTCCGTCTGTCAGGGAAACGACCGCTTCATAAGCCCGCCCATCGGCATTATCCAAGACTTGGATCGCCGCTTCGCGCGGGACTTCTGCGCCGGGCGTCCAGTCTAGCACATCGGATTTCAGCGGCTCCTGCAGCGTCACCAGCACGAAACGGCATTTCGCACCGATGTAGTCCGACTCGCGCAGGATCGCGATTGCAGACGCAATCTCGTCCCCGCTCAGCGGTTCTAACGGATGCACATGGGTTACAGCAGACGCTATTGGCGCGTCTGCGAGGGATAACATAATCGCCATCGCTGTTTCTCCTGTCAATATTCGTGCCGCGAAGCGCGGCATGGGAACGCAATTTAGGAAAGATGGCAGCAGTGCCAGAGTGGAAATCAAAAGAAAAGGTGCCGTCAGGGGAAGTCGGTGCCAAAGCCGCTATGCTTATGGCGTCCAATGACGGCTAGTGTACCCAAATTTACGAGAGTAAGTCAAATCCAGAGCTGGATTTTGCAGGACTCCGGGGGTATGAAACCCCCGGCATTGAAAAGCTGACGCCCTTCGGGCTGAAGACAACTGCGTTGACTCTAATCCATAGCCCGGAGGGCGTCTGCACTTAACTGCCGGGGGTTTCATACCCCCGGAGTCTTTGATGCTCTCACAAATAGCGCTGGATCTCCCATTGAGTCACATTCTTCGCGATCATCTCCGCATATTCGTCCCACTCAGCCCGCTTGATCTCTAAGAAATGGGCGGCATAGTCCGCGCCGAGAGCACGGCATAGAACTTCGTCCTGCTCTAACGCATCCAGCGCTTCGCCTAGATTGGCCGGCAGCAGCTCAATGCCTCGTTCTTTGGCCTCGCGCGGAGACAGCAGGAACAGATTACCTTCCTGACCGGTGCCGACTTTCAGGCCGCGTGCGATGCCGTCCATCCCGGCAGCGAGCAGGGCCGTGGTTGCTAAATACGGATTAGCAGAGCCGTCGGAAGTGCGGTACTCCATGCGGCCCGGAGCGGGGACTCGAACCATCATGGTCCGGTTGTTGCCGCCGTGAGCAATGAAAACGGGTGCCCAGGTCGCACCGGAGCGAGGAGAGCGTGCGCCGAAGCGCTTGTAGGAATTGACGGACGGCGCGGTCAAAGCGCAGAGCGCGGAAGCATGGTCGAGCAGCCCGCCGAGAAACGATAACGCGACGGAAGACAGGCCGCGCGGGTCGCTTTTGTCCAAAAACAGGTTGTCTTTGCCGTCGGCATCCCAGAGCGACACATGCATATGCGCTCCGTTGCCCGTGAGGTTCGCAAACGGTTTCGGCATGAAAGTCGCCAGCAGGCCGCGTTCTTCCGCCAGCGCTTTGACGGCGAATTTGAAGAAAGAGACTTTGTCGGCAGTCGCAAGAGCTTCATCAAAGCGCCAGTTCATCTCAAACTGACCGTTGGCGTCTTCGTGGTCGTTCTGGTAGACCCCATAGCCCAGCTCATTCAAGTAGCCCATCAAAGTCATTAGGAAATCGGCATTTCGTAACAAGGCAAGCTGACCATAACAAGGCTTGGCAAGAGTGTCCCCAGCGTCGGCGACTGCTAGGGAGCCGTCGGGCTGACGCTCGACCAAGAAGAACTCCGGCTCGACACCGATCTTGAGCGAAAAGCCTTTAGCTTTGGCATCGGCCAGCGCATTCGTGAGAATGGTACGCGGGCAGTAATCCCAGTTCGTGCCGTTTAACTGGAGATTGCCCGCCATCCAGGCAAGGCCGGGTTTCCAGGGCAGCGGGTAGACAGTCGAGTCGGCCTGCGGGACACACGAGAGGTCAGGGTCATGGGGACCCTGTCCGACACCGTCCACCGCAAACCCAGCGAACCCGGCCGCGCCTTCCAGAACATCTGAGAGGAATTCGGCAGGAACCAGCTTGGCACGGGGCGTGCCGTGCATGTCGACAAACGACATGAGAAAAAATTTGATGTTCTTTTCGGCAAATAATTTTTGTGTTTGAGCACCATCATGCATGGTTTTAGTCTCCTCAGTCGCATAAATTGTTTGAAGCGGGCGACTGAAGTCGCGGCAACGAGTTCGCAAAGTCCAC